>CAYPSF010000034.1:0-32391 GCA_964413165.1 uncultured Bifidobacteriaceae bacterium
CCTGCGTTTCCACCAGCACCTTGCCAATCACCAGCGGGGAAACACCGCGCACGTTTTTATTGGACGCGATGACATTGGCCACCCGGGCGTAGTCCGACAGCGACCGGCTGCTGTTGCTGCTGAAGACCTGGAGGTGCGAGTTGAAGCCGAGGATTTTTTCACGCAGGTCGTGGTCGAACCCGCTCATGACGCTGATGACGATGATGAGCACGGCGACGCCGAGAGCGACGCCGATGATGGAAATGAGCGTAATGATGGAAACAAACGTCCGTTTGGGCCGCAGGTAACGCAAGGCCAGCAGAAGTTCAAACGGCAGTTTCGACATGGGCGCAGGCTAAAGACACCGGATGCCTGTGTCAACGAACGTGCGGCGGACTGAACGGGTTGCTCGTGGGCGACCGGGAATTCATCCGGGGCAAAAAAAGCTGGCTGAGAAACACATAAACCCAGCCCAGCACGAAGTGCGCTCCGAAGCAGAAACAAAACTGGACCAGATCGAGCACCGCCAGGGCGAAAAGCACAACGGCGGCGGTCAGCAACAACGCGCCCGGCAGCAGCGCCGCCCCCGCCAGCTTCCAACTGCCGCGAAAATCCAAATTGCGGTTCGTCAAATAACCAACGAGCCAGGCCGGCAGAAAATAAATCGTCGCCAGCACCACCCACGACAGCATCAGCCCGGCGGCAACAGCCAGAACCATGATTCCCAGCCATTCCGGCTCCCAGGCGCCCCAGAGCGGTTCCAGTTCCGTACGGTTAAAAGCCATCGTCCAGTCGGACGGATACTTCCATTCGGTGTAGCCGAGCAGCGAAGACACGCGGAGGGTTTCCCGGCCAAATTCAATTTGCACGTCCGCGGACGAATGAATCTGGCCGCTGTGATGGGGATCGACGATGAACGCGAGAAACCGGCCTTCGGCAAGGAGTTGGGGCGGGTCGGCGGGCCACTCCAACCGGCCGGAACGGATGGCGCCGGTGTCGGGCAACTTCCGGATCGCGGCGCGCACGGTCGGGAAACAGCCCGCGGAAAAAAACCAGACCACCGCCACGGCCGCCAGTGACGCGATGACAAATTGGACGAGCAACAGGCGGCTGAGCCGGGCACCCGCAAAAGCCGCCACGCCGCGCGGCGTGAACGGCTCCCACGCAATGGTTGATTCAGCGGGCGCATTCATCGGATCGAAGTTAGCACACAAGTTCCACAATCGGAACCGGAGTACGGCTGCCTCAGCCGCACATTCGACAATGTTGATCCCGGGAAATTCGGGCTTGATCCGGCAATTCGGGCTGCTGCGAGTGGAACATCCGCGCTCCGTCGCATTGGGGCACTAGGCCGACAAGCAAGGGGACCCTTCCATCCAAGTCCAAATCAGGCGGTCTTTTGTCCCGCGGGCGGCGGAGGATTCTGATTGGGCGGCGGCGCAAGCACCAGCGGCACGGGATAGCGGAGCTTCATCACGTCGTCCACCAGCACTTCGATGAAATAGGTTCCGGCCACCTTGAATTCAATCTGGCCGAAGACCATGACATTGGTCGAGTGCAGCCCCGGCTCGCGCAATTCAAATTTCATTTCCCCCTTGCGCAACACCGTTGTCTGGTCGGGCGCGATGACCCGGATGGTTTCCGTAAACTGGCCGATGCCCGCCGTCCATCGGTTGAAGACGCACAGCCGTCCGGCCGTGATGGGCAGTTCCGGCACGCGAAGAAAATTGATGATGCCGACGATAAAAAAGTTTCCGTTGGCTTCCTGGCGCACCTCCTCGCACAGCAGCGAGGCTTGTAAATCGGGGAGAATTCGAGTGGCTTCCATGTGGATTCAGATGTTTGTGTTTTTAGTTTTTAAATCGGGAACATTACTTTTCACGCCGTCATTTCCGCGGCCCGGACCGTGTTTTGCATCAGCAGGGCGATGGTCATGGGACCGACTCCGCCGGGATTCGGCGTGATTTTGCCGGCGATCGGCTGCACCCCGGCAAAATCCACGTCACCCACCAGCTTGCCGTCCACCCGGTTCACCCCCACGTCGATGACCGTCGCCCCGGGTTTGACCATGCCGGCCTTCACAAATCCGGCGACGCCCAGCGCGGCGATCAAAATATCCGCGCGGCGGCAGTGCGCGGGGAGGTCACGCGTGCCGGAATGACAAATGGTAACGGTGGCATTCGCGCCTTTCGCCTTCTGGCACAGCATGGCGGCCATCGGTTTGCCGACAATGTTGCCGCGGCCCAGGATCACCACTTCCGCCCCGTCGGTTTTCACCTCCGAGCGCACCAGCAATTCGCGAATGCCGGCCGGCGTGCACGGCTGAAAGCCCGTCGGGTCACCCAACATCAATTTGCCGACGTTGACCGGATGAAAACCGTCCACGTCCTTTTGCGGCAGCACGGTCGCATAGACCACCGGTTCGCGGATGGGGTTCGGCAGGGGCGCCTGGACCAGGATCCCGTGCAGCCGCGGATCGGCATTCAACTTTTTCAGCAAGGCGAGCAGTTCGCCTTCGCCCGTCGTCCCGGGCAAAACGTGGGTTTCGGAAAAGATGCCGAGTTCGGCGCAAGCTTTCTCCTTGCGGCCGACATAGACCTTGGACGCCGGATCTTCGCCTACACGAACGAACACGAGGCCCGGCCGGACCCCGCGTTTGCTTAATTCACCAACGCGCTGCGCCAGTTCCCGCTGGATCTGCGCGGCTACGGCACGACCGTCAATGACGTTGTGATGATGAGTCTGGGACTCGGGTAACACGATCGTCAATGACGTTGCGACTGTCTGGGGCTCTTGTAAATGACTCTGGGAACGGCAACGGTTTGGATGACCTGGATGCTCTGGATGTTGATCATCGGCGTGTCTTTCCAACGCGCGTCCAGGGCTTCCTCGCCGGTGACAATGATCCGCATATTGACATACTTGCTCAGGTCGAGGCTCGGTGATGTCGTGTAAAGATAGTTGATGTTTACTTCCGTCGCCGGGTCGTACAATTCGTATTTCGTCGGCGCGACGATGCTGCCGACCGCGCGCACGACACCTTCATGCGACACGATCCGCGGCTGCGGTGCCTGGGGCGCGGCAGGCTGGGCGGCTGCTTGCGTTTCGGCCACCGGCGTGGGCGCAGGCATGGGTGCCGCCTGGGCTTCCTGCTTCAAGAACATGGCGGCGACAAAGGCGTAGGTGCTGGCCGGCGGATCGATTTGCGTCCAACCTCCCTTGCTGGTGATTTCATTCACGGTCGTGCCATGCTCGATGGTACCGAGGACGCTGAAATTTTCGCCCGGACCGGCGCGCAAATTCAATTTCTTGGTCGAAACCGTCTTGCTCGCGGGATCGATGAACGAGGACTTGACCCAGACATGCGTGCTGGAAGGCAGGGCGATTTTGGCCCATTGCGCCGGTTCATTGGCTTTGTGCTTGTCCAGATTGATCTGCTCCAAAACCGTGACGGCTTCGCCCTTTTTCAAATGGGTGACGACTTCGCCCTTGAGGCCGGCCTGGCCGCGGGCGTTGACGTTGGCCGTGACTTCCGCCGGGCCGCCAACGAGCGAGACCGACGGCTCATGGATGGGTTTGGCCGGCGCAGCCTTTTTTTTCTTTTTGACGGGTGCCGGCGCGGGTGCCGACTCCATGGCCGGCGCGGGCGTGCCCGACGCGGGGGCCACCGCCGCGGACGGCGCGGGGATGGGAGGCAAGGCGTTTGTATTGTCCTGCGCAACCACGTTCGCCGTGATCATCGCGCCCAAAAGCAACCAGCAATTCATTTTCATATTTTCTGAAGTAAAGTTCTTATCTCGGTTTCTGTCAATGCTCGCCAACGGCCCGGTTTCAACTCGCCCAGCTTGATTTTACCAATCTGCGTCCGCTGCAACCGTTTCACCGTCAACCCCTGCGATTCAAACATCCGCCGTACTTCTCGGTTTTTACCTTCGCCCAATTCCAGTTCCACCATGCTTTTAGCGCGACTGGACGAAATAAGTCGAACCGCCCGGGCTTGCAACTTTTCACCTGCGTGCCAAACGCCCTGCAAGAATCGTTCCAAAACGGCCTTTTCCACCCGGTTTTCCACGGTGGCCACGTATTTTTTAAGGATTCCGTAGCGCGGGTGAGTCAGGCACAGGGCGAATTGTCCATCATTGGTCAAAAAAATCAACCCTTCACTGTCAAAATCCAAGCGCCCCACGGAATGCAGATTTTGCCATTCTTTGGGCAATAAATCATGGATGGTCGGACGTCCTAACTCATCCCGCTCCGAACAAACACAACCCACCGGTTTGTGCAACGCCACGTATAATTTGCGCCGGGCCCGCACCGGCCGGCCGTCCACCGTCACCGTGTCATGGACCGGATCGACCCGGGTCCCGAGCTGCTGGACGGGCTGGCCGTTGACGTTGACGCGCCCGGCCAGGATGATTTGTTCCCCTGCCCGGCGCGAGGCCACCCCCGCATCGGCCAGGAATTTTTGAAGGCGAACCTGCATGGCGTTGAATCGTTGAATGGTTGAATCGTTAAAACAGATTCAGCGCCCCGTCGGTTCAACGGTTCAACGGTTTAACAATTCAACGAATTATACCTCAGGCTTCGTTTTGCGGAGGCCGGTAATACGGTCGCCATCCTTCCACTGGCCGCGTTTCTTGAGCAGTTCGGTGCGCTCGAAGCGCTTGAGGACATTGCGCTTGCCACCAAGGGTGGACGCCGCGCGCAGGCTGCGATGCTGTGACATAAATTTTGTTCGGTTGAATTGTCGGTGAAATCGAGCGGACAGGATACCAGAACAAACTCCTCCCGCAATGATGAAATTTTGCCAGCGCTATCCCGGGGCGCAGATTGACACTGTCCCCGGAGCGCCGAACTCCGATTCGGCACGAACCGACATTCTCTGCGAACCTTGCCGATGCGGAGATCGGCGCTCCACTTTCCGCGATGCTGCGTGGGGACAGTGTCAAGTTGCGCCCCGATCCGGCCCGGCTCATTGCTGTTCCGCCACGCGTACCACTTCGCCCCGCAAGGCAGCCAGGGCCACCGGCTTGCACAAGGCCGGCAATTCAATCGTATCCATGAATTTCTGGAATTGCGGATGGCCGTCGAAACCGGTGATGAAAATAAACCGCCGGGCCAGCGACGGGTTTGAGCGCTCCACTGTGGCATGCAACAGGTCGCCTTCCACTCGCGACATCTGCAGATCGCAGACCACGGCGTCCAGGTGGTGCTCGCTGACGAACTTCAACGCCAGCGCACCGTCGGGTACAATCGTTGCCTCGTAGCCGTCACTTTCGAGGGTTGCTTTCAGGGACCAGGCGAGTTGAATATCATCGTCCACGATCAGGACGTGCTTCTTCCGAGGTGTGCCATTGATGGTATCCATGACGACTGGCCACGCCGGTGATAATACGCTCGAATGCAGACAATGCAAGCGCTTTAAGCACCTGAATCCAACTTTCCGACGTCCGGCTTCCCGGCATGGTGGCAACCACTTCAGATTTCAGGCTTGAAATCGGCCGAATTCCGGCGCAAGCATTCCACCTTATCCTATGAGCACTTTAACCGTCCATGACGCGACCGCTTCCGGCCGGAAGACCAATACCTTTACGCTGGAATGCCTGACGGAACAATTGACCGTGCGCGAACTCATCCGCGTCCGCATCTACCAGGAAGTGCAGGATTACAATCTGAAGGAGCCGGAATATTTTCGCGGATTGGTTGAACCGACCAATGCCGAGCGCGTGCTCAACGGCTACAAGCTCAAGGCGAAGCGAAAGATCGACTGGGAGGAACAATACGATCGGGCCCTGGAAGCTTTCGAACGAAACCGGTTCTTTGTCCTGGTGGGCGACAAACAGGCCGAAAGCCTGGACCAGGAATTCGAGATCAAGATCGAAACCGAAGTGTCGTTCGTGAAACTCGTACCGTTGGTGGGCGGATAACCGTTGCCATCAACCACAATTTGTCAAACGCGGTCGCAAGCGTGAGGAAAAAAAATCGCCATTGCCGGCGAGACAAGAATGCGAATCGAAAAAACCGAGCTCTATCCCAGCAGTTATGTCCCGTCGCTGATGGCCATTCCGTGGGCGGAGCACAAATCCGGGCGGCAACCGGAATCCGTCGGCCCAGACAGCTTTCCGATTTACACTGAGGATCCGCTGCAAGTAATTCATCTCTTGATCAGTGCCTATTTGTCGGAATCGAAGGATCAAAGTGAGTGGATGATTGACCCCGTGAAGCTACCGGCCGGCAGCAAGCTCTTGGAAGGGAATTCACGCGCACGGGGACAAACGATCCTGGCGGCTGCGGCTCGCGTGGCATGGCATTGGAAGGCGCCGCAATGGAATGA
Source organism: uncultured Bifidobacteriaceae bacterium (assembly GCA_964413165.1). Lineage (GTDB taxonomy): Bacteria > Verrucomicrobiota > Verrucomicrobiia > Limisphaerales > UBA11358 > UBA11358. The sequence continues at coordinate 6,314 of CAYPSF010000034.1, forward strand.
AGATTGGCAGGCGTGGGTCTATGAGGAAAAGCGGATCAACGGTTTACAGCCGCTGCTCGCCGCCCTGTTCCAGACCGAATTTGAACTTACGGTTGAACAGACGATTGAGCTGGCCAAACTGTCAGGCGGCCCCCTGGGCGACAAAATTGCAGAACACATCCCGCCGTTGGGCATTGTCCTGGCCGTGGAAAAGGTGCTGGGTGGCAAGCCTTTGCCTCCGGAGCATCAACAGGCTTTGGTAAAACTGTTGCGGTTGCTCGTCACCAGGACCGTTCCACCAAAAAGAGCCGCCGAGTCCGCCCGCATCTGGCGCGAAATTGGCGCCTATGAAAAGGTGCGGCAACTGGATGACCCGAACGCGGCGTTCCAGCGGTTGGCAGGCCTGTTGGTTGATGAGACCACCTTGATTGAGTTGGTGGAGGAAATGAAACAGCCGCTGGAGCAGGCAGGTTTTCATGTTCGTACCGGGGCACCATTACAATCCTTCCTTGATTTACTTGAATCGTACCTGACGAACCATCCGATGCCGGATCCGGTTCGCGCCGGGTTGCTGGACATCCAAAAAAAGATGGAAGTGGGCCGTCTTCCCAAAGACGAGCAACAGGAGCTGGGCCGAATCCGCTCCCTCCTCGGCGGCACGGGCACTGCGGAGATTGAACCCGGTGAAGCATGGTCGGAAAAAGCGCGTGCGGATTTGCGTTCGCTCGCGCCAAAGCAACGCGACGCCTGGAACCGATTGCTGGCGCACTGCACCACGGCTGAATCCTCGAAACCCACTAAAAAGTGGCTGACCCAGGCCGGAGAATTCGTGACCGTGCTTGGCCAAGATGCCTTCAAGAAAACCGTTCTCGATTGGTTTCCATTAGTTGCGCGGCACCGCCCGGTTCATCGCGAGGCAGCCAACCCGCAGTGGGAAGCCGACCCGGATCTCCTGATTACCGACCGTAACGCCACGATCCTCAAAGGACTTGCCTGGTGCTGCGCGGGCTTTGCGGATGCCGAAATCAGCCGGGCATTGTCCGGGCTTGCGGAAGTTTGCTTCAAGAAAGTTCGCTGGCTTGGCCCGCGCTGTCCGCGCGTTGGTAATGCCTGCCTTTACAGCCTGAGCAGCACGGCCAGCGAGGAATCAGCCGCCGAACTGAGCAAGCTGGATCAGGTCGTAAAACAACCGACCGCCAAAAAACGGATTGGCAAATCCCTGGACCAGGCGGCGGAAACCACGGGCCAAAGCCGGGCCGACCTTGAAGAAAAGTCAGTCCCCGCCTTCGGTTTGACGACCGATGGCAAACTCGCGCGCCAGATAGGCAGGCATAGGGTGGAGTTGCAGGTTGTGGATTCGCGCGCAGCCCTGATCCAATGGTCGGAAGCGAGCGGGAAGCGGCTAAAATCCGTCCCCGCCGAAGTCAAACGGGATCATGCGTCCGACCTGAAACAATTTCAGAAACTTGCCAAAGACATCGAGAAGATGCTCATCGCTCAGCGGATTCGCATCGAGCGATTGCTGATGACCGGCCGCGAGTGGGATTTGGCATCATGGCGTCAACGGTATTTGGATCAACCCTTGCTGGCCGGCATCACCCGGCGTTTGATCTGGCATTTCAAGCACGGCGACCGAACCGCCCTGGGCGCATGGTGCGACGGCCAGCTAACGGATATCAACGGCAAGCCGCTGGACTGGCTCGCACCTGAAACCCGTGTGCGTCTTTGGCATCCGATCGGTTTTCCGGTGGAGACTGTAGCGGCGTGGCGCGAGTGGCTGCAAGCGCACGAAGTCTGTCAGCCGTTCAAGCAGGCGCACCGCGAGGTTTACCTTTTGACGGATGCGGAACTGGCAACCGCCACGTATTCCAACCGCTTCGCCGCGCACTTTCTCGGACAGCATCAGTTCGCCGCGCTTTGTGGCCAGCGTGGATGGAAATATTCGTTCATGGGCGGGTTTGATGCTCATGCCACACCCACACTCGAACTCCCGCAATGGGACATGGCGGCAGAATTTTGGGTCGAACCCGCCGGCGAACTTGCCGCTTCCGGTGTGGCGGTCTACTTAACAACCGATCAGGTGCGATTCGTTCGCGCGGGTGAACCGTTGCCACTCGCGGAGGTTCCGGTCAACGTGTTCACGGAAGTCATGCGCGATGTGGATTTGTTTGTGGGCGTCGGCAGCATTGGTGGCGATCCGGCCTGGCAGAACCACGGAGAGATTCTGGGAGCCGGCGAGTATTGGCAAAGTTACTCGTTCGGCAATCTGAACGCTTCGGCCAGGACCCGCAAGGAAGTGCTGGAGCGGCTCATGCCCAAACTTAAGATTGCCTGCCAATGTTCTTTTGATGACAAATTTCTGGTCGTGCGGGGCGCGCTCCGCACCTACCGGATTCATCTGGGCAGCGGAAACATCCAGATGGAACCGAACAATCAATATCTTTGCATTGTTCCTGACCGCGGGGCCGCCATCAAAAGCGATGATAAAATCTTCCTTCCCTTCGAGGGTGACCGCACGTTGTTGGTCATCCTCAGCAAGGCCTTCCTGCTGGCCGACGATACTAAAATCAAGGACCCGACCATCCTGAGCCAGATCAAACGCGTCTGAAAGCGCGGAAGCCGTGATCGTTCGCGACAATAGAAAAGCGCGATCGTGATTTTATTGTCGCTGACTTTTGGGTCCCGAAACCGGCCGGCTCGTCACGTCTTCCCCGCCAACGCCTGTTCCCGTTCCAGCAGGGTGGGATGCGAATAGTAAAATCCGCTGTAGAATGGATGCGGCGTAAGGTTGCTCAGGTTCTTCTCGTTCAACTTTCGCAACGCGCCGATCAGCGATGACCCCCCGCTCATCACTTGTGCCGCAAAGGCGTCGGCCTCGTATTCGTAACGCCGCGACCACCAATGGAGCAGCGGGGAAAACCAGAACGTGACTGTTCCCGCCAGCAGGCCAAACAACAGCAACGCCGGGGCAATATTTCCCGGCTCGAAACCGAAGGCGCGATAAAACCATTCCTGCCGGGCCAGGACGGAAATGAGGTAAAAACCGGTGAGCAGGCTCACCGCCGAGAAAACCAGCATTTTGGGGATGTGCTTCTTCTTGAAGTGGCCGATTTCATGCGCCAGCACCGCTTCCAGTTCTGGTTCGGTCAGTTGCTGGACCAGCGTGTCGAACAGCACGATTTTCCGGAATCGCCCGAACCCGGTGAAGAATGCGTTGGAGTGGCCTGAACGTTTGCTGCCGTCCATGAGCTGGATGCTTTGGGCGCGAAATTGCGTCCGCCGCGCCAGTTCGAACAGTCGTTCGCGCAGGCCGCCTTCCGGCAACGGTGTGAATTTGTTGAACAATGGCAGGATCAAAACCGGCGCGAGTACGCTCATCAGGAGTTGAAATCCCAGCATCGCACCCCAGGCCCCCAGCCACCACCACGCCCCCATCCATTGGACAATTTTCAAAATGAGCGCCAGCAGCGGGTAACCGAGCGCCATCGCCAGCAACAGTCCTTTCAACCGGTCAGACCACCAGATTTGTGGCGTCGATTTATTGAACCCGAATTTTTGTTCCAGCCGGAACTGGGCATACCAATCGAACGGCCAGCCCGGCAGGGACATCACCAGCCCGGTCGCAAACAGGAACGCCGCCATCGCCCAGGCCGATTGACCCAGCCCGCGGATGAAATGCTGAAAAGCCCAGGGCAAAACGCCGCTGGACAGGAAGACCAACAAGACCACCGTGCTGCAGGTGTCTTCGATATTTCCCAACCGGCCCCGGGCCAGGGTGTAGGCGACGGATTTTTGGTAGGTCGGTTCGTCAACGATGCCGCGAAAAGCCGGCGGCAGTTCACCCGCATGCGCGAGCACATGACGCCGGTTGAGGAATGCCAACCACAGTTCCACCGCCAGCCGGGCGAGAATCAATGCCCACGTTAACCAGACAACGATGTTCACAAATTGCAATTCATCAGACTTGTCCTCGAATTTCCACGCGTAGCGGCGCGTCGGCAGACCGCGGTTACGTCAGCCCTTACCACTTCAACAGCGGCAGCCGGCGCGCGACTTCCTCGGCGTTGGCGCGGCTGTTGAAGGCGCTGATGCGGAAGTAACCCTCGCCTTTCGAGCCGAAACCGCTGCCGGGTGTGATGACCACGTTGGCTTCGTTTAAAATCTTGTCGAAGGCCTGCCAGCTGGTGACGCCCTTCGGCACTTTCACCCAGATGTAAGGCGCGTTCACGCCGCCGAAAACCTTCAGCCCGGCTTTCCGCGCGCCGTCCCGCAGCACTTTGGCGTTGCCGAGATAATGCCCGATGAGCGCCTGCACCTGGGCCTTGCCCTCGGACGAATAAAGCGCCTCCGCACCGCGTTGCACGATGTAACTCACCCCGTTGAACTTCGTCGTCATGCGCCGCAGCCAGAGCGGATGCAACGGCCGGGATTCGCCGGTCTTCGTCCGGGCGTTGACCGATTTGGGCACCACAGTGAACGCGCAGCGGACACCGGTGAAGCCGCCGTTCTTCGAACAGCTCCGGAATTCGATGGCGCACTCGCGCGCACCGGGAATCTCATAGATCGAGTGCGGCAGATTGGGCTCGGTGATGTATGCCTCGTAGGCCGCGTCGAACAAAATGACGGCCTTGTGTTCCAGCGCATATTTCACCCACGCCTCGAGCTGCGGCCGGTTGGCCGCCGCGCCGGTCGGGTTGTTCGGCGAGCAAAGATAAATCACATCCACGTGCCGCTTGGGCGGCTCGGGAATGAAACCGTTGCCGGGTTTGCACGGCAGGTAAACCAGCTTCGCATAGCCCCCGGCCTCGTTGGCTTCGCCGGTGTGGCCGGCCATCACGTTCGTGTCCACGTACACCGGATAAACCGGGTCGCTGACGGCGATTTTGTTTTTGTGGCCGAAGATGTCGAGGATGTTTCCCGAATCACATTTGCTGCCGTCGCTGACAAAAATCTCGTCGTCGGCCACGTCACAGCCGTGGTCGCGGTAATCATTTTTGGCGATCGCCGCGCGGAGCCATTCATAGCCCTGTTCCGGGCCGTAGCCTTTGAAGGTCTCGCGCACGCCCATTTCATCCACCGCCCGATGCAGGGCGGTAATGACGGCGGGCGGCAGCGGCTCGGTCACGTCGCCGATGCCGCAACGGATGAGGCGTTTGGCCGCCTCCGGGTTGGCGTCGCAAAAAGCCGTCACGCGCCGGCCGATTTCGGGGAAAAGATAGCCGGCCTTCAGCTTCAGATAATTGTCGTTGAGGAATGCCATAAAAACTCAAGGATGCAGATTAGACGACCGGCGAACGCGAATCAAGAATCGGTTCAGCCAACTGGTGGGGCGAGGCTCCTGACGAGCTGCTGCCGCTTCGTGATTTCAAATCAATATCGGCTCGCGAGGACGCTCGCCCCACCGGCACTTTCAACCCTCACGCCACTTGAGTTGCTTTACCTGCGCATGTTCGGGATGGTGCGGATCAACGCTGCGCAGTTCAAATTCCGCGCCGTTCCGGGCGAGCGTGGCCCGCACCCAGCCGCTTGGCCGGCCTTCCTTGAAGACGTAACCGGTCGGCGGCAGGTTGACGAGTTGTACTCCGCTGGCGTGCTGCTCGACGTGCCAGTTATGCGTGTGGCCGAAAATGTACGCCTTCACCTGCCGATGCCGCGTGAATATTTCCTCAAGGGCCGCCGAATCTTTCAACCCTGTCGTGCTGCCCGCCAGCTGCAGGTTGTGATGGCAAACGACCAGGGCTGGTTTGTCCGGACGCAAGTCCAACTCGCGCGCCAGCCAGTCAAGCTGCGCGGCGCCGACCTCGCCGGGCGCGGTATCGGGGACATCCAGCGAATCGAGCAGAAACCAATTCGCGCGGTCGCTGCCGAAAATCGCCGTCTGTTTTTGCGGAACGGATTTTAACTTCGTCGCGTCATGGGGAAATGCCTGCCAGAAATTTTCGCGGTCGTCGTGATTGCCGAGCGAAAGGTGCACCGGGGCGAGGGCGCGGACCGGCTCAACCAAGTTACCGAATGCCCCGTAATCTTCCGGCCGGCCGGACGTGAACGCCAGGTCGCCGTTGACGACGACCGCGGCGGGCTTCACCGGCCAGGCGGCAAGTTCGCGCAGGCAGGTTTCGAGATTGCCGGCCATGTTGACATTGCTGTGTTTCAGCGTGACATCCGCGGCGATGTGCGGGTCGGAGAAAAAAGCGAAGGTGTGCGGATCCCGCGATTTACCGAACAGCCCGGCATGGCTTTGAGGCGCGAGTGCGACAGCGACGCCGGCCAGCGCCGCACGTTTCAGAAATTGACGACGCGTGAGTTGCGGCAGATGCAGCGGCATACGGTCACAGCAGGAATCCCGCGAGGCATGCGGTCATGTAAGCGGCCAGCAGGCCGCCGCACATGGCGCGAAAACCGATTTTGGCCATTTCGCTGCGGCGTTCGGGCGCGAGCGAACCGATGCCGCCCACCTGGATGGCGATGCTCGAGAAATTCGCGAACCCGCACAACGCATAGGTGGCGATGGTAAAACTGCGCGGATCAAGCGCCAGTTGTTTCGCATTGGTAGTGAGGTCGAGATAACCGATGAATTCGTTCAGCACGATGCGTTCGCCCAGGATTTGCCCGACGTTCACGCAATCTTGCGCCGGCACGCCCATGAGCCAGGCGAACGGCGCGTTGAGCCAGCCGAAAAGCGTCTGCAATTTGACGGGATTGGCCACTCCCAGGAAATGCGTCTGCGGGTACTGGATGATATAATTTGCCAGCCCGATCATGGCAATGAACGCAATGAGCATGGCGATGACGTTCAACGCCAGATGAAAACCGTCTCCCGCGCCGCGGCAGATGGCGTCAATGGAATTGACCGTCGTGCGCGGCACAGTCGCCGGCGCGCTGGCGGCGGTTTCGCTGATTTCGGTCTCCGGCAGCAGGATTTTTGCAATCAGCAGCGCGGCGGGACAATTCAACACCGAGGCCGCCAGCAGATGCCCGGCGGTGTTGTGATAGCCCGCCCGGTAGCCCATGTCCGCATAAACCGCGGCGACGCCACCGGCGATGTGCGCCATGCCGCAGACCATGACGGTCATCAATTCGCTGCGGGTCAGGCGCGGGACATAGGGCCGGATCATCAGCGGCGCCTCGGTCTGACCCATGAAAATGTTGGCGCAAGCGGAAAGCGTTTCGCTCCCGCTCGTCCGCATGATCTTGCGCATCACCCAGGCAATGGCGCGCACCACGCGTTGCAGGACCCCCCAATGATAAAGCAGCGACGAAAGGCACGCGACGATGATGATGGTGCCCATGACGAGCACGGCAAAAATCACCGCATTACCCGGGCCGAATTTTTCCGCCAGCAAGCCTTCGTCCGCCAGCGGGCCGAAAACGAACTTGCAGCCCTCGTTGGAAAACTGGATGAGCTTTTGAATCACCTTGCCGGCAAATTCAAACAACAGGCCGCCCCACGGCATCTTCAAAATCAGCACGGCCAGGGTGAACTGCAGGCCGATACCCCAAATCACTGTCCGCCACGGAAACAATTTACGATTGCAGGAAATCATCCAGGCAACTGCAATCATCGTGACCCATCCGAACAGGCTGATGCATTTCAGTTCCATGGCTATTTGTGGTCGCAGGCCTCGCTGACGCGTTGACAGGCTTGTTTGTAAATGTGCGGGTACAAAATCCCGACGAACGGCAGGTTCCGGTAACGCTCGGCAAAATCGAGGCCGTAACCCACGACAAAAAAATCCGGGATTTCAAACCCCACGTAATCGGCCTTCACCTTTTCCACCCGGCGCACGGGCTTGTCGAGCAGCACGCAAACCTTGATCCGGCGCGGTTTGAGCGCGCGCAGCTTGGGAAGCACACGGCTCATGGTTTTGCCGGTGTCCAGGATGTCATCCACCAGCAACACATCGCGTCCGCGCATGTCCAGCCGCAATTCCTTGGTGAAGACCAGTTGGCCCGATTCCGTGCCCGCGCCGTAGCTGGATACTCCCATGAAATCCAGCCGCAACGGCAGCGAAAGATGCCGCATTAGATCCGCCAGAAACATTACCGTGCCGTTGAGCAGGGAGACGACGACCATTTCGCGTCCGTAAAAATCGCGCTCGATTTCACGCGCCAGCGTACGGATGCGCCGCGCGATCTGGGCTTCGGTAATGAGAATGCGCTCAACCTCCTTGCGCCAGCGCGGAGGGACATTCTTTCCAATGGACCGGTTTCTGATGGGACGTACCATGCGAGCGGGAGATTAGCCGGTCGGCGGCGGTTGCCGAGCAGTTTTTTATCATCCCGGCGAACGCCCCAGCGCCGTGGCCATTTCCCGGACCAGCCAATCGGCTTCGGGCTTGTGCGCAATGTTGTTGGCGGCGGTGAAACCATCACCGCTGCCCACGCTGAGTTTCACGGGCGGCATTTGCCCGGTTTGCTGATACCTGGCCTTGCTCGTGGCAAAATCCTGGGCGCCGCGAACGCGGATTTTCAGATCGTAATACGCCTGGTGGCCCGCCGTAGCGCCGGGCTGCGCGCGAAAGCCGATGATGTCGGAGGCGGCAATCTGGCGTTCCTTTTTGAGGACCAACCACGCCGTTTGAACCGTCACCTGCGCCGGCGTCACCACCACCCGGCTGCGGCGAAACCAAAGGTCAAATGCGAACGCCGTCATCAACAAATCAATCGCGCCAAAAACCAGCGGGAAAACCAGGGGCGCGTGTTTCCAAACCATGAAGACGACGGCCCCGGTCCAAATCAACCAGAACACCGTCGCGCCGGACGCAAAACCGGGATTGCGCGCAGCGGGAAACACGAATTCCCGGCCGCCTCCCGGCACGTCGTTGACCCGGACGCGGGAATGGATTTGCTGCCGGATTTCGTCCAGGGACATCTGGTAGGATGCGGTCGGGTCTTCGGACGGTTCCGGTATTTCGGGCAGTTTGAAAACGGGCACTTCAAAAGCGGCTGAGAAATTCGGTCCCGGCACGCGGGCGGATGCCTCCAACAGCCAGTGTATGCCATCGCCCCGACCGGCGGTGGATTCCGGCTGGTCAACAGGCACGAGGAAGAAAACCGGGATGCCGGTGTGCCCCTCCGGCTCCGGCAAATCCGGCCGCAGCCACTTTTCATCCTGCCAGAGGATTTTTTCGCTCGTGTTCCGGTCCTTGCCCGCGCCGCTCGTGGTGCGGCGGATGCAGCTCAACCGCAAATGCAGGCCGTGTTCCGGCCGGAGCCGCGTGTTCAGCTGGATCAGGCCTTCGAGCGTGCCGCCCGGCGCGCCGGGGACCGCGGCCATTTCAAAAAAGGGCTGCCCGTAACGCCGCCAGGCCAGCGTTGTCCGGCCGGCGAACAACAACATGGCGAAGCCAACCACGGGAAACAGCAAGGCGATGAGCGCCTCGTGATTGCCACGACGCCATTCCGGCGGAACCACCACGATGGTGATGAAGGTGGAAATGCCGCACCAAACGAGGGTGAAAATCCAGAGAAAAATAAGGGAGTTGCCCGATGAAGAAACGATCCGGCCGGCCGCCCAGTCTTCCCGTTTGAGCCACGGTTTCCCATCATCCGATGATTTCAGTGCCGCGGCCCGCAGGGCGTTTTTTTTGGCGGTGATGCCGAAGATGAGCAGCGGGAAGCCGAGGCATACCACCATCACGCTTAACAGGCCCATTTTCTTTTGCTTGTCCAATCCCCCGCCCAGCAGTCCGTCATGCACGAACAGCACAAGCGCGAAAAACCCCATGAGCGCGAATGGCGCCGACAGAAGCATCGCCCGCCGGCGGGCGGCTTTGGGGTCCGGTGGCGAGGGCGGCCCCTCTTTGAAAATCCAACTCATGTAACGGTAAGATTAAACCGGTTTTGCCTGCTTCAGCAACACGTCGATATTATCCAGGCAAAGCTGCGACCAGGATTCCATCTGCTCACGCCTCGCCTTGAGTTGTTCGATGGGAACAAATTCCACCTGGGTAATGACCTGTTCTTTCTTCCGCGCCTGTTCCGGCGTCCGGAACAACACGTGCACAACGCCAAAGTGAACCCGGCCGACCTCGGTGGAATCGTCATTGATCAAGCCAACGGGTTTTGCGTCGAAGCGACCCTGAATGGCCAGCTCTTCGCACACCTCCCGTTCGACGGCCTCTTGAAACGCCTGCAACCCGACGGCAAAGAGCGAGTGATCTTCGTCATTGATATGGCCCCCGATGCCGATGGATCCTTTGGCCACCAAACGTTGTTCGCCTGCCTTCTTGCCCCGCACATAATGCAGGATGCTCTTGCCGTCCGTGACCACCACGTAAGGGATGATCTGCTTGAAGTCCGGGTTGGTCTCCGCCTGGGCGCGGGGCTGAAAACTGTTGTTCTTCTTGTCGAGGATAATGGGCAAATAACGATCCACCTCCGCCCGGAACCCTTGAAAAACGCCGAGCTGTTCGAAAAGCGACCGGGGAAAAACGAGAACTTTTTCGTCGGGTACGGCCATAATCATCCGACCTTCCTTCCCAAGGTGCGGTCGGTTTTGACACCGATGCGAGCATTCAGGGTTCTTTGCATTCGGAACCATTTGCGGAATTCACCGGGTTTTTCCATGGGCGAAGCATTCGTTGGCGACCGGCGGGAAGCAAGCCGAAAACGTGAAGCGCGCGGCGGGAATTCATTCCCGTAACCGGCCAGCGGCGCCGGAGCCGCGCGCAGCCGGTCACTTGCCTCTTGTCACCCGTCGCCTGACCGCCTATAAAAACTTCATGCCAATGCTTCTGACCAATGGCGGGCCGGTGATCTGGCTGATTATGCTTGCCGCCGCCGTCGCCCTCGCCACCTTCATCGAACGCGTGCTGTATTGCCACCGCGCCCAGATCAATTCCGCCGCCTTCCTCAACGGCGTCCGCACCGTGCTCAAACGCGACAACGTCGTCGAAGCCATTTCCATTTGTGACGCCACCCCCGGCCCGGTCGCGCGCATCGTCAAAACCGCCATCCTCAACCGCGACCGCGGGCGCGAGCGCGTGCGCGAGGCGGTCGAGGAGGCCGGCCTCACCGAGGTGCCGCGCCTCGAGGAAAAACTGAATCTGCTGGCAACCATCGCGCAAATCGCGCCGCTGCTGGGCCTGCTCGGCACCATCATCGGGTTCATCCGGATTTTCATGCAACTGCAGGCCGATGGCCTTTACGCGCACATCAACACCCTCTCGATCGGCGTCTGGGAATCCCTGATCTGCGCGGCGGCCGGCATCGCGGTGGCCATCCCCGTCCACGCCGGCTACAACTATCTCGTCAGCCGCATCAACAAAATCGTCCTCGACATGGAGCGCACCGGCTCCGAAATCGTCAACATCCTCACCGAAAACGGGAACGGGCCCTCCAAATAAGGACATCGATTGAACGAATTATCGCTGATGACCAACCCCATGACCCATTCAAAAAAACAATCTGCACGAATCCGTGAAATCCGGATCAGGTTTTTCCGGGCATGAAATTTCCGCGCCATTCCCGGCTGTTGCGCGGCCCGTTCGACATGGCGCCGTACGCCACGGTCCTTTTTTTGCTGGTGATCTTCCTGATGCTCGGGGGGCTGGTTTACACCCCCGGCGTTCTGATTCAGCCGCCGTTGGCGGACGACCTGCCCGGCACGGACAAACCGACGATAGCCGTCGCCCTGGATGCCGCGGGCCGGTTCTATTTCGCCAACCAGATTGTCACCGAGGACAAATTGAAATCCGCCCTCAAAACCGCCGCCGGCAAATCCCGCGAGCCGCTCACGCTGGTCATTCACGCCGACCAGACCGTGACTTACGATCGGCTCATTCGCCTGGTATTGCTCGCGCGCGACGCAAACATCACGAACGCGCTGCTGGCCACCCTGCCCCGCACCGTCAACGAACCTGCCGAACCATGAACGCTGCCGCCGTTGAATCGCCGCCCATCGGCCAGGCGGGAACGAAGCCGCCCGACGAGACCTCGTGGTCGCACGGCCGGTGGTTGATGCTCATCGTGCTGGTTTTCGCCGCGCACGTCGCGCTGTTGTTCGTCTTCGGCGCGCGCAACCCCATCGCCCCGCGCCCGGTAAAACATGTCCCGATGCTCAAACTGGCGGACAACACTGGCGGGTTGCTCGCGCTCAATGACCCCACGCTCTTTGCCCTGCCGCACCAGCGGGATGACGTGTCCGCCCTCCAGGTGCCGGTGCCCGCCCCGGACCAGCCCGCGTTCCACTGGACGGAGCCAGCCGGCGAGCAGCTCTCACCGGCCGGCGAGTTGGGAACGGTTTTCGACGAATTTATGCAGACCAACCGTTTTGCGGATTTCGAGTTGCAATTGAAACCGCCGCTGAAACTCAGCGCGCCCGGGCTCCCCGTTGCACCCGTCATCGCGCAAACTTCCACACTGCAGATCGGCGGTGACCTCGTGCAACGGCGATTGCTCGATCCCATTAATCCACCGTCGTGGCCGTATGAGAGTGTGATTGCACCGAGCAAGGTGCAGGCGGTGGTGGACCCGGCGGGCAACGTCGTTTCCGCCGTCCTGCTCCCTGCCGACGGCGGTTTTACCACGGCCGACCAGTATGACGAAGCCGACCAGCGCGCACTCGAACTCACCCGGTCCGCGCGCTTTGCGCCGGCGCCGCGCCTGACCGTCGGCCGGCTGATTTTCAATTGGCACACCGTGCCGGTAACCGCGACCAATGAACCCGGCCGTTAAAGTACCGGGGCGTTGCCTTTGTGCGCCGCTGAACCGGCTCACCGTTTCAACGTCCCGCTCGCAACACCGACTCTGCCGCGTGCTCGCGGAAACGGAGTTTATCGGAGTTACCGGTTCAACCCGCAAAGGGCCATGAGCGTTGCCGCCCTCATCGTGATTTATGTGGCGCTGGCACTGGGCGCGCTCTGTGTCATCGGGATCTACTCCGAAATGCGCCGACGCCGCTTCGGGCCAACCCACTCGGAGGACCGCATCTTCCGCTGCAAAGACTGCGGCTATGTGTACACCGACGACGCGGATGTGGACCGTTCACGCTGCGTGCAATGCGGCAAACTGAACGAGCCGATTGCGTTTTAGAAACGAGTCGGTAGTAAGTAGCATCTTGGATAACCTTGCTCCGCAATTGAATTCCTGTTTGAGATCAACCGGTCAAGATCACGAGGGTGAATGACTGTTGACCACTGACCACCGACCTCCCCTAATTCCCCGTCTTCAACTCCACCACGTCGTGCGGGGCGGCTTCGCGCATGCCGGCGGGGCTGACCCGGATGTAACGCGCCTTGTCGCGGAGTTGTGTGAGGTTCGCCGCGCCGAGGTAACCCATGCCGGACTGGATGCCGCCGATGAGCTGCGCCAGCACCCGGTCCACCGAACCACACGCTTCCTTGAGCGCCTCGATGCCTTCGGCGGCAACCTTTTGCGTCGGATTGGTCGGCTGGCCGTAGCGCGCCGCCGAACCGGACTTCATCGCCGCCAGGCTGCCCATGCCGCGGTACTGCTTGTAAATTTTGCCGCCGATTTCCAGGACGTCGCCGGGCGCCTCGTTGCAACCGGCAAAAATACCGCCGCAAATCACCGCCTGTGAGAGGGTCAGCGCCTTCACGATGTCACCAGATTTGGTGATGCCGCCGTCGGCGAGAATGGCCACCTTTTTCTTCGCCGCCGCGCGGGCGCAAACGTAGAGCGCCGTCATTTGGGGGATGCCCACGCCCGCAACGATGCGCGTGGTGCAGATGGAACCCGGCCCCTGCCCCACCTTGATGGCATTGGCGCCGCAATCGGCCAGATATTCCACGCCCGCCGCGCTGGTCACGTTGCCGGCGATAATGGGCAGTTTCGCGAACGCGTCGCGCAGGACCTTTACCGTATCGCCCACGCCCCGGCTGTGGCCGTGCGCGGTCGATACCGCCACCACGTCCACCCCTCGCTCCACCAACGCGCCGACATGATTCAGGATGCGTTCGCGGTCGAGCTCGCCGAAGGCATTGCGGGTGGCCGAGACCGCCGCGCCGCAGACCAGGTGATGATGCGCATCGCGCGCGGGTTTGAACTGCGCCTTGCGTTCCTGCGTGATCCGCTCGATGTCGCTCATCGTGAACAGGCCGCATAACCGGTCCCGGCTGTCCACCACGAGCAGCTTGTGAATGCCGAGGTGTTCGGTGAAAAATTTGTCCGCGCGGGCGATCGGGTCCCGGCCCAGTTCCTTCTGGCTGATGGTATGGACCTGCGCGCGCGGGGTGAGGGCGTCGGCGACCTTCCGTTTGGCATAACGCGGCTTGACCACGTGGCCGGACAAAAGCCCGACCAGCTTTCCTTTCTTATCCACCACGGGAAACGTGCCGAACGCAAATTTCCGTTCCTCGATCATTTTCAGCACGTCGCCGATCAGCTGGTGAGGGGAAACGGTGACCGGGTCCTGGATGAGACCGTGCACGTGATGTTTGACGCGGCTGACCTCGGAAAGCTGCTGCCGCTCCGGCAGGTTGTAATGGATGAGGCCCAGTCCGCCATTCGCCGCCATGGCAATGGCCATGCGCGATTCGGTCACGGTGTCCATGTCGGACGAAATGACCGGGATGTTGAGGTGCAGGTCTTCCGCCAGCGTGGTGTCGAGCTGCGTGTCCCGCGGGAGGACTTCCGAATACAGCGTCGCCAGTGTGATGTCATCGAACGTCAGGCCGAGCTTGTTGTTCGCAGGAAAAAACTGATCCGCCGGTTGGTAGAACGGATCATCGAAGCCGGACTGTCGCGCTACTGCCATGTCGGATAATGCCGACCGGCCCGGGGGTTTGGCAAGCCGATTCTGGATTCAGGACCGCGGCTTATCCGGCGTCGGGGCCGGCACGGCCAACCGTTGCGTCGGGTCGTCACCCGACACGGTCCCGCTGAGGAGATCGTTAATGACCTTGAGCAACATGTTGGGGGTGCAACTCGATTTCAGCAATGCCTTTTCCACGCCCACCGCGGCCGCCTCCTGCGCCAGATTGGTCATGTGCGCGTTGGAAAGAATAATCACCGGGGTCTTCTTCAAGATTGGGGTGGAACGGATGTATTTGAGGACATCAACCCCGTTGAGCTTCGGCATCATCAGGTCCAGAATCACGATGTCGGGGTTCACCGCCGCCAGGGTCTTCATGGCCACCAGACCGTCTTCCGCCACCTCGACGTGGAAACCTTCGCGCTCGAACTTCGCGCCGTAAACCTTGACCACCACCGCGTCGTCCTCAACGAGAAATATAGTTTTCATTTCATGGCCAACCGCGTCTGCCACCAACCCTGAAGTCTGTACAACATAAACCGGATGACCGGGATTGGAAAGTAAAAATAATTCGCCGTCGGAACACAACCGGTGGGAAAACCCCGCAGTTACCAGCTTTTGCCAGCAAACCAGATACAACCGATCACCATGGCCGCCACGGCGCAGCTTCCCATCAATCCGCGATAAATGTTCACGCTGTTGGTCGCCCAGCGGGTGGTAAGCCAGCCCATGCCCCAGGAAAATCCTGCCATTGCCAGCACCGTGCCCGCGCCAAAAGTGATCAGGTAAGTGATGGCCTGCGTCCGGGTCGGCAGGGCCAACATGGGCAATATGCCCAACAAATGGGAACTGCCGGCCAGTCCATGCAGCGTGCCGATGGCAAAAGCCGCGTGCGTGTGCCGGTCATGCGCCCGGGGTTGCTCATGTCGCGCATGGTGGTGGTGGACGTGGAGATGAACGTGACGATCGCCTTGATGCTCGTGTTCATGCGCGTGGACACTGTGTCGGGATGCCCGGCGCAACGCCCAAAGGCCAATGCCAAAGAGGACCATACCGACAATCCGGTCGCCCCACGATGACAACAAATCCACCGGCAACTTGTCACGCAGCCACAGCGACAACAATCCGACCACGACGACACCGGACGAATGGCCGAGCCCCCAGCGGAGGCCTGGAACCCACGCGCCCCGGGGCCGGCGCACCGCCAGCGGCGCAATGGCCGTTAAATGATCCGGACCCGTCAGCACGTGAATGGTGCCGGCGATCAATCCAGTAATAGCTGCAATCATAAATCTGCTTCCGGCCAAAGTGCCTGAATTTTAAATAATGGCAAAGGAAACATTATCGGCCGGTTTTTCAATGAATATCTTCCCGTCCGGAAAGGCCAACTACACGTCTATTGAAATAAACAACCCGTTTTCTGGCTGACCAGCCAGGCTGGTGTCCGGACCCTGTTTTTACTTGCTTTTGCTGCCTTTTCCCGGTCTCATAGGACCCGTAACCCTGAAGAACCGCGAGGTCCGCGACATTGAAACTTGAATGGAGGCTGCTGGCTTTCCGACAGCTTTGCCGGAATTCCGGCGGCAACAGAAAAGGAAAAAATGAAATCGTCCCGATACGTGTTCTGGCCGTTCTGGGCTCTCACCCTGTTCGCAGCCTGGATGGGCATTCCCGATGCCAACGCACAGGCGCCAAAAGAATTTTTGCACCTGGTGGCGGATATCAATCTGTCTCCGTCGGGCTCCAGTCCGGGCAGCTTCGTGATCTTCAGCAACCTGCTTTATTTTGCAGCCAGCGACGGAACGCACGGCTCGGAACTTTGGAAGTACGACGGCGTGACGGCGACGCGCGTGACTGATTTGTCGCCCGGCAACGCTTTTTCCATCATCAGTTTGCCGGTCGTCTTCAATGGCGCGATTTACTTTCGCGGTTCGGGCACCACCAACGGCAACACTGATGTGCAATTGTGGAAATACGATGGCAGCAACGCGACGCGAATTACGGAAATCCGGCCGGCGACCGGCGGCTTCGGCGTGTCCGGACTGACGGTCTTCAGCAACGCACTTTATTTCGCGGCCAACGACGGGACCAATGGAAACGAACTGTGGAAGTATGACGGTTCAACTGTCAGCCTGGCGGCGGATATCAATCCGGGCGCGGGTAGTTCCAATCCGTCGAGCTTCTGCGTTTACAACGGCAACCTGTTTTTTGCCGCCAGCAATCTGACCGCCGGGGTCGAGTTATGGCAATACGATGGCGTGAACGCCTCACTGGCGGCAGATTTCAATTTGGGCAGCGGCAGCTCCAATCCTTCCGGGCTGACCGTGTTCAGCGGCGTATTGTACTGCCAGGCCACAGTTCCCTCGGTCGGCACCGAACTCTTCTTTTATAACCCGTCGGGACAGGGTCTCGCCGCAGATATCAATCCCAGCGCCAGTTCCAACCCCGTCAATTTCATCGTGTTCAACAACGCCCTGTATTTTTCCGCCAACGATGGCGTCAACGGCACCGAACTCTGGAAATATGACGGCCTCAGCGCGACTCGCGTGACGCAAATCAACCCGTTCGGCGGCAACGCCAATCCTCTGAGCCTGTGCGTTTTCAATAACGCGCTTTATTTTGACGCGACTGACGGCAGCACCGGCGCTGAACTATGGAAGTTTGACGGCGTCAATGCTTCCCAGGTGGCCGATATCAATCCCGGCAGCAGCGGTTCCACCGCCAACGTCTTGAACGTGTATAACGGAAAGCTCTATTTTGTCGCCACCGACGGGAGCGGGGACCGGGAATTGTGGCAATACGATGGCTCCACCGTTTCACGCGCCCTCGACATCAACCCGGGGACCGCCAGTTCCAGCCCCTTCGGCGGCATCGCCTTCAATAACGCATATTATTTCGCTGCTTTCCCAACCAACAACGCCGCCAACAACTATTTCTACAAATACGACGGCACCAACGTCACTGTCGTCAGCACCACCATCGCTCCGTCTGGCGCCAACGGCATCGTCCTTTTCAACGGCGCCGGGTATTTCGGGACGCGAAAATTTGACGGCACGAACTTTACCTCCCTGTCAGGCACTCCCCTGCCGAGCAGCGTGGGCGAAATGAAAGTGTTCAACAACGCCATCTATTTCAACGGCCGGGACTCCAGCCATGGAAGCGAACTCTGGAAGAGCGACGGTACCAATATGACGCTCGTGTCGGACATTTTTCCCGGCAGCATTGATTCCAATCCCTTGTTGTTGACGGTCTTCAACAACGCGCTCTATTTCATGGCCAGCGACCCCGCCGGCCACGGGCTTTTCAAATACGACGGCACCAATGTCACCCGGATTGGCACCATGATTCTCAACACGATCAACGGTCTCCTGGTCTACAACGGTGCACTGTACATGGCCGCGGCGACCAGCGGCACCGATTTCGAGCCCTGGAAATACGACGGCACTAATTTTACCTTTTTGGGCGAGGTCAACGCTTTCAACACCAATGCCACCCCCCTCTTCCAGGCCGTCTATCACAATCTGGCCTATTTTACCGCCTATGACGGAGTGCATGGCACCAGTGGCAACAGCTTTCAGCTCTGGAGTTGCGATGGAACCAATCTCACCCGGGTCTCGAACTTTGCTAACGGCGGTTTGAACGTGTTTACGTTCAACGATTACCTGTACTTCCTGGCCGACGACGGCATCACCGGTATGGAATTCTGGCGGTATGACGGAACCAACTTTTCCCTGGTGGCAGATCTGAATCCGGGCCCCGTTGCCAGCGGCCTGATACCGGCACCGATTTCGCCTTTCCGGAACAGCTATATGCTGCAGGCCAGCGACGGCCTGCACGGCTCCGAACTCTGGCAGATGGATGCCTTGGCCAATGTGTTCCGGGTCACCGGGATTTTGCCCCAGGGCACCAATGTTTCAGTGAACTGGGTTTCGCCAGGCGGCTGGACCAATGTGCTGCAAGCGGCCAATGGCCTGGGCGGAACGAACAGTTTCAGCGACTGCAGCCCGGCGATTGTCACCGGCACCAATGGAATCTTTGTGACAACCAACTTCATCGATCCCGGCGCCGCCGGCCGGCAAATGCGGGTATATCGCTTGCGCCGGGGACCGTAGCCGGTCTTCGGCACGAATTCCATGAATTGAAACCCGGCTGAGGCCAAACGTGAACCAGTGAGAAGCGGTGTCTTCGCCCGTTAATCCGGATATCCGTCCGGGTGCTTTTTGTGCCAGGCCCAGGCCGTCACCACAATGTCCTCGAGTCTCGGATATTTCGGTTTCCAGCCCAGTTCGCGAACGGCCTTTTCTGCGGATGCCACCAGCCGGGGCGGGTCACCCGGCCGGCGGGGCTTCTCGATGGTCGGAATTTTTTTGCCGCTCACCTTTTCGCAGGTCTGGATGACCTGTTTCACGGAATAGCCGTCCCCGTTGCCCAGGTTATAAAACCCGGTCTTCCCGGGTTGCAGGCCAAGCATGTGCGCCTGCGCCAGGTCGGCGATATGGATGTAATCGCGGATGCACGTGCCGTCGGGCGTCGGGTAATCCGTGCCGTAAATCTCGCACTGGGGCTTCCGTCCCTGGGCCACGAAGAGCACATTGGGAATGAGATGCGTCTCGATGCGGTGATGTTCGCCAAACTGTTCGCTGGCGCCGGCGGCGTTGAAATAGCGGAGCGCAATGAATTCCAGCCGGTAAATCTGCCGGTACCACAGCAGGATTTTCTCGAACATCAGCTTGGACTCGCCGTAGGGATTGATGGGCCGTTGCGGCAGATCCTCGGTCATCGGCACGCGTTCGGGCGGCCCGTAGGTGGCGCAGGTGGAGCTGAAGACGAATTTTTTGACACCGCATTCGACGGCGGCATCGAGCAGCTTGAGGCCGTTGACGACGTTGTTATGAAAATACTTTTTGGGGTCCGTCATGGATTCGCCAACGAGCGCGTTGGCGGCGAAATGCATGATGGCGTCGGGCTTCGCGGCCTTGACCGCGCGCAGGACGTCGCCGGGTTCCTCCGGTTTGCCCAACACAAATGTCGCGCGGCCATCCACGGCCGAACGGTGGCCTTCGGTGAGGTTGTCATAAACCGTCACCTGGTGGCCGGCCTGGAGCAGTTCTTCCGTGCAGACGGAACCGATATACCCGGCACCGCCGGTGACAAAAACGTTCATGCGTCAACTATGAAAGGAGCCCGCCACGGTGCAAAGTTTAAAATGGCGGGGGTAGATTTGCCGGCCCCGGGAAAGGGTGCGGACGGTATCGACGCGGACAATCAACCACTCGCCGTCGATTTTTCTCAGGGTGAATTTCATTTCCTGCACCACCAGCCCTTGCTCGCCGGAAATCTCCGCTTCCACGGTCAGATCGGCCGTGGCTGACTGTTTGCCCGGGGCCACTGTCACGCTGATATCGGGAAATTTGACCGTTCGCGTATGGGCGATCAGGGCCGCCTGGGTGATTTGATCGCGATCCATGATGTTCTGGTGGGGTAATCCGGACAGTTCCAGGTTCACCTCGACATTGGTGGAAAAAAAACTGGCCAGCCGGCGCGCAGCTGCCAGCCGGACCAGGTCGCCATCACTGATAGAAACCGAGGCGGTATGCGCAAGTTCGATCAGGCGCCGGCGGATGACTTTTTCCGGGCTGGGAAACAGAACCGTCCACAGCCAGACACCCAACGCCACCAGCGCGGCAGCCAGCACGATGCGCAAAACAATTTTCATAAAATCAATTTGCCGAGAATACGGTCGCGCGATGTTTCGCCAAATTGATGCAATTCCTTTGGCATGGTGCGGTTGTCGCCGACAACAAAATATTCGTCCGGGCCGAGTTTGACCGGCGGACGATTCCAGTCACAAGCGGTCTTCTCATACGGCTCGTCCAACACCTCACCGTTGATCACCACGCGACCGTTTTCGAAGGCGACGGTTTCCCCCGGCAAACCGATGATGCGCTTCAAATACATCACATGCAGGCCGGCCAGGCGGATGCTGACGATGTCGCCGCGCTGAGGTTCATGCCGGAGATAGGCGAGCCGGTTTATGAAATTAATCGAATGGTCTTTGTAGGTCGGCAGCATGCTGATGCCTTCGACGCGAATAGGCAACAGAACAAAATTGAAAACAATGAGGCAGGTGACCACTAAAACGGTGACGCGGACCAGCGTTGCCCTGGGATTGCGTCCCACGACCACGATGCTCACCCAGCGGGGCAATCGCGACCGCTCCCGGCCGGTATCCGATTGTTCCAACTGCTCTTGCGCCATGATGCTCGGTAGTTTCGCGCATCCCGCCCATGACGCAAGCGCAGATTATCCAAATGGGCTTTACCCCTGCCCCGGCGCACAATGGAGATTTCAAAAATTGGCCTGATTTTAATGGCCCCGGCCGGCTGGTTCAGCTGAATTGCGGATGTTGCTGCAATCGTTCAATCGATTCCGGTGATAATGGTGCTGTCCGGTAAACCGGCCCGCTCAGTGGCTCCGCGCTGTGAGAACGTTTGGCGCGCTCGAGCCAACGACGGTCCAGCGGCTCGGCGAGCAGGTCCCTCCGGTTGGCCGCCACGGTGGTTTCCTCCTTCAAGCCCGAGGGATGTCCCACGCCCACGAAGAACCCCCCCAGCAACATGGTCACCCGGGCCATCGTGCTCCGGGTGTAATTGGCCAGCGCACACGGACGTTGCGGGTCAAGCCGGCGAAACAAACCGGCAAACAACGGCACCATCCACATCGCCGGATTTTTCTTC
Source organism: uncultured Bifidobacteriaceae bacterium (assembly GCA_964413165.1). GTDB lineage: Bacteria > Verrucomicrobiota > Verrucomicrobiia > Limisphaerales > UBA11358 > UBA11358. The sequence goes on from CAYPSF010000034.1 coordinate 27,746, forward strand.
GGTGAATACGGGTCAAATAAAATGGCGTGCGGGATTGGAGCGCCGAACTCCGATTCACGTCGATTCGGAGATCGGTGCTCCGGACTTTGCCTCAGCCATGCCGGAAAATCACCGAGCTCGAGCGACCAATCAACGGTGAGGCCGGCGTTGGAAAAGCAGGTCTGCCGCCGGGCGATCAGTTCGGCCAAAGGCGTTTCAAAACCGGCCAGGTAACCGAGTTCCGCGCCGTGGGCGAGCGCGAACGCCGCCGCGGCGCCGGTATGATCGAAACTGACAATCCGGAGTTTTGCCGGTTCGCCCCGCAAACTTTCCCGGATGAGCCGGATGGCCGTCAGCGCATTGGCCGCCGCCCCCAGACCGACGTCCCAGATTACAAATTCACCGGGCGTTGCCTGGACGCGTTCCGCCAGGCGCAATTGCCGGACGTAAAGCGCCTCGGCTTCCGCCACCGGGCCGATCACCGGATGGAACGTCTCGGCTTCGGCCAGCGAACGGATGGAACGCGCGCCGTTGCGCAGATAGACCAGACAGTAGCCGGTTGGCACGGCGCCATCTTGCCGCACCCGCGCCAAACGAAAAGCAAAACCGGCAACCCGCGGTTGCGGATTGCCGGTCGAGAACGAAATAATGCGTCGTTTAGAGTTGGGCCATGCCCTTGTCGAGCGCAACGTAAAGCTGGTTCATGGTCGCCTCGGTCTCGTCACCCATGTTGGAGATGCGGAAGGTCGTGCCCTTGATCTTCCCATAACCACCATCGATCAGGAAACCCTGGTCCTTGACCAGCTTCTGCAATTTTGCCACGTCCACGGCCCGGCTGCCGGGTTTCGCGCCGTTGTTCACGCAGGTCAGCGTAACCGATTCAAATCCCTTTTCCGGGAACAGCGTGAAACCGTGTTTGGCCGCCCAGGCGCGCGTCAGTTCAGCCAGTTTTTTGTGGCGCGCGTAACGGTTTTCCAGCCCTTCGGCAAAAATATCTTCGAGCTTCGAGGCCAGGGCATAAACGTGGCCGATGCTCGGCGTGCTCGGCGTCATGCTTTGCTCGGCGTTCTTCTGGAATTCCACAAAGTCGAAATAGTATCCCCGGTCCTTGGCCAGCGCCGCCTTGGCCAGCGCCGCCGGGGAACAGGTGAATACCGCCGTGCCCGGAGGCAGGGCAAATGCCTTTTGCGTTCCGGCCAGCAACACATCGATGCCCAGCGCATCGAATTCAATCTTCGTTGCCGTCAGCGAACTGACCGCGTCCACGATGAACATCACATCGGGATATTTTTTCTTGAGCCCGGCAATCTCGGCCAGCGGGCTCATCACCCCGGTCGAGGTTTCGTTGTGAATCAGGGTCAACGCGTCGAACTGGCCGGTGGCGAGTTTTTTGTCCACGGCCTCCGCGCGGATCGGCGAACCCCATTCCACCTGCAACGCCTCGGCGCCCTTGCCGCAGCGCTTGGACACATCGAACCATTTGTCCGAAAACGCCCCGCACATGCAGTTCAAAACCTTTTTGGCGACGAGATTACGGATGGCGCCTTCCATCACGCCCCAGGCCGAGGAGGTGGAAATATAAACAAGTTGTTTGGTGTAAAGCAGTTGCTGGAGTTGCGGCTGGATTTTTGCGTACAGGTCTTTGAACCCCTGGCCGCGATGGCCGATCATCGGCGAGCAAAAGGCCTTGAAGGTCTTTTCGCTGACTTCGACCGGTCCCGGAATGTGCAGTTTGACATGTGCCATAGATCGTGAAATTTTTCACAAGGTTGAGGGGATGGCAAGCCATGTTTTGCCAAACCCAATGCATTATTTGCGTCTGCCAACCGGCCGCCCCTTTTACTTCACATATCCGTTCGCCCGAAACCATTCCACGGCGTCGGCGAACGCCTGTTTGGGCGGTGTCTGCGGCATTTGCAACACGCGGATGGCCTTGGCCGGATTGAACCACATTTTGTACCGGGCCATGCGCACACCCGCCAGCGGCGCCTGGGGTGGTTTGCCGGTGAAAAAGGAAATCATTTCGTCCACGTGCGCCGCCGCCAGCGCGATCCGGTAGGGAATTTTCCGCTTCGGCACCGGAATGCCGGTGATTTCCTCCAACGTGCCCAGGGTCTCCTGCATCGTCCAGTTGCCTTCCTTGTTGCCCAAAATGTAACGTTCGCCAATCTCCCCCTTCTCCGCCGCGAGAATATGTCCCGCGGCCACGTCGCGCACGTGCACCCAGTTCAATCCGGTGTCGAGGTACGCCGGCAGTTTGTGGTTCAGAAAATCCAGGATGACCTGACCGGTGGGCGTCGGTCTCACGTCGTACGGCCCGACGGGGGCGGTGGGATTGACGATGATGACGGGAAGACCGTCGCGCACGAGTTTTACCGCCAGGCATTCCGCCTGCCATTTCGAGCATTTGTAGTGATTGTTCAGCTGGTCGTTGGCAACCGAATCCAGTTCCGTAGTGGGCACCCATTGTCCTTTCACCATTTTGGGAAGGCCAACGCAACCGACCGTGCTGGTATAGACGATGCGCCGGCAGCCGACCTTGCCGGCGGCTTCGAGGACATTGCGGGTGCCTTCGACATTGACCGCATACATCGGCGCGTAGTCGCTCATCCACAAATGATAACTGGCCGCCACATGAAAGCACCAATCGCAGCCTTCGATTTCGCGCTCCAGCAATTTCCGGTCGAGCACGTCACCGGTCACGCGCTCAAAGGCGACCCCGGCCAGCGCGCGCTCATTGGCCTCCGGCCGCAACAATGCCCTCACCCGGTGTCCCCGGGCGACGAGTTCGCGGGCCAGGTTCGACCCGATAAAGCCCGAGGCACCGGTGACAAAAGCTTTCATAATGCTGCGGAAAATTTTGCCACAGTTTTGTAACAATGCACCGCTAGATTCCATAAAAATTTTACACACCCGCTTGACTTGGAGCAGCCACTTCGAAAAACTGCCTTCGTTGTATGCCGGTCAAAAGCAGTTCCAGAAAAAAACTGAGCCGCGCCACCCAGCGCGACCTCGATACCAAAATCGAGTTCATGGAGGGGCTCGTCCGCCGCGATCCTGATTTTGTGGATGCGCTGCAATTGCTGGGCGACCACTATACCCAGCGCGGCCGCTACGTCGAGGGCCTCAAGGTGGACGAACGTCTCGCCCGGCTGGAACCGCGCAGCCCGCTGGTTTTTTACAATCTGGCCTGCAGTTACTCGCTCACCGAACAGTTCGACCGTGCCGTGCTCGCGCTGGAAAGGGCCTTGCAACTCGGCTACCGCGACTTTCGCTGGCTGGCCCGGGATCCCGACCTGCGCCAGCTCCGCCAGCAACCCGTTTACCGCACCATCGAAGCCAAAATCCGCCGGATGAAAATCCAGGTTCGTTGAAACGCGCGCGGTTGAATCGTTAAAACGGTTCAACGGTTCAAAGGTTTGACGATTTAACGAATTTATGAATGTCAGCGTCCGCGGTCATACGCAGCACCACCGCACCGTCGCCTTCGACCGCACGCATAACACCGTGCTGCTCGTCGAACAACGGCTCCTCCCGCACGAATTCAGGATCGTCACCACCGAAGACTTCCGCGCCACTGCCGGGGCCATCCGGGACATGGTCGTGCGGGGCGCGCCCGCCATCGCCGCCACCGCCGCCTATGGCCTGGCGCAGGGGGCTCTGGCCTTTGCCGGCCAGGACCGGGTAAAATTCCGCCGGCACCTCGAACTCGTTTATCAAACACTGAAAGCCGCGCGCCCCACTGCCGTTGACCCGGTCAACGCCATGAACCGGGTCCGGGCCGTGATGCGCACCGGAAAAACCATCCAGGAGCAACAGCTTCTCGCCCTTGCCGCTGCCGAGGAATTTGCCGGCGAAAGTGTGCGACATTGCGAAGCCATCGGGCGATACGGGGCCCGGCTGATTCGCAGTGGCATGACGATTTTGACCCATTGCAACGCCGGCTGGCTGGCGTGCGTGGACATCGGGACCGCCACCGCGCCGCTGTACGCCGCGCAGGCGCAGGGCAAAAAATTTCACGTGTTCTGCGACGAAACGCGGCCGCGTTCGCAAGGGGCAACGCTCACCGCGTGGGAACTTGCCCAGCAGAAGATTTCGCACCAGGTCATTGCCGACAACGCCGCCGGGCACCTGATGCAGCGTGGCGAAATTGACCTCGTCATTGTGGGCAGCGACCGCACGCTGGGACACACCGGCGAGGTGGCCAACAAAATCGGCACTTACACCAAGGCCGTGCTGGCCAAGCGGCACGACATCCCGTTTTACGTGGCGATTCCACTTTCGACCATTGACTGGAAGTTAAAGCGCGGTTTTGACATCCCGATCGAAGAGCGACACGAAAGCGAAGTACTGGGCGCTTGGGGCACGATTTCAGCTTCGCAATCCGCAATTCCCAATCAGCAATCGGCGCGACGAGTTTATGTCCGCGTGGCGAATCCGACCAGCGGGGCGCGGAATCCGGGATTTGACGTGACGCCGCCGGATTTGATCACGGGCATCATTACGCCGGCGGGAATCTTCAAACCGAAGGAACTTTGGGCCCGGCGGCACAAGCTGGATTTTGCCGATTGAACTTGCCCCGGGTGCAAATCGAAATTAGCTTGGGAATTCCGTATGGCGGGGTAGCCAAGTGGTAAGGCAGGGCTCTGCAAAAGCCTCATCCGTCG
>CAYPSF010000035.1:0-8322 GCA_964413165.1 uncultured Bifidobacteriaceae bacterium
CAGCAACTTCATGTTTTACAGCGATGCCGACAACTGGTCCTACGAGGAACGCGGCAAGGGGTTTTGCGCCGCGCTGGCCGTGACCGGACACGAGTGCGCCTGGCTGCGCTGGCACCGGTCACCGGATTTTGCCGCCGGGCGCGAGGAATGGCGGCGCAAGCGCAAATGGCTGGTGGCGGAAATGAAACGGGCGCCAAAACCCCTGGCCGTTTTTGCCGCCAACGATCAACTGGCCGTGGACGTTCTGGAATCCTGCGAAAGCCTGGGCATCACCATCCCCGAGCAGGTGGCGATTGTCGGCGCGGAGAATTATCTTCTGGCGCCGGATGCCATGCACATCCCCATTTCGAGCATAGACACCAATCTGGAAACGCTGGGTTATCGCGGAGCCGAATTGCTGGATTCACTGATGCGCGGGGAACCGTCGCCCAAGGACCCCATTCGCGTGCCCGCCAAGGGCGTGGTCGTACGCCGGAGCAGCGACATTCTCGCGATCAAGCACAAGGGCGTGGCTAAAAGCCTGCGCTACATCTGGGAACACAGTCACGAGCCCATTTGCGTCAAGGACCTGGTGGCTGTGGCCGCCATGTCCCGGCGCGGGATGCACAAGGCTTTTCTGGAACACATCGGGCGCACACCCGGTCAGGAACTCCAGCGCGTCCGCATCGAACACGCCAAAAAATTTCTCGCGGAATCCGGCAACAAGATTGAGACCCTGGCCAAGATGTGCGGCTACCAAAGCATCAACAGCTTCTGCATCGCCTTCAAACGCACCACCGGAATGTCAGCCAAGCGCTACCGCGAAACCATCCGCCACTAAGAGTCGGTCTGAGCAATTTGCGTTGGGTGTCCACCCTTCAGGGTGCCTGGCTGCCACCGGCACGCTAAAGCGTGGACACCGAACCATTTCGAATCACTTCAAAACCGGCCTGGCAAATCCGCTTTCCGCCCCTGCCCGCTTCTGAAATAATTCGCGCGTGTCCGGACCATTCCAACCAAAGGATGCCCAGCGATTCGAATCCGCCCTGCGCCGTTTCGACGAGGCGAATTCCCGCGACCCCAACACCGAGCCGGCTGACGGGGTTGCCCGGCCGCGCGAATGGCTTTACGCCCAACGGCTTACCGGATGGGTTTTACGGCTTTGCCCGGATGCTTCCGAGGAACTGCGCCTGGCTGCGCGCTGCCAGCACCTCTGCCGCTGGGAAATCCCGCGCTCATCCCAGCAGATGACCCGCGCCGGTTATTTGCAATGGCGTGCCACACTGAAAAAGTTTCACGCCCAAAAGGCCGGCGACATTTTGCGCGAGCTGGGCTATCCGGAGGAGATAATCCGGCGGGTGCAGGACCTGAACCTCAAAAAGAATTTCCCCGCCGACCCCGAGTCCCGGGTGCTCGAAGATGCGCTGTGCCTGGTTTTCCTGGAATTCCAGCTGGCCGACCTCGCGGCCAAAACCGCCGAGGACAAGACCATCAATGCCCTGCAAAAATCCTGGCAAAAAATGACCGAAGCCGGGCGCGCCGAGGCGTTGAAACTGAATTACGTCGAACGGGAAAAAGTTCTACTAAAACGCGCGCTCAGCGGTTAATCAAATCCCACGCCATTCGCTGGACATGACTGAATGGATCGCCTATGCGGAAGGATGATCTCCGTATCAACGATGGAAACGAATCGCCCCCTGAACGTCATCCCTGCGGACCAAAGACAAAAGCAGCTAGGAATAATCCGGCTATTTGCCACCGGGAGGCTGCCCTAACTGGCCGGGGCGCTGCGTCGGGAAAGGGCTTTGCTGGTCACGCATCCGGTTCTGCCATTTTTCCGTCTGTTCCGGAGTCAGAATTGCCTTTAACTGGGCTTCGTTAGCCTGTTGCATCTCGTTTATCTTGTTCACTCGTTCCTGATGGGACAACGATGTTTCCCGACGCAACTCAGCCAGGTCGGCGCGCTGCTTCTGCAGCACGGGTTCCAGCTTCTTGACCTGCTCATCCGTCAGGTTGAGCGAACGTTTCATCAGCTGTGCCAGGGCATTGGTATTCCGCGGACTAAACGCCGGATAAGGCTCCGAATTATCGGCCTGTTGGTTGGACAAAACCGGCGGATTGGCGATCCGCCCCAGGACCAGGATGGCACCGGTCGGATTGTGCCGGACCAGGAACAGGAACGGATGATCGGCATTGAAAGTAACCGTCGCTTCTTTCTTCGCCGGTGGCGCCCCGTCAGTGAAGGTTTCCTCGCCTCCTTCTTCGCTTATTTCCATATACGTCTTGTGCAGGACGGCGCCAAGATAGAACGGTTTCACCCGGCTGATACCCGAAAAACTGGCATTGCTCACGGAAAAGGCATTTGTCATTCCCATGTCCTTCAGCGCGCCGGTGAGATTGAATTCCGATGCGCCTTTGAATCGGGGCAGGAAGACGCTGACCTGCTCGCGGCGGCTGGCCTCTTGCAATTGTTCAATTTGCGCAAGAGAGAATGTTTTTTCGGTCTCGGGCAATCCGTTGGTTTTCTTTGGCAACAAAAGCACCAGGGAAAACCGGTTGGACACGTACGGCATCTCCAGGAATTGGAGCGAATCATTTTCGGCATAATTGAATTCTGCACTCTGGTGCATCATGGGAACAGAGACGGACTCTCCGGCAACCAGGTGAAAGGGCAGATTCTGGGTCAAATCCCTGAAGGGAGTAGCCCAGTAGCCTTTGAAGCAGGCAGCGTTAACCAACAGCATCGGCGCATTGTCCAAGTGGAATTCCGGCGGGAGTATTTCCGGAATTTGATCATGGGTCTGGAAGCGCGCCCAATTATTGATTTGCTGACGCGAAATGGCACCCCGGCCTAAATCCGTTTGGATTAAAGCAGCGCCATATTGCTCGTGGGCCAGCTTTTGAAATGTCCCCACAAACGGCTGACTGCGCTGTGCCCAAAGAGAACTGGCTACCAGGCCCTGGTAATCGGGCGCGTTGGTCTCATTCAGCTCGCCCAATAAAGCGGAAAACCCAGCGTGAACATTGGTGGACTTGGTGGGAAGATGCAAGACCTCGGCGATTTGCCGGGCGTTTTCTTCTCGCGCACCGGCCCAAGTGAGGGCAAGAGCAGCGTCAACCGAGAAAGAACTGAGCAGCAGATTGCCGGGTTGCCGGGCCAAATGCGCATACAAGTCAAAGGCAAACACATTATTCGATTGAACAACCTGGTTATCCATCGACAGGACCCGCTTGGCAGTTAGAGGCCGGGCTTCCAGTTTGGGATTTTCGATTGCCTGTGGGGTATTTGTCTGTCCAAGCAATGAATCTACATTAGCTACCTGCAGAGGTTTTCTAAGAATATATTTTGCGTCTTCAACCCTTAGAGAACGTATAGTTCTGGTCGGTTCAAACACCTCCACCGATGCCATGCTTCCATGACCCTTTGACATTCGCTTTTCCCAATATACCCAATATATGGGAACAAAGCTCTTTCCACTTTTGCCGCCTGGAAACAATGCCTCTATATGAACATCACAGTCCCGATTAAGCCCGTTCACATCCATCGAAGCCTCTTTAAGGAACCGGACAGCAAGTTGATAAGCCGCATTTGTATCAAGCCGATTGGTTGACCAGAGGTACTGTACTTTCAAATCCCGATAATCTTGTTCCATATTACGTTTTTCAAGGAATGAAAACTTGTCAGCTATAGTAATATAGTAAGTGTAGTTACTCGTGGTAATATTACCAAAACCACTTTCACGCATGTTCGGCGGACAAATATATGATGCTGTCAAATTACTTTCTATTATAGGAAGCTTTTCTGGCAGATCTAAATCATATGCAATCTGGTTTGCTTCTTGAATGATGAGACGCAAAGCTTGCTCTTTATATGCGGGGGCCAAAAAAGTTAATACTCGCGAAGTTTGGCTTGTTACATTGGTTTCTGAAGCATTCCGTAAAGAGATGTTGCTCTGTGACAAAGCGCAAAATGTCGCAACAAAAAACAGGCAAATAGAAACGCGCATAAAATATTTATTGAAATGGAAGGACACGCTTATTATTCAATTCAAAGGATTAGTTACTCTGCCCATAAACACTACAGTCCCAGTCCGGTCATCAATGATCATAAATAAGAATGGATGATCTATATTAAACACTTCCATTATACCTTGTGTACCAACTGCAAGCGTCGCCGCCGCTGCTTCAGTCCCTTCCTCATTGACCTCGACATAGGCATTTTGGATCATATCTTCAATGTAGAGCCCATTTTGGTGTGTAATCCCGGAGAAATCGGCCCCGGTTTCAGAAAACGCATCGCTCATGCCCATATCCTGCAGAGGTTTCTTAAGGCTGAATCCTGAACTCACTTTAAATCGAGGTAAATACGCTTTAATCTCCCGTAAATGGCTTTCCTGTGGCAGTTTTTCTATAAATTGCTTTGTTAGCTTCCTTTCCAGCTCTGCCAGGCCATCTTTTTGGTTTGGTAAAAAAATCATCATTGAGAAACGATTCGATCTATAGGACATCCTCAATAATTGAAATTCACTGTTCCGATAAACATTGAATCGACCCTTTACGCACATAGTTGGAACGGGAACACTTTCTCTCACGCCGATCCAGAACGGATAATTTTCCGTCAATTTTTTATCAAATGGGATTTCCCATACTCCTTTAAAATAAGTCGCATTAAGCAGTATCAGTCGCGTTGCAGCATCTGGAAATTTATCCGGAAGAGCTTTTTCTATCCTGCCGCCGGTCTGCTCTTTCACCCACAGATTGATTGTTTTGCGCGCCGCCTTGGCCTTGACTAGGTCAAAATCCCCCGTCGAGCTCGTTAGGTCTATGGGAGTGAAAATGCCACCGTATTGATCTTCGACAACACTCTTGAACCGGCTTAAAATTGAATATCCTTGCCGCACCCAAATTGAATTAGCCGAAATAAACTGACTATCAGATACATTCGTATGATTTAACTGCTTCTGCAACGCGGAAAAAGAGGTGTGAACGCTGACATCCCCGTTTTTCAAATATAGCACGTCGTCCATTTGCCTTGCCGTTTCTGACTTTGCTCCCTCGCGGGCCATAGCCAGAATCGCTTCAACGGAGAAAGGAGAAAAAACAAGATTCCCGGGTTCATTCGCCAAATGCGAGTACAGATCAATTGCGAATGAGTTGCTCGATTTAGCTGCATCGTTGGTCACAGTCACCGCTTTACAAGAGAGCAGCAGCACATTTACAGCAGCAACAATACAGATAGTACGACAATTAACCTTCATAGACCTATCACCTGACCATATGCACTTGGCACAATCATGGACCCAACAAATAGCTTCAATATTTATCCATTCACCACTGCGGGCCAGGGGGGTACTCCACCACGCTGCCCCAACTGCCGGGCACACAGCCAGTTTTAGTAAGGCCGGGGTAACCCACAAGTTTCAATTTACCCGTCTCGCGTACATATTTTACATATACGTCTTTATAATTAAGCAGGCAATGCTCGTTCCCGATTGTGGCGAATGGCAAGTACCTTCCATTAACATGTTCTTGCATGAAATTCGGATCACTAAAATTCAGGCATGCGCCCCGTATACACTGATCCAGCGTACGCCCGTTCATCCAATTGCCAAAGAAGTAGGCCAAGGTATCTCCATAATTACCATACGAGTCTTCAAAAGCTTCTCCAGCCCCACAATTTCTAATATCCCGATCCCAGCCCATAAATGCCTGAGCATAACCGGGATTGCTCCATTGCGCAGCTATCGGCGGTGGCGTGCGAACGCCAAAGGCATGCTGCCAGTCTGATGTCTCGGCGGTAGAACAGCCATCCAGAAAGACAAATCGATAAGAGGTTTTAAAATCGGATTCACCCATTATAGTTAATTTATTATTCAGACTGTCGGCAACTTCGCTTACGCTAAGGCAACAAGCATCAGGGTTTAACTGACCAGAATGATTAAAAACATCGGGCGTGTTTGCTAAAAATTGGGGACCGCCATGAGCATATATGTAAAAGTTTCTGGCGTTCTTTGCGAGATCGTCTTTCAGATTTACCGCCTGGGCCCTGCTCGTAATATATCCCGGGTAACCATTAAAATCATAATAATAAACATCAAAATCGGAATAATATGTATCAATGCCGTATCTTGGTGCCAACAGAATGTCAACCACTCCCTGCATCTGATTCCAAAACTCACCGCCCTTTCGCAAGTAAACTTCGGGGCCATTGTCACCATAAGCAACATCAAAATCACCTTCGCGCAACCCATACCAATAGATCAGTCTTAACGTCTGCGACGATGCCGAAGAGTCAGATGATTTTGCCACCGATAGTCTTTCAGTCGATGATTGTGTCACCGGGCTTATACTGAATACAGCATCAACTCTAGACCCACTAAATTTGGTAATATTATCATCGTAAGTCAGATCCCAATATTCTTGAATCAGTCCAGTTGACGTATTTCCATTAATAGTTTTTATATGTGGCGATGACGCGTTTTCGGGATCAAGCAGTTCGATGGAGTAGGAGTATCCGTTATCCGAGTATGTGGGGATCGTAGCAACGAGAGAGGCTCCTCCACTGTCAAACCCAGAACATGCCTCGTAAAATTGCACGATATTGGGAGAATTAAATGAGATAAGAGGTCCAACGCCAGTACCAGATCGTGGCCGCTTTGGTACAAACATCGCCGCAAGACAGTGTTGTCCCGGGGCATCGTAATATGTATTCCATTTCAACCAGCAATTCCTGTTTGGGGCTGGGTTACATTCAACTAATGATGCGCTACGACCATCAATATTCAAATATAAGCTTGCTACATTGGTAAGCAGATCATAATTGACCGGCACCTCAAAGGTTATGAAATGGGGCTCTTCTCCGGTAATAACTTGAGTCAGTGTTAATGGATTGTGGGATACCAAGGGGTTTTCCCCAAGCGCCTTTTCAATGCGGCCAATCAAACCGTCACCGTCGAGATCCAGATCGTCATAGATGGTGCTATCCGCACCCGGATCACTCGAATCTTGCCACCCTGTTTCTCCAGCATCCTTGCTACCGTTGCCGTTGGCGTCTTCAACATAATCGGGAATGCCATCGGCGTCGTAGTCGTATGGTTGAGTGCTGGTTGAGCTTGTCGTGGCGATGTAATGCAGTCCGATGTTCACATTGTGTCCCGCCGTCTCATTACCTTCCTTGGTCTCATCAACACGGGTCGTGTAATGGAAGAGGCCCACGTCGCCCGGCAAGCCGTGGCCTGCACCATAAAGCAACGTCGTATTGGGCAAGTAAAAGTCTCCCAGCGGTCCGGATTGATACGGCGGTTCGACTGTTTCAGTTGTTAGATCCACATCGTTGGCACCATCGACATAACTGCTCTTTGTATCCGTCACCAACAATTTAGAATTTTGGCCAAAAGCCATTTGCGGCGTTCCCCAATAAGCATTGTAATCATAATTCAACGGCTGGCGCGGATCCTGGGCGAATGCCACCTGATCAAACAGATTGTTCTCGAAAGTCCAGTTACCTGCCGAAGCGCGAACCGGTTCGAGGTAGAGATAGCCACCGTGGAAAAGATTGTTGGTGGCAACCAAGGACATATCGACCGTCACCGAAGGAGTTGGGAATATATACGGCAGCCACCACCAGTAGATGTCGCTCGTATCGGGATCGAGATTGATATTGATCCGGTCAAAGAGGTTGTTCCTCAAGGAAACCGAACTGGGTATGACTGGTCCGCCGAAGTCCACCGGCCAGAAGTAAAAGATATTAGGTTCTCCCATGTCTATCCAACCACTGTGCAGATTGCAGTCCTGCATGTTCAAGTTCATCGCGCTGCTAATGGTTGCAGCCGAGCAGAAATCAAAAAGGAACCACAGGTTCATGCCCGTGAAAAGATGGTATGAGAGTCCCGAGTCCTGATAGAAGTTTGAAAACCGGAAGTCCAAATTGGGTGGCTGAAGCTCAAAGGGATTATAATTTTCGTATGGCCAGTAATCCGGGACAAAGGAAACCACCCAGCCCGGATAGAAGAAGAAGGGGTATGGTCCTTCCTGAACCAGCGATACAGGAACGAAGGTATTCGGCTTGGTTGGCGTGCCCTGGCTAATGAACGATGATCCTTCCCACAGATCGAATCCGAACCACCAATCAAAGCGCAGGCCAATAGCGGTGCCAGGCAGCACCGTAATCTGAGCGCCTTCCAAGGCAATCACACCCCCAAACGTATAATCCAACGCGTCATAATAGTAGCCCAAATCCGGCAAAGTACCGCTGACATAGCGAGGCGCTTGGGGAGAGAAGGTCCAGGAGCCGCCGAAATACTGCCATTCGGCAATCGTTATCGGCGGATGAGTGGTTCTTTG
>CAYPSF010000035.1:8422-31488 GCA_964413165.1 uncultured Bifidobacteriaceae bacterium
ATGTTCTGGAACTTGAGCTGAGGTGTCGTAGCACCCCCATTCGGGGCAAAAACACTGGCGTCACCGCTGAACAGAGTATTATAGACGTTCACATTCGCATTTACGGTCAAGCCGATCGAGGTACCGCAATTAAGGAACTGGCAGTTGTACAGATTGCAGGTGCCCGGACCATCAACCGAAATGCCGCTATTCAAATGGCGGAACCGAATGTTCTTGAGAGTAATTGGTGAATCCGGCGTAAAGGCAAACGACAAGCCCTGCCCATAATACCCGGTGGGTTCCCAATTTTCTTCCACGCCCCAATACCCGAAGTCAAAGTCGTCACCGCCACCGAATATAGCAGGTCGGTACTCACCGGTGTTACAGACGACTTCAGCACGAGGATATTCTTCGTTTTCAGCGAAGATGATCCGGCCGGTCGGGGCCCAGGAAACGGACCCGAATTTGACCACAGTCCCGCCTTCAATTGTGGTCTTTCCATAGAAGTAAACTGGGTCGTAGATGTAGTAGGTCATATCGGCGGCGAAGGTGAAGTCGTGGTAACTGCCGCGGAGCAGGAAGATGCCAGCACGTGCAGGGATGGCCCAACTCGCGCCGCTGACTTCGACCCTCGCGCTACCGGTTAACCCTGCTGGCAGAGCAGTACAATTCGCGTCGGAGAGCCCAGGTGGCGCGGGTGAAGCAGGCCAACTGTATGTCGTGCTGACGTTGGGCGCCACCCAGTGAATCCAGGGGTTTTGTGTAATGCCGCTATAGGTACGCGTGATCGGATCCTGGCCGTCCGGCGTCTCGGTCAATGTCACGGTCCATGGTTTGGTTCCAGTGAGCACCACCATCAGGGGCGTCATGAGGCCGGGATTGATATTGGCGTCACCGGTGAGTACACCGGTCGGATGCGGATGCACGGTTACCGTCACGCCCGAAGTGGTGTTGTGGTTGTTCAAATCACACATAAACACAGTATAGATTCCGCTGTCAGTGGAGGAAGCGGTGGTTCGGGTGTAAGTGGAAGCTGTAGCGCCGGGGATATTGATCCCGTCTCTGCACCACTGGTAGCTAAACGGTGGTTGGCCTTTCGCCCGTACTATCAGGGTAAACCCATCCCCTTCACACACCGAAACCGGACCGGAGGGATTTATCATAGGCAATAGGTAATGGCCGCCCGGCACGGGATTCACGGTCAGATTAGCCGGGGCGCTGTCCCTTGCGTCCACATCGTTGGCCACATGGACTTTGTAGTCGCCTGCCTGGCCGAGTTGCACATCGGTCAGCGTCAGGATGCGACTGGTGGCTCCCGGGATTGGCAGCGGTCCAGAGCCGTGGTCAACAGACCACTGATACGTCAATGCCGTCCCCGTGGCCACGACCTCCATGGCGATATTATTCCCAACGTAGGCCGTTTGGCTGGATGGCTGAGTGATTATTGTTGGCGCAATCCCGCATTTGCCGCCCGTGGAGGCATTGTAGATCTTTTTGATTTCGGGTGCCTGAAGAACTCGGTGGTAGATCGTAACTTCGTCAATCTGCCCGACAAAATTAGTGCCGGTCACCGGGTCATCGCCCGACATTTCATCGTCTATCGGGCTGGAGCCGATATAGAAGTCACAGCTGGTGAGCGGTGGTTTCACATAATCCCAAGAGCGCGACACGATGTTTTCACCATTCAAATAAAGTGTAGTCGTGAAAGTCGGCTGCGACGGATTATCCCGGTTAACCGCATAAACCAGGGCGACATGTTGGAAGGCGCCTGCAGTCAGTGGTTTGCCCGGGATCGGATAGTCAGTCAGTTCAATGTCGCGGATGTTGGCGCACAGTGAGCCGGCTTTGGAAATCCAGAGCGCGACGCCGGTGAAGTCGCCGGTATTCCATTCCAGAATTGGCTGGGCGGTGGAAACGTCGGTCGGATTGATCCAGGCTTCCAGAGTGAATTCATCGCCGGTGCCGACGTTCAGGCTGTCTGAAGCCGGCGCCTGCACCTGGCCTCCAGGTCCGTGGAACGTGAAGGCTTTGCCGACCAAGCCGGTTGCTAAGGTCACATTTCCCTCCACGGTAGCCGAGTTCAAAGCGTACACATCATCGCCGTTGCCTTCTGCCTCCCACCAACTGACCGCGTCGTTGGGCGGTTCAGTGCACGGCGGCACTTTGCCGGTATAGCTGGCATTATAGATGGCTTGAATTTCGGCAGGGGCCAAAGCACGGTTGTACAGCGTGATTTCATCCATCCGGCCTGCGAAGTGCTGGTGAGCCAAGGTACTTAGGGTGCCATAACCAAAGTGCAGATCACTCGTGCCCTTTAATTGCAGGCTGATGCCGGAAAGCCCGTGAGCCACCAGTTGGCCGTTCAGGAATACGAAAAGTCGATCGCCGGTTGCATTGATATCGTAGCTCACCGCTACATGTTGGAAGGTCCCGGCCCGAACCAGTTCCGGCGCAGAGCTGATGGTGATCGGTGTCCCACCGTCCACCCATGTCACATCCAGCGAACCGGCGGCCGAGAATGAAACGGTGAACCGGGTGCCGGAGTTCACGTCATGCTGTTCCAGAATGGGTTCTGAGGTTATATTCTGCTCAGGATAACTGCCGTCCGCATAGACCCAGGCTTCGATGGTGAAGGCGCTGGCCGCCAGGTCGGGCGACGCCGGGATACGCAGATCGGTGTCGTCTGCATTAAACCAGTAGGCTTGACCCACCTTGCCAGGCTGCCACCACATCCCGCCTTCTCGCACTCCATTGTGGGCCCCGAGAGCATCCTCAGCGACGGTAGTTGGATTGTTCCTGTCTTCCTCACCTCGCCACCAGGCCACGATTCCGGCGGGCTCCGGCGCTTGGACGGCCGGAATTACTGTCAGTGTTACCGGGCGGCTGGAGAGTTCATCGTAATACTCCGGAATCCAGGACCAGCCGTTGTCCACCAGAACCCGGTACGTTCCGGCATTTGCGTTTTGGACATTCTGGATATAGAGGGAAGGCTTGTCTGAACCATACGGAACTCCCTGAAAGTACCATTGGTACTCAATAAATCCCGCGTTAAAATAGCCAGTCGTGGCCGACACCTGAAATATTGCGTCGTTACCGACAGCAACGGTTTGGGAATCTGGTTGAGTCAGGATGGTCACACCGCCCCAGTCAATTTCACCTGGATCACAGATACCATTCCCGTTGGCATCGGCAAGATAGTCAGGAATGCTATCAGGGTAAGTATCTCGGGGCACAATATTTCCCTGATCGTCCAGTTGGCAAGCCAAGTAGTGGAACCCGATGTCGACCGGCGTACAACGTTCTTTGAACTGGTCGACGCGCGTAGTGTAGTGGTAGAGTCCGGCGTCAGCCGCCATGCGGCTGCCCTGGTCAATCAATCGACTAAGATTTCCGCCGTTGTACGGATAATAGTAGTCGCCCAGGTATCCGCTCTGATAGTCCGGCACAATATCCGTCTGATTATTGCCCCCACCCAATATATTGACGGTCCCAGTGGTGAAGCCGTTATTTGAGCAATGTAGGTATTGCAGGTCCATGTAATATCCACCGATGGAGGCAGATTGGGTGGCACCATCGAACAGGTTATCTTTGATATTCCAGGCGGGGATAATCTGTTCAGCGGACAATATCGTCATAGCCAGATAGCCGCCCTGGAACAGGTTGTTGTAGCAGTTAAAGGTAGGGATATAACCATCATCGCCTTTGTATTTATAATAGATATTGACGTCACCCCGAAGAATCAAGTTGTTGACCAACTCGATGAATGCTTCTCCATGGCCGGGCCGGAAATATCCTTCCACCCCGGTCCCGCGCAACGAACAATCTTGAAACGCGACCTTATAGAAGTATGGAGGACCGCTTGAACCCCACACAAATACCTGCCCCCTTCCGCCTTGCCCCAAGGAAAAATCCGTAAAGCGGAATTGATATACCCGACTAATGTCACTCCCGGAACAATACATCAACTCACTGCAGGAGTTGTTCCCGCCTTCCTGCACGTTGGCAATACTCGCTATCCGGTTCATCCTTTGGGGAAGACCCGTACTGATGACGCTGCCTCCATCTTCGGGATACAGCGTCGCACTATTCGCCCAGGCCGGTAACATCAGTCCCACCGCCACCCCGTCCGTAAGGTGAAGCGCAGCGGTCAAGGCCACACCCTGGAAAATGTAATCCAGCGCATCGTAGTGGTAACCGAGATCCGGTGATTGCACATCCCGGATTTCCCGAGGCTGCCAGGTGGTTTCCGTGGAAATGTCTGAACTTTGGATCAACGGCGGCCGCGTGGTCCGGTTGGTCAGCGTGGTCCAAAGTTCCTGATCCGTGCCAGGGTCGCCTTGGTTCAGAAAAGTGCATCCATCCGTCAAATAGTAACGACCGCCGCCCGCAATCTGAAACGGGTTAGCCTCGCTGGGTGTCTGGCTGCTGCCAAACCGCAGGTTTTCAGGGATACCGTAAAAGCCGTTGCGATAACCGCCAAATACATCGTGCGAAGTGAATACGCTGGTCAGATTAGCCAGAATGCTATTGGTCACGCCTACGGACACCCCGTTTTCGCCGCCACCAACATCGCCCGTTTCCAGGCACTCGCTGTCGGCAAACGTCACGTATTCCGCGCCAACGGCTACGCCAGCAAGCTGATTCAGACAGGTCTGCAGATTGGCGAACAGCACGTTCTGGAGGGCGAGTGTTCCCGACTGGGCGCAGATGCCCTGCTGACAGTTGACGAATTGGGCATGGGCAACCGTGGCGTCGCAGGCGTAGGTCACCAGCGCCTGTTTGGCCCAAGCTACGCGGAGATTGGCTGGCGCAGTTGTGACATTGAACAGTTTCAGCGCCGGGTTGGCATAACCCGCCGGATCAGGCGTACCCGTGCTGTCAGCGATGGTGGCGCCGACGCTGTCGTCATCCTTGGCAGTGAAGATTACGGGACGATAGGCGGTTGCCAGCCATTTGATCTGTGGCGCCGGAAGAGACGCGACTTCCAGGGAACCATCCTGGGCATATTTGAGCACCGCCCCGCCTTCAAATGTGGTTGTCCCGTGCAAATGCACGACGCCATTGATGTAGTAGGTGGTATCTCCACGGAAAGTGTAGTCGGTCAAAGACCCGGAGAGCGTCCGGTAAGGCGGGTTGGCGCCGCCGACAACCACCTCTGCGCTGCCGCTCAAGTCGCCGGACGCGGCGTCACAATTCGCATCGGAGAGAGCCGTGACCGTGTAGGTCGTGGATGCCGCGGGTGTGACAGTGCGCACGACCGGATTTTGGGTAACGCCACTTTGAGTAACACTGTCCGACCAGGTCACCGTCCAGGGGCCGGTCCCGCTGAGCGCCGCCTGGATAGACGCGGTATCTCCGGCGCTGATGGTGGTATTGCCGGATACCACTGCGGTCGGGTGCGGATAGACCGTCACCACGGCGCCGTCGCTCACCACGTGGCCGAAAGAGTGGTAAACCAGGACCGAATAAGTTCCGGCATCGGCAGCCGAAGCAGTCTTCCACCTGTAAGACGAACTCGTGGCACCAGGGATATTAACCCCGTTTTTGCGCCACTGATAATATAAGGGGACTGGACCTTCAGTATTGGGATTCACATCGACACTCAAAACAAATCCGCTGCGGCTGCAAACACCCTGGCTGTTGGGTTGGGTTATAATCAACGGCGGTGTACCGCTGGCAATTGTATTCACCGTCAGTATAGCCACCGAACTGTTCTGCGCTCCGTGGGCACCGGACACCTGAACATAGTAATTGCCGGCATCAGTGGTCTGCACGTTCACCAGTGCCAGGGTCCGGCCGGTCGCGCCGGAAATGGCCGATGAGTTGTGATACCATTGGTAAGTCAATGCGGTACCGGCAGCCACGACTCCCAATGACACGTTGTCACCCACATGCGCAACCTGGTCAGCCGGCGAACTGATGACGGACGGATCAGTCGCAAGTCCGCATTTGCCGCCGCCACCAGCGAGGTAGAGGCTCTTCACTTCGGCGGCCGACAGCGGGCGCTGATACAGTCCGACCTCATCCATTTGGCCTTTGAATTGAATGCCGGTTATGCCCTCGTCATCCATTGGACTGAACCCGAAGAAGAGATCACCGGTTGTTCCCGGCACCAGCGCAGGGGGGCAGATTTGCTGTCCCACCTCCACCCCATTCAGGAACAGGTGGGCAGTGTGATTGGGTTTGTCGTAGGTGAGGGCGACGTGCTGGTAGATGCCGGAGGCCATTTGTGCGCCGGAGACGAAATTATCCGTCAGGTCGGCGTCCCGGACATTGGCGAAGAGCCAACCGGAGTCAGATAACCAGAGGGCAACTCCGGCAAAACTCCCGTTATTCCAATCCAGGATGGGTTGGGCGCGGGAGATGTCCGAAGGCAGGACCCACGCTTCAAGCGTGAAACCGGCTTCCCCGGTACCGACGTTCAGACTGGCGGAAGCTGGCATCCGAACCTGGGCGGTGCCGCTGCCGAATGTGAATGCTTTTCCGGACCAGCCCGGCGTGCAGGTCACCGCTCCGGTGGCGAGCCCCGGGTTAAGCGCATAGACATCGTCGGCATTCCCCTCCCCTTCCCACCAGCTGACCAGATCAGCGGGTGCCGCCGCGCAAGGCGGTTTCTTGCCGGCGGTGCTGGCGTTGTAAATTGCCAGAACTTCCGACACCGCCAAGGCGCGATTGTACAATGCGATTTCGTCCATCCGGCCGGCCAGACGCTCAGCTAATGAACTATTGCATGCCAAATACAGATTGCTGGTTCCCTTCAGACCGGCGCTGACACCGCCCCAGCCATACCCCACCTGCTTGCCGTTCACGTACAGATGCAAGCGGGCACCAGCATATGTGGCATCATAGGCGACAACGACATGTTGGAAGGTGCCTTCCCGAATCGTACCCGGGGCAGAGTTAATCGTATATTGAGTTCCACCGTTAACCCAGGTGGCGGACAGCCATCGTTTGCCGCTGTCCTTTGGAATGGATACAGTCAATCTGGTGCCGGAGCCCGCGTCATATTGTTCGAGGACACATTCCTCACAGCAATTATTGCTTGGATAAATCCAGGCCTCAAATGTAAAGGAACTGCTCGCCAGGCTGGACGAAGTGGGAATTATCAGGCCGGTATCGTTTCCATTTAGATAGAATCCTTTGCCTGCCTTGCCCTGATTATAGGTCACCTGTCCCTGGATCGTTGCTGGATTTTGGTTAAGCACGTCCCCGGTGTCGCCTTCTGCCCGCCACCAGGCGACCAATCCGCTCGGCACTGCTACCGGCAACGCCGGCACCACCGTCAAGGTCGCCGGCACGCTCATGACAGTCGGGCAACTGGGATCGTCGCACTCCCCGTCTTTCACTTTCACGGTGTACGTTCCTTCATTCACCTTCTGGGCGTTGTTGATATACAAAGTGGAAGAAGGACCGGAGTCGTAAAATATGGTCTGTGGCCCTTGCCCCTTACCATTGTCAAAGTACCACGTGTATTGAGGTCCATCAGCCCAACCCGCCGCAAGAAAAGCCGCATCGTTACCCGCAGTAACGGTCTGGGAAGCCGGCTGGGTCGTGATCGTCACCGGCTGCCAGGGGGTCTCGCCTGAATCCCACACCCCATTGCCATTTCCGTCGGCAATGTAGTCTGGAATGCCATCCCACGGGGACGAGTCATACGGTAGAAAATCTCCATAATAACCCACATTGCCAGCGACATAATGGAAGCCGATGTCCACCACGGAATCGGCTTCTTTCACCTGATTGACCTGAGTAGTGAAGTGATAGAGCCCGGCGGCAGCCGCCGAGCGGCTGCCGGCGTCCACCAACGAAGGAGTTGAAGACGCGAGATACCACGGCCCCAGCGGTCCGGGCGCAAAAGTCAGACCGGACATGCTCGTCAGATCGTTCGCTCCCGGCAACGCGTCCGTTGTCTGGTAATAGCCGTTGTTCGATACCCAGAGGGTGTTCATAAAATTGCCTTCCCCCCTGAAGGTGTAGGTCGAGTTATCAAACAAATTGTCCTTGATATACCAGGGCATGCTGTATTGGGCATGGCTGGCGAGATAGGTCAAGGATACGCTGCAATACCAGAACAGATCGTTGTAGAGGCTTACACACAATGGATCCTGATAATAGACCATGGGACAGCTCTGGCAGCCAGTATAGGCACTATAGCCGTTGAGGAAACTGACACCGCAACGCTCCAGGACGCAGTTTCGAAGACTTACGGTAGGACCGGGTGAGCCATCCTGCAGAGCCAAGCCGCCGACCGTCAAACCCACGCCGCGCAGTTGGCAATGGTTCATCGAGAAATAGGGAAAGAGATACGAGTAAAAGCCCGCCACGAAGTTCTGGCGTCTGCCCAGCATGGGGAAATCCGTAAAATTGAAGGTGGTACCCGGTGTAATTCGATTGAACATCGAGCTGTTGGCCGTGCTGATCCCGTTTAATTTCAAAGGTTGTTCCTGTACCGATGGATACCAAAACAGATGGTTCAATGCCGTAGCCAGCCCGACGCAGATGATCGGGGGCCCGTTATCGATTCCATAGGACCCATAAAAAGCGACGGCCACGCCGTTGGTGAGCAATACCGGCCCTTGTGCCACAAGGGATGTGCACAAATAGTCGATCGGATCATAGTGGTAACCCAAATCCGGGGTGTCACTGGTATCACGCGGAACGAAGGGGGCCCAGATCCTGGGTACATTGTATTGGTAGGGCGGGGTGGTCGATGGCGGGTAGGTGGTTTTATCGTTCAACCCGTCGACCGGGAGTCCTTGATTACGGAACGTGCAGTTGTTGACTAAGTAATAATTGCCGGCGCCCACGGTTTGAAACGGATTGGAGGCTGAGGGAAAAACTGTCGTACCGACAGTTGAAATGCGATCAAAGCCACAGTTATAGAATCCGTTGTTGTCGGCGTTAATCCTTCCCGGATTCCCGTTCATGAACATGGTAATGTTGGCGAGAATACAATTACCCAAATTGATTGTGGCGGTAGTGGGGTTACCTGCCGGTACCAGCAGAGTTGAAAAACCTCCGTTCGGCGGATTGTACAGATTCCCGTCGAAGGTTACATTTTGCGCGTAGACATTGGCAAACGACATGGCCATAGCCACACCGAATTTGGCAAAGAGCAGGTTTTTCAGCCTCCAGGTCTCCCCGTTTCCGGAGGAGCTTAAACACGTCCCGCAATTTACGAATTGACCATCGGTAAGGGTGATATTGATTTGCCAGGCGGAACAGGATATCGCTTGCGACGCATAGGAAATTCTAAAATTATTCAGCCCGAAGGAGGCAAAGTTGCCGTAACTCGAATTGTAATTGATCGCCGGGCCGAGATAGGTGGATGGAGTACCAGACGAACCTGCGATGGCGTCGCCGACACTGTCGTCGTTTTTGGACGTGAAAATCGTCGGCCGATAGGCTGTGCCTTTGCTGACGATCTGCACCGGGTAATTGACCAAACTGAAATTCAAAGAGGCATTGTTAGTCGGGGCATATTTGATCACCGCTCCGCCCTCAAAGATGGTGGTTCCGTTCAAATTCACCGGACCCGTAATGTAATAAGTCGTATCCCCCTGAAACGTCATGTTATTGGTGTTGCCTATAATCGTCTGATAATCCAATACCAGACCTTCAGCTGGAAGCGACAGTCTGGCGAGCTGCATCGCATTGGTTCCGGCCCGAGCCAGCGGCCCGGCCGGCAACAGCCGCTGTTTGGAAACCACGTGTCGGGCTGAATCTCCTGCCGGTTTCACCGATGCACCGTCAACCGCCGGGAGCGACCGAAGTTCCTCGTCGAGGTCGGGCACGGCCACTTCCTCCACGAGAAAATCCCGCCCCTCAAGCTTCATCCACTGTTTGTTCACTCGAATGTCTCCACCGCCCCGCTCCAGCGAGAAGGCCTTCCCCCGCCCCAACTGCATCGCACCAAAATCCAAATCTTCATCCTCGATGTCCCCGGGGCGAGCTTTCGACGGTTTCGACCTTATTTTCGGCTGCGGCGAATCTAAAAACTCCGTCAGCACCTGCAATTTGGTCGTGGCCGGATCCAACCCATACACTTCCGGCCCGGGCGGCTTTTCGCGCAGAATGATGTCCTGCTCGAACCCAGCCCGCGTGTAGGTGTAGCGCACATCCGCTTTGAAATCCGTGAAGGCATCGGGATAGATCACCACGTTGGGAGGATACAACTGCCCCTGGCTGTCTTTGACTTCCGCAATCAGCACGCTCCCGCCGCTGGCAGCGTCGAAGTAGCTCAACCCCAGTACCTGGCTGCGCAGCCGTTTGCCGTCGGGTGTCTGCAGGTCGATGGCTCCGGCCGTATTCAGATTATTGGCAAAGACGACTTGATGCTGCCCGTGCCGGGCGATCGCCCCACCCGGATAGGCCTCGATCTGCTCCTTCGATTCCACCCACTCGCCTTTGGCGTTCAGGTAATGCAGGCCCGTGACCAATTCCGTGTATCTGTAAACGCGGGGAGCCTTCTGGCCGTCCGGGGTTGTTTCATAAGTGCTTTTTTCCCAGATACGATGATCCGCGCCCCGCTCCACCACCGCATATGGCGGATCTGATATGGCGGCCCGGCCGTTGTCGACATTGGACGCGAGTGAGCCTGACGTAGCGGTTTGGGCATTGGTCCAATGCGTTAATGCAAACAATGCCAGAAGAATTGTAGAAATGGTTTTCATAGAATTGAAAAGTTAAAGCGGAAGACACCACACCACCCTTATCCGTGGAGAGAACCAAACTTGCCCTGCGGAAATTCGAACAACTCGAATTGAATGACGCGCTATCATTATCCCAAACCCGTCTCTAGATTCCCAACCCGCCCCACGGGTCAGCACGTCCGCCCGACGGGGCTCTTTAGTTAACAAAAACTTTTTTACCAAAGTTCCCCGCGGTGTCAAACTTTTTTCCAAAAAACTTATTATCATGACTCCAATATACATATATGCTAATATGCCGTTAACCCTGACTACTATGCTTGTCTCAATTGACCGGCGTTTTGTTGAAATAGTGGGAAGGTGATACGGCGTCAAGTTTGCCGGGGTTGGATTCGGCGAACCGGACGGAACCCGTGGATATCGAGTACAAAACCGATTCCACCTTGCAATCCAGACAGGCTTGTCACGTTCACTGCCTTGCTCTAACTTCGCGGCGGTTTCAGGATAACCATGCCGCCACCGCCCGATGCCCCCACCCGTCAGGTCCCGCTCTGCGTGGACCTGGATGGTACGCTCATCAAGACCGATTTGCTCTGGGAATCGCTGGCCCGGCTGCTGCGGCGAAACCCGTTCCGGCTCATGTCCGTGCTTTTCTGGTGGACGCGCGGCCGGGCGCATTTGAAGCAGCAACTCAATCGGCGCGTCACAATCGATCCCGTCACCCTGCCCTATCACGAGCCGTTCCTCGCCTTTTTGAGGGAACAAAAGGCCGCCGGCCGAAAACTGGTCCTGGTCACCGCCTCCGACCGGGACATGGCCCTGCCCGTCGCCAATCACGTCGGGCTGTTCGACGAGGTCCTGGGCAGCGACGGTAAAACCAACCTGCGTGGCGCCGATAAATTGAAGGTCCTCGTCGAAAAATTCGGCGAACGCGGATTTGACTATGCCGGCAATTCGTCGGTGGACCTGGCCGTCTGGCGCGGTGCCCGTGAAGCCATCGTCGTCAATGCCAGCGCCACGGTCCGGAAACAGGCAGCCGGATGTACGAAGCTCGGGCCGACATTTACGGAGGGCTATTCGCCCTTTGGCACGTTGAAGAGTGTTCTCCGTGAACTCCTGATTCGCAGCGGTTATCTCCCGGCTTTTGGCGCCGGGCTCTTATTGACCGCGGCGTTTCCGAACATCGGCATCGCCGGTTGCGCCTGGGTTGCGCCCGCCCTGCTCATGGCCGCGGCTTATGGCAAACACGGCGGCGACGCGTTCCGCGTCGGCTATGTGGCCGGGCTGGCCCATTTCCTAGCGTCACTTTCCTGGCTGCTGCTGATTCCCGTGATGGGCTTTCCGGCTCTCGGCTGGGCGGCGCTGGCGGCGTATGTCGCGTTGTATCCGGCCGTCTGGACTTGGCTCATGACGAAGGGCGAAGTGCGAAGTACGAAGTGTGAATCCTGGGGTGGTCGCACCTTGTGGTCGCTGGCGGGCGCGGCCGTCTGGGTGGCGTTGGAGATGATCCGGGGGCGGCTGTTCAGCGGCTTTCCATGGAACCCGCTGGGCGCCTCGCAATTTCAATTGGTCCCACTCATCCAGGTTGCAGCGGTCACGGGCGTATACGGCGTTTCGTTCCTGGTCATATGGCTCTCGCTGTCGCTGTTCTCGGCCGGGCGCATGATTTATCGCCGGCCGGCCTCGCGGTTCGCCTGGCAGGCGGAATCATTTTTGCCTCTGGCGGTGGTCGCGGTGTTGTTTGCAGTCGGGTTCGCGCGCCTGCCGGCGCCGGATCCTTCGGTTCCGACGCTGCGAATCACCCTGGTCCAGCCCAGCACTCCCCAGACCATGATTTGGGACCGGGCCGCGAACGCCGATCGCTTCCGGCAACTGTTGGAGCTGTCGGAACAAGCACTCACCAACAAAACCGATCTGCTGATCTGGCCGGAAGCCGCGGTGCCGGAACTTGACGAGGCCGGCTTTATCGCCATCACGAATCTCGTCCGCACCCATCACGTCTGGCTGATTTTCAACACCGATGACGTCGCCTGGCGGCCCAATGCCAAATCCCAGGATGACGTCGATGTTTTCAACGCTGCATTCCTGGCCGATCCGGAAGGCCATTTTGAAAACGTGTATCACAAGCAAAAGCTGGTCGTCTTCGGCGAATATATCCCGCTCGTGCGCTGGCTGCCGTTCATTAAATGGCTGACGCCCATTCCCGGCAGCTTTACGGCCGGCACCAACGCGGTGCCATTTGAGATGGACCGGTGGAACGACCGCAACGCGGACGGCTCGCCGGGAGTTTCGTCCCGCCAAAAAGTGAAAACTTCCACGCTGATTTGTTTCGAGGACATGTTTCCGGAACTGGCGCGGGAATACGTGCAGGATGACACCGATTTTCTGGTGAACGTGACAAATGACGGCTGGTTTGGCGAGGGCGCAGCGCAATGGCAGCAGGCCGCCGCCGCTGTTTTCCGCGCCGTGGAAAACGGGGTGCCGCTCGTGCGCAGTTCCAATAACGGCCTGACGTGCTGGGCAGATGCCAACGGCCGGCTACGCAAGATTTTCAAGGACCCGTCCCGCCGTATTTACGGTCCGGGTGCCATGACGATTGAAATCCCGGTGGGCGAAAAACATGCGCCTACTTTTTATAATCGGCACGGCGATTGGTTTGGTTGGGCGTGCGTGGGCGTGATGGGAATTTTGCTTGGGGCGAGAATTTCAGGGCAACGGCGCAAAACGATCAAAATTGGTTGATTTTTGATCTGGATGACTGAAATGAGGGCAAAAAGAAAGGCCGGACAACAGGTCCGGCCTTTGCACACTTTTGAGAACTAAAACTAAGTGCGGCAACAACGTAATCATCTTACCTCATCCTTTGTACCCTGCGAGTCACCATTTATGGGTACAAAGACAAAAAACCATCGATTTACTGTATTTTTGAAGGATTTTGATCGTATTTAACCTAGGTGGAATCCGTTTAGAATACCTTCAAACCTCAAAAAATGCCAAATACGCGAAATTGGAGATTTCATCTGCTATTCTTTCGCGGTCAGCAACGCTTCCGCGTGCCTCCGGGCGGCATCGCTCTGGCCGCCGAGCATCCGCGTCAACTCGGCCACCCGCTCCTTTTTGCCGAGCAACTCAATGGTCGAAATCGTCCGGCCATTCCGGACCTGCTTGATCACGACGTAATGCGCATCGGCGGGCGCCGCGACCTGCGGCAAATGGGTGATGCAGAGCACCTGTCGCCGGGCCGCGATCTGTTTCATCTTCTCGCCAACGGCCCGGGCGGTTTCACCGCCGACGTTCGCGTCCACTTCATCGAAAATGAGCACCGGGATTTCGTCTTCCGTAGCCAGGACGGTCTTGAGCGCCAACATTACGCGGGCCATTTCGCCGGAGGAAGCGATGGCGCGGAGCGGCCGGGCCGGCTCGCCGAGGTTGGGTACAAATTGAAATTCAATGATATCGAAGCCGGAACTGGTGGGGCGAGCGTCCCCGCGAGCCGCCGCCGATCCACTCTGGCGCGCCAATACCGGCTCGTCAGGAGCCTCGCCCCACCGAACAGTCGAAATCGTCACATCAAACTTGCTTTGTTGGAATCCCAGATCAGCCAGTTGTTTGCCCACCGCCTTCGCGAGTTGCGGAATCACCTTGCGCCGGCTGGCGGAAAGATCCTGGCCGGCGCGCGCGAGTTCTGCGTCGAGCTTCGCCAGCCCGGCATTGAGTCGCGCCAGCTCGGCATCGCGCTGCTCGAGGCTTTGGAGCCGGAGTTGCGCTGCATCGCCAAAAGCGATGACTTCGGCGAGCGACGCGCCGTATTTGCGTTTGAGCGAGTGAATGAGGCCCAGGCGTTCCTCCAGCTCCACCAGGCGGGCCGGGTCAATTTCCACCTTTTCGGCGTAGCGCGAAAGCTCCGCCTGCAGATCGCGCAGCGTGGCGGCCGCCTGCCGGTGGAGATCGGACAATACCGCGGCTCCCGCGTCGACCCGCTGCAAATCCTGCAAGGTCCGTCCGAGCAGGCCCGCCTGCGTGAGCAGGGAGGAATCATTTTCACCGAGCAATTCCAGTGCGGCCTGGCTCAGCTGCAACAGTTTTGCGGCATTGCTGGCGCGGCCATGCGCCGATTCCACCTGCGCCTCCTCATCCGGTTGCAGCCGCGCCGCGGCGATTTCCCGGACCTGGAAACGCAGCAGGTCGAGCTGTTGCGCGTAAGTCTTTTCGTCCACGACCAACGCGGCTTTTTCGGCTTCCACCCCGGCCCGGCGGCGGACGAGCTCGCCGAACGTCTCGCGATCACGCGTCAAATCGCCATAGGCGTCGAGGATGGCAAGTTGCCGGGCGGGTTGGAGCAGCGACTGATGGTCGTGGGGACCGTGCATATCCACCAGCCATTCGCCGATGGCGGCCAGGATATTCAACGAGGTGGGCGAGCCATTGACGAACTGCCGGTTCGTGCCGTTGACGGTAAAGGTCCGTTTAAGCACGAGCTGGTTTTCCTCACACGGCTCCAGCCCGTTTTCCTCCAGGAACTTTCCCGGCGGGGGCTTGAGCCGGGAGATATCGAACACGGCCTCGACCGAACAGTTCTCCTCGCCGCCCCGGATGAGCGTGCGGTCGGCGCGTTCGCCGAGGACGAGGTTGAGCGCACCGATGATGATGGACTTGCCCGCGCCGGTCTCGCCGGTGATGACATTGCACCCGGGCTGGAGTTCCAGTGTCAGATCGCTCACGAGAGCGAGGTTTTTGATGCGCAACGTCGTCAACATCGCTAGATTTCACCCCGACAAAATTTATAACCACGGATGGACACGGATGGACACGGATAAAAGGAACGGCAGGTTGCCGGCTCCGGACATAGGCACGTCCCGGAGGGAAATTCATTCTGTTCGCGATGATTCGCGCAGTCTGTGCGTTCCCATCTGTGTTTGTCCGTGTGCATCCGTGGTTGAATTGAATAGGCTGGAAGCCGGCAACGAAAGAAAATTTTAACATGGCGTTCTCATTCATCTTTCTCGGCAGCGGCACCTCGCAGGGCGTGCCCATCATCGGCAAGGAATATCCCCCGGAATTCCTGGCCAACCCTAAAAACCATCGCACCCGCCCCTCCATTTACGTGGCCACCGACCAGGTCAAGCTGGTCGTGGACACCACGCCGGAATTCCGCATCCAGTGCCTGCGCGAAGGCATCCGCTGGTTGGATGCGGTGGTTTTCACCCATGCGCACGCCGACCACATCATGGGCCTGGACGACTGCCGACGCTTTTGCGATGTGCGGGACGGCCCGCTGCCGATTTATGCAAATGGCGAAACCCTGGCAGCGTTGAAGCGGATTTACCTCTATGCTTTTGACGGCCGCCCGATTCCCAAGGGCTATTTCCGTCCCGATCCGCACGTGGTTGACGGGCCGTTCACCCTGGGCGACCTGGAAATCGTTCCCTTGCCCCTGCCGCACGGGCAAATGATGACCAACGGCTATTTGTTCGTCCAAAACGGCCAAAAACGACTGGCGTACCTGAGCGACTGCAAGGAAATCCCCGCCGAGGCGGTCGCCCGGGTCCGGGGGGTGGACGTGGTCGTGCTCGACGCGTTGCGTTACACGCCGCATCCGACGCACATGTGTCTGGACGAGGCGCTCACCGCAGCGCGGCGCATCGGCGCGGGCCGGACCTACTTCACCCATCTCACGCACGATTACGATCATGACCGGGCACAGGCGGAATTGCCTTCCGGCGTCATGCTGGGATATGATGGCCTCAAGGTGGTATGCGATGGGTAAGACGCAATTTTCCAACGTTTCAAGCGGTCAAGGGTCAAATGACGGACGAATGAAAACATCCGGGATACGATTCGTGGTTTTTCTTTTTGCGTTG
Organism: uncultured Bifidobacteriaceae bacterium; assembly: GCA_964413165.1. Classification (GTDB taxonomy): domain Bacteria; phylum Verrucomicrobiota; class Verrucomicrobiia; order Limisphaerales; family UBA11358; genus UBA11358. The sequence goes on from CAYPSF010000035.1 coordinate 24,912, forward strand.
ATGCCGCTGTTCGTTCACGCGGGCGGCGACGAAGTGGTGGTGATTTACAACACCCGTCTGGCCGCGTCGAAAATGGTCGCGGAGCATTACGCCCAAAGGCGGCAGGTGCCGGAGACGCAACTTTACGGGTTTGATTTGCCGATCAATGAAGAGATGACACGGACCGAGTTTCGCGACCGGTTGCAATTCCCGCTGGCCAGCCGGCTGGACCTGGACAAGCTCTGGCGGTTCGGCTCGGTCACCAACGCGGCGACCAACGGCCAGCCGCAACGGGTTGAGCGCCGCGTGGTCGAATCCAAAATCCGCTATGCCGTCTTATGCTGGGGGGTCCCATTGAAAATCGCTCCCGACCCGAACGTGCGTGAACCGGCCATGGAACAGTTCCGGCCGGAACTGCAACGCAACGAGGCGGCGGTGGATTCCGAGCTGACCTGGCTGCCGCTGCTGCAAACCGACGTCCCGGTTTCCGGTCCCTTGCCCAATTGGGTCTATGGCGTCACCAATCCCGCGGCGCTTCATCCCACCAATGGTATTTTGCTGGTGGCACGATTAGACGGACCGAAGGTGAACGTGGCGCTGGACCTGGTGGACAAGGCGCTTGCCGCCGAGCGCAACGGCCTGTGGGGCCGCGCCTATTTTGACGCGCGGGGGCTGCCCCAAAGCGACACCAATTATATTTTGGGTGACGAATGGATGTTAACCGGGGGAGAAATCTGCCGCGAACTGGGTTTTGAGACTATCGTGGATAAAAATCCCGACACGTTTCCCGCCGACTTTCCGATGAGCCAGATTGCGATTTATTGCGGCTGGTACATCGGGAACGTTTCCGGGCCGTTCGCGTTGCCCCGGGTGGAATTCATGCCCGGTGCATTTGCTTATCACCTGCACTCGAGCAGCGCGGTCACTTTGCACAGCACCAATCAATTTTGGGCCGGGCCGCTGCTCGCCCGGGGCGCTACCTGCACCATGGGCTGCGTCTATGAACCCTATCTCGCCGGCACGCCCAACGTAAGCGTCTTTCTCGCACGCTGGCTGGCCGGCGGATTTACGTTCGGCGAGGCCGCCTGGGCCGCCCAACCCGTCCTGTCCTGGCAGACCACGGTCGTCGGCGACCCCCTCTACCGGCCGTCTGGCCGCCCAACGTCGGCCGTGCATGCCGAACTCGCGCGCACCCACAATCCGCTCCTCGAATGGGCTTATCTGCAAGTAGCCGATCTGGGACTGGCCCACAATGCGCCCACCCCACAGGTCGTCAATTTTCTGGAACACGTTCCCGTCATCACCAACAGCGCCGTACTCACGGAAAAACTCGCGGACCTTTACGAACTGCAGGGCAAACCCTCCTCGGCCATTGAAACCTACCGGCTCGCCCTCGCCCGCAATCCGTCACCGGAACAACGAATCCGCCTGCGGCTCACACTCGCCGACAAATTTTCTGTTCAAAACCGCGAGCCCGAGGCCATTGACAACTACCGGCATCTGCTCCAGGAAGCGCCCGATTATCCCGGCAAGCCGTCCATCGAGGCAAAATTGGCCGTCCTCGAGCAAAAAGCCGCCCGGACCAACAGCCCCGCAAGGCCGTAACCCCGTAAATATGATGAAACCACAGCATCTGAAGAGGACCTGGAAAACACGCGTTCACTGCTTTACCTCTTTTCGTGTGGTTGGCCTGTTTCGAGGTTAATCATTCCCATGCCCATTTTCTACGATACCCATGCGCATCTGGATTATCCGGATTATGCGGACGATTTGCCGGACGTGATCGAACGGGCCCGGGTTGCCGGCATCACTAAAATCATTTCCATTGGCACCGACCTCGACAGCAGCCGGCGCGCCGTCCAGCTGGCCGACCGTTTTGACGGCGTCTTCGCCGCCATCGGCTGGCACCCGGCCAACGCCCAGGAGGCGCCGGACGACATCCGCCCCGCCCTGCGTGAGCTGGCGCAACAACCCAAGGTTGTCGCCATTGGCGAAACCGGCCTCGACTACCATCATCTGCCCGGCGAAAAGCCCGGCCACGCCGGGGGGGATGCACGGTACAAACAAAAGCAGGCGGACATTTTCCGGCAACAACTCGAAATCGCCGGCGAGGCCGGATTGAACTGCGTCATCCACCAGCGCGATGCCTTTGATGACACGCTGACGCAACTCCAGCCGTTTGCCGGCAAAGTCCGCGGCGTGTTTCATTGCTTCGGTGAAAACGCCGACCGGATGCGCCGGGTCCTGGAGATCGGTTCGCTGGTCAGTTTCACCGGCATCGCCACGTTCAAAAACGGCCAGAACGTTCGCGATACCATCGCCGCCACACCGGACGGCCGGTTTATGCTGGAAACCGATTGCCCGTATCTCGCTCCCGTGCCGTACCGCGGCAAACGCTGCGAACCGGCCTACGTGAAGGAAATTTCCGAAACCGTCGCCCGGGTCAGGGGCTGTCCCCTCGATGAATTGAGCGCCGCCACCTGCCGGACGGCGGCGGAGTTTTTCCCCAAATTGAAATAGGAACGCTCACGGCCCCGCGCCCCATGGCATTGAAATTGCATATGACAGACCACGAGGCAAAAATAAATTAGTTTAATGCATTGTACATTGGGAACGTATGAAATCCGAAAACATTGCCACCTGGTTGGGCCTTACGGCTTTGGCCATCGTCCTGACTTCCTGCGCGACCCCGTCCCGGGCGTTTCACAACACCGACAGTACCGCGCTGGTCATTCAATCGCTGGATGGCGAGCACTGCCAGATGCGCCAACCCGGCGCCACGGCCAGGGAAAGCAATGATGAGCTTTTGGCCGCGGCCGTCAAACTGCCCCAACATCAGACAGCCGTGGTCATTCTTGAGAATTATACCGAGGCAGAGATTGGCGACCAGTTTCGCGACCGCAGCACGCTCTGGGTCGTTGGCTTGCGCAATCTTGGCTATCAACACATTGTCTTCCTGCAAGGCCTGGACGTCGCCAATCCGGAAGGATTGACCACGCTGGCCCAATACGATTGACCCATTCCCTTAGGTGACGGATGGCCGGCCGGCGCCGCGGCTATTTGTATTTTGCTGAACCGCCGGTTTTGGGGTATTTATGATTTCAGGAAAAATGGCCGAAGAACTTCAATTGCGCATCCACGGCGAAGCCTCGCTGCCCACGTTGGTTTATCTGCCCGGCCTGCACGGCGACTGGACGCTCATTGGCGGCTTTCGCAAAGCCATCGGCCAAAAAGTGCGCTTCGTCGAGTTCACCTATCCGCGTACGCTGACGTGGTCGCTGGACGATTACGCGGCGGCCATCGAGACCGCGCTGGCGAAAAACGGCATCACTGGCGGCTGGCTGCTGGGCGAGTCCTACGGTTCACAGGTTTTGTGGGCGCTGGTGGCCCGGGGAAAATTTTCGGCCCAGGGCGCAATCCTGGCAGGCGGTTTTGTGAAACATCCCTTGCGCTGGGCGGTACGGCTGGCGGAAAAACTGACCGGCCGGATTTCGGATGCGATGGTGGTCCGGCTCATCTTCGCCTACGCCAAGATTGCGCGCTTCCGGTATCGCCGTTCGCCGGAGACCGTGGCGGGCATTGACGAGTTTGTCTCCCGTCGGACGGGGTTTGACCGCCTTGCCGCGCAACATCGTCTCCATTTAATTGCCGAAAACGATCCGCGCCCCATTGCCCGCCGTACCCAGCTGCCGGTATTCGGCCTTACCGGGGTGCCTGATCCCATCGTGCCCTGGCCGTGGGTGCGCAGCTGGCTCAAGAAGAATTGTCCTGCCCTGCGCGATTATAAACTCATCTGGGGTGGCGACCACAACGTGCTCAGCACTACCCCCCGCGAAGCGACCCGTCAGGTGTTGGAGTGGATGTCCTTGCCGGAAAGCCGAAATCCGAAACTCGAAACAGTCACGGCTTGCTCAAGCGGAAGAACAGATTCCCCGTTGGCGAAGTGACGGTGATGCTCTTCATGCCGCTGGCGGTTGAGACGGTAAAGCCGCTGGACGTCCAACTCCCGCCATTCAGGTTGGAATTCTGCTCCAGGACGTAACTGCCGGTGTCCGGCCAGGAAACCTTGATGCTGTTGGGTCCGACCACGGTGATGGTCAGGTTCGGCGTCCCGGGGGTCTGCACCACGGCAATCTCCGCCCAGAATCCGCCGGTGAGTGAATAGCCGCCGCCGGTCATCGCCCCGCCGGCATCCGGTTGCCCAATGGTGCCACTGACCACGTAGGTGCCGCCGGTACTGGTGCCGCCGCCACCGGAAACTTTGAACCAGTCAATCGCGTACGGTTGGGCGTGGGCCGACGAAAACGCCAGAACCAATACTGTAAGAATCAAGCCAGCCAATCGCATGATGTGGTCATTTTATACCCTGGCTTCAGTTGGTTCAACCCTGAAAACATCAAAAAGGAATCGCCCCGGCCGGCGTAACTTGAAAATGGCGGTTATTTTCCTGGCCAGGGTAAAATCAGCCGCGTGGTTTCAAAATTGCCTCCGCCGACCGCCTGACCGCTTCAACCAGCTCGCGCGGTTGCAACACCCGCGCATCACCGCCCCAGCTTAAAATCCAGCGCTCAACTTCGGCCAGGCTGGAAAGCTTCATCGTCAGCACGGTTCCCCCGCCCTTCAGTTCACGGAGCTGCTGCGATTCGTGCCATTTCTTTTCCCGGACGTAGTCAGCAGCGCGAGCGCTGAAGCGGATGACCACCTCGTATTCGCCCTCGCCGGAATGGACGCCGAAGCTGTCGCGCAGACGTTTTTCAAGCGAAAATTTCTGCGGCCGTTCAAACGTTTTGCCCGTGGGCTTCACGGATTTCACGCGCGCCGGCACAAACGTGCGGATATCCTTGCGCGCATGGTCGTAGGCAAACAGGTACCACTCGCCATTGATGTTCGCCAGGTGATACGGATCGACCAGGCGCTTCTCCGGCTGCGGCTGGCCGGGCTTGCGGTAGGCCAGTTCGATCTGCCGCCGGTGCGCGGCGGCCTTCGCCAGCGCATCCAGGGTTTCCAGATTCAGGATCGGTTCGGCCCGGGTGCGGAACGAAATCGTCTGTTCCGCATCGGCCAGGTTCAGCGAAATGGTGTCGGGCAGCGACTGCTCCATTTTTTTGATGGCACTGAGGAGCGGTTTTTCAAAAGACGTGCCGCGATATTGCTGGAGCGCCTTTTCCGCGACGATAAGCGCGAACAGTTCCCCCTCGGTGATCTGGATATTCGGAAAGGCGCTGACCTCCTCGGTGTAAGCGTAACCGTTTTTCCCCGGATTGAACTCAATCGGCAAGCCCAGCCGGTCGCGCATGAACTCGATGTCGCGGTGGATGGTCTTGGTGGCCACCTCGATCTCGCGGGCCAGCGTGGAGGCGTTCGGAAATTTGCCGGACTGAAGCGCCTGATGGATGCGCAGCATCCGTTCCAGCGGCGGCCGCGAATGGAGCGACCCCGGATCCGTCAGTCCCGGCCGCGATTGGTTTTCACGTTGAAATTTCATTTTTTTCGGGGCACACCGGCGTATAGAGCAGCGGGTCCTGCCGGTAGAATTCCTTCAATTGTTCATAAAGGGCCGGATGCCGTTCCTGCAACCGGCCGGGCCGCTCAAAAAAAGATTCCGTGGCCACGGCGAAAAACTCCGCCGGATTTTGTGCGCCATACGTGTCCAGAACCGTTTCCCGGCCGTCTTCGGCTGCACGGCGAAGCTGTTGAAATTCCTCGCTCAGCACTTTGGCCCAAGTCCGGTACCGCTGGAGGGTCTGCCAGAAATTCGGCCCGCCCAGCAGCGGAGCCCCGTCAGCAACACCGTCCTCCTGGTCGAGTTGATGGGCAAATTCGTGCAGGACCACGTTCCGGTCCTTGTCCAGTTCCATGGCTCCGGCCATGGCCCCATCCCACGTCAGGACGACCGCCCCATGCGGCCAGGATTCGCCTCCGCGCGCTTGAATTCCTTCCACGATCGTCCGGCCGTCGGCTTCCACGTGCCACGTTTTGGCGACGTAGCTGGAGGGATAGACCAGGATGCTGCGCAGACGGGGATAACACTCGGTGTCCCGGTGGAGCAGCAACAGGCACGCCTGGGCCGCAATCAGCACCCTGACTTCGTCGGTGATTTCCTGCCCGCCACAGCCTTCGAATTGTTTCTCCGCCAGAAAAACCTGGATGAGACTCTCGAGTTCGCGGCGATCCGCCGGAGCCAGGCGGGAATACATGGAATAACGGCACTGAAGAACGTCGCGCCACCCGGGAGGAAACGGCCGGTTTCGGATCCGGTCCCGGCGGCGTCTTTTGAGGAATCCGAACATGCCGTTCCAAACGCCCGCCCACGTCCCGGCTCAACTGCCCTTTTCGAGCTTGGTGAGCAATTCGTCGTTGGTCTTGTGCTTCTTGAGCGCGGCGGTGAGCGTTTCCATCGCTTCGATGGGATTCAAGTCCACCATCATGCGGCGCAATTTGCGGATGGCCTCGATTTGCTTCGGCGGAAAAAGTTTTTCCTCCTTGCGCGTGCCGCTCTTGGGAATGTCAATCGCGGGATACAGGCGGCGGTCGGAAAGTTTACGGTCCAGAATCAATTCCATGTTGCCCGTGCCTTTGAACTCCTGGAAAATCAGTT
>CAYPSF010000036.1:0-31399 GCA_964413165.1 uncultured Bifidobacteriaceae bacterium
TGTATTCCTGCTGGGGATGCTTGCGTCCGCCCTGGGGCGGCACGTTGCAGACGGTACCTTCGAGGATTTTCAAAAGCGCCTGCTGCACGCCTTCACCGGAAACGTCGCGGGTGATGGATGGGCCGTCGGCTTTGCGCGCAATCTTGTCAATTTCGTCGATGTAAACAATGCCGCGCTGGGCGCGTTTCACGTCATAATCGGCATTTTGCAACAGCCGCAGGATGATGTTTTCCACGTCTTCGCCGACGTAACCGGCCTCGGTCAGGGTCGTCGCGTCGGCGATGGCAAAGGGCACGTCGAGAATTTTGGCGAGGGTCCGGGCTAGCAAGGTCTTGCCGGAGCCGGTCGGCCCGACCATCAGGATGTTGCTCTTTTCAATTTCGACATCGGCGTGCCGCTGGGGGGTGGATTTGCCGGCCTCGTCATTTTTCACCGGCGGCTCCGGCTGGATGCGCTTGTAATGATTGTGCATTGCCACCGCCAGGGTTTTCTTGGCGTGATCCTGGCCGACACAATACAGGTCCAGCTGCCGTTTGATGACCGCTGGTTTGGGAACGGCGAACTTCGGCTGCGTTTTTTGATTCTGGAGCTGAAGTTCGCGGTCGAGGACGTTTTTGCAGAGGATGATGCAGTTGTCGCAGATGTAAACGTCCGGCCCGGCGATGAGCTTGCGCACTTCCGCGTGCGTCTTGCCGCAGAAACTGCACATCGTGATGTTGTTTGGGCGTGCCACGAGGAATTTACGATAGCAGGATGCCGGCCAAAATCAGGCCGCGGCCGAGGGTTTGTCCGTCAGCCCGGGGATTTCCTTGCGCGATTGCACGACCTGGTCCACGAGGCCGTATTTCTTGGCTTCCTCTGCCGACATGAAATTGTCGCGGTCAGTGTCCTTGCCAATGGCGTCGAAGGTCTTGCCGGTGTGTTTGGCGAGGATTTCGTTAAGCCGATCCTTGAGCCGCAGAATTTCCTTGGCCTGGATGCTGATATCAGTGGCCTGGCCCTGCACGCCGCCCCACGGTTGATGGATCATGATGCGCGCGTTCGGCAGGGCGTAACGTTTGCCCTTGGTGCCCGCGGCGAGCAGTACTGCGCCCATGCTGGCCGCCTGCCCGACGCAATAGGTGTTCACGTCGCAGGTGAGGTATTGCATGGTATCGTAAATCGCCAGCCCGGCTGTGACGCTGCCGCCGGGCGAGTTGATGTAGAGATGGATGTCCTTTTTGGGATCGGACATTTGCAGGAACAAGAGCTGTGCGATGACGACGTTCGAGACCATGTCATCCACCGGCGTACCGAGGAAAAGGATGCGATCCACGAGCAGACGCGAGTAAATGTCCCAGCTGCGTTCGCCGCGGCCGGTCTGCTCCACTACAATCGGAACCAGAAAATTTTGCATGGCTAAATAACTACTCCATTTTGGGCGCAAGTAAAGGCGGGAAACGAAAATCGTTTACTCGTTTGATCGTTGAACGGTTGAATCGTGGATCGAAACCAGCCGGTTGAACGATTCACAATTCACGATTTAACGTTTGCCAAACCAGCCGGAAGGCGCTGGCAAAATCCTCGGGTTTCGCTGCGATCCAGCGGGTGACCTTCTCCGGTGCGAACCATTCGCCGCGCTCGATTTCCTCGGGATTCAACTCAAACGGCCCGTTGCTTTCACAACGATAAACCCAACAGAATTCCCAGCCGGTTTCCGGGCGCGCCTCAATTTTAAAAAGCCGCCCGGGTGTTTTGGCGGTCTCCAGCCTGATTTCCTCACGCAATTCCCGCACGGCACAGGCGTCGTAATCTTCGCCGGAATCCACGTGGCCGGACGACGAGGAATCCCAGAGCCCGGCGGCGGTGTCCTTTTTCATCGAACGCTTTTGGAGGAAAACTTCGCCGCGGGCGTTGAACACCAGCACATGCACGGCGCGATGCCACAAGCCGCGGGCGTGGACTTCGCGCCGCGGTTTGCGGTCAATGACTTCGTCCCGTTCGTTGACAATATCAAAAATTTCTTCACTCATCTTCGTTTGCGAGGGTTTTGGTGAGCGCGACAAATTGTTCCAGGCGAAGCTTTTCGGCGCGTTCCTGCGGCGAGATTTTTAATTCGGCAAATGCCCGGGTCAACTTTTCCGCCGCCCAGTCTTCGCGCAGCAATTTCAGCATCATCTTCCGCCGCTGGGAAAACGCGCGTTTGACGATTTTTACAAAGGTTGCCTGCTGGTTTTCAGGCAAAAGCGGAGCTGGCCGGCGAATTAAAACCACGCAGGCCGAGTCCACGTCCGGGGCCGGAAAAAAACACCCGACCGGAATCTTGAACCAATCGCGCGGTTCGTAATCGAGCTGCACCAGCAGCGTCAACACGCCGTAATCTTCGTCGTCCGTCCCGGCCATGAGCCGTTGGGCGACTTCGAGTTGCAATGTCACTACCATCCGCTCCGGCCTTCGAGGCGATAGCGCCAGTTCCACCAGAATCGGCGAGGCGACGGAATACGGCAGGTTCGCCACGAGCTTCCAATCGTGCCAGTCGCGCGGTTCGCGCTTCAGGAATTCCAGCGCATCGGCGTGGAGCAATTCCAATTGCGGATGGCGGGTTACGGATTGCGGATCAAGAAAACGCTCACGCAGAACTTCCACCAACCGGGCGTCCTTTTCAATGGCCAGAACGTTGCCGGCGGTTTCCAGCAGCAATTCCGTCAGCGGTCCCAGGCCCGGCCCGATTTCGAGAACCCGGCCGGTTTTTTTCAATTCCGCCAGGGCAATGATGCGGCGGAGCTGATTGGCGTCGTGCAGAAAATTCTGGCCGAGGGATTTCGTCAACTGAATCCCGCGCGTGGCCAGAAGTTCCCGCATTTCAGAAAGCTTCACCGGGAAAATTTAGCCACAGATTAACACCGATGCACACAGATAAATCCGATCTCGTCCCTCGGTGTTTATTTATGTCCTTCCGCGGCCAGAATGTCCGCCAGGGTTTTGACTGCTTTCGCCAACTGTGCCTGGGTAACGGTCAGCGGCGGGGTGAAGCTGATGACGTTGGCGTGCTCGCCCTCGGGCAGCAGGATAAAGCCGCGCTGCAACATGGTTTTGACCGCCCGCAGGGCCAGCGCGGTGGCCGGCCGGCCGTCGGCCAGGCGCAATTCGACGCCTACCATCAAGCCCAGGCCGCGGATGGCGACCTGAAATTTCGAGTTGGGGATCTTCGCCTGCAGTTCGCGGAGCAGAAATTCGCCGAGCTGCGCGCTGCGTTCGGGCAATCGCAGTTTATTAATTTCCTCGATTTGCGCCAGCGCCATGGCGCAACCGACGGGATGGCCGAGGAAGGTGCTGGTATGGATGGCTTCGCCGCGCGACGCGGGCCACGCGGTGTCCATGATGTCGGCACGACCCACGCACGCCGAGAGGGGAAAGCCGCCGGCGAGCGCCTTGCCCAGGCAGATCAGGTCCGGCGTGACCTCGCTGTGTTCGCAGGCGAACCATTTCCCGGTGCGGCCGAAGCCGGTGAAAATTTCATCAAGGATCAGAAGCGCACCCTGCTCGTCGCAAATTTTTCGCAGGCCCGGCAAAAATTCCCCCGGGGGGACGTTGCAGCCGCCGCGGCCTTGCACCGGTTCAACGAGGATGGCGCCCAGCCATTCGCGGTGAAAGAGCCGGCGAATGTTCCATTCGATGTTGGCAATGTCGCCGGACCTGACGGGAAACGGCACGAAGTGGCCGAACTGGCGGAGCTGGAAATGGAAGGGCGTGCGGAAGAAATCGCGGTGCGTGGCATTGAGCGCCCCGTAACCAAGTCCATGATAGGCGCCCGTGAACACGATGATGCCATGCTTGCCGGTGGCGAGCACGGCCGTTTTGAGCGCGGCCTCGACGGCTTCAAAACCGGAACTGCCGAAGATGACTTTGCCCGATTTTTTTCCGTTGCTCCAGCGTTCAAAGGTGATCCGGCTCAATTGGCGGGCCAGTTCGGCTTTGCCCGCCGGCGGGTGTACGTCGCCCATGGCATGCAACAGCCGGGCCATCTGTTTTTGCCCGGCTTTGACGACCTGCGGATTTCCATGGCCGGCGGCGGCGACGCCGAAGGCGGCCGTCAGGTCCAAATATTTTTTCCCATTCGCATCCCAGACCCAGGCATCCCGGGCACGTTCCCAGACGATGGGCCACATCCCGTCCGGGTCCCGGAACACAATGTTGCGGGACTCGTAATCGCCCAGGACGTCAAGAATCTGACGGTTTTTATTCACTAAACTCCCCGTTGCTCCGGCGGCCAGATGATTTTGTGCATCTGGACTTGAAATCGCACCGGCAAGGCATCGGCCATGATTCTTTCCGCCAATTCAAGCCGTGAAACCGGAGTCTGTCCCGGCGGGACCTTTTTCAACGATTGATTTTGTTGCCCCGGTGCCAGTGGATGTACCCACGAAAAGAGCAGGGAACATACCACATCCAGCCGGTGTTCGGCGATCTGCCGCCGGGCCCACTCATAATCCTCGACGGTGCCAATGACGAACTTGATTTCGTCGTGGGGGCCCAAATGGCGGAGGTTCTCCCAGCGGTTGCGTTCCGACTCACCGCTGCTGGGACATTTCAAATCCATGATGCGCCGGACCCGCGGATCAACGGGGGAGATGTCATGGGCCCCGCTCGTTTCGAGCAGCAAGGTGAAGCCGTCGTCGCACAGCTGTTTCATCAACGGCAGGGAGTTTTTCTGGAGCAAGGGTTCGCCGCCGGTGAGTTCGACGAGGGGCAGGGTGAAACGCGCCGGATGAAGCGCGGAATTTTTGAAAGGGGCGGCCAGTTCCCGGATTTTTTCCCGGATTTGTTCGAGCGATTGTTTTTTGCCTTCGGTGAAGGCGTAAGCCGTGTCGCAATACGAGCAGCGCAAATCACAGGCGGTGAGCCGGACAAAGACGCAGGGCAGCCCGGCGAAAGTGCTTTCGCCCTGCAAGCTTAGATAAATTTCATTGATGACCAGCGTGTTCGACATCCCAGGCAGTGTAGCGGGCCGGCGCGAAAAAGAAATGGCGATTGCCTCATTGGCGGGAAACAACGAACATGTCGGCCTGATTTTAAATCCATGTTCCGACGCGCATTTTTTATCGCCGGGGCGTTGATCCTGGCTTCCGGTCCGGAACTGGTTTCGGCGAAGGAGGAAACCTTTCCGGTCGCGATCCGGGTGCACGCGGACCGGTCGATGGGCGAATGGAAACCGGTCTGGCGTTTTTTTGGAGCCGATGAACCGAACTATGCCACCCTGCCCGATGGACGAAAGTTGATGGCTGAGCTCGGCCGGCTCCGGACGAATGAGGTTTTCTTCCGCACGCACAATTTGCTGACCAGTGGCGATGGCACGCCGGCATTAAAGTGGGGTTCAACCGGCGTTTACAGCGAGGACCCGCAGGGAAACCCGGTTTATTCCTGGACGATTTTGGACCGGATTTTCGACACCTACCGCGGATGCGGCGTCCGGCCGTATGTGGAAATCGGTTTCATGCCGGAAGCGCTGTCCGTCAAGCCGGAGCCATATCAGCATCATTGGACCCCCGGGGCGAAATACAACGAAATTTACACCGGCTGGGCTTATCCGCCGAAGGATTATGCGAAATGGTCGGAATTGGTTTTTCAATGGGCGAAACATGACGTGGAGCGATACGGGCGGGACGAGGTGGCCGGCTGGTATTGGGAAACGTGGAACGAAGCCAACATCGGCTACTGGCAGGGCCAGCCGGCGGAATTTTTCCGTTTGCATGACTGCGCGGTGGATGCCGTGCGGCGCGCGTTGCCGGAGGCGAAGGTCGGCGGCCCGGATTCGGCGGGCGGCGGCACGAAATTCCTTCGCGAATTTTTGGAACATTGCGTTCGCGGGACCAATTTCGCCACCGGCCGGACCGGCACGCCGGTTGACTTCATCTCGTTTCATGCGAAAGGATCGCCGGTTTTCACCAACGATCATGTGCGGATGGGCATGGCGAACCAGCTGCGCAACCTGGATTCGGCTTTTAAAATCATCACCTCGTTTCCCGAATTTAAAAACAAACCGATCGTCATTGGGGAATCCGATCCGGATGGCTGCGCCGCCTGCCAGGGCGACCAGCTTGGCTACCGCAACGGCCCGATTTACGCCAGCTACACCGCGGCGAGCCTCGCGCGCGAACTGCAACTGGCCAACCGCCACGGCGTGCAGCTCGAGGGTGCATTAACGTGGGCGTTTGAATTTGAAGGCCAGCCGCTGTTTGCCGGTTTTCGTGTGCTGGCCAGCGGCGGTGTGGATTTGCCGGTGCTCAATGTCTTTCGCATGTTGAGCCGAATGGGCGGTCAGCAAGTGGCGGTTGAAAGCGGCGGTGCGGTGCCGTTGGATGACCTGCTCAAGGGCGGGGTGCGCGCGCGGCCCGATGTCTCGGCGCTGGCGAGCCGGGATAAAAACCACCTGTACGTTCTGGTCTGGCATTATCACGACGACGATTTGCCCGGGCCGGAGGCGGAGGTGGAACTGGCTTGCGAAGGTCTACCGCCGAATGTTCGCCAGGCGCGGTTCGAGCAATTCCGCATCGATGACCGGTATAGCAATGCTTTTGCGGCCTGGAAATCCCTGGGTTCGCCGTTGCAGCCGACGGCGGAGCAATTCGCGCAGCTCGAGAAGGCCGGGGAACTGGCGAAGCTGGACTTGCCGGAAAATCCATCGCTCACAAACGGGCGGGCCGTTTTACACCTGCGCCTGCCACGCCAATCCGTGGCGCTGCTGGTGGCCACATGGGAACAGCCACCGTGACTGGCTTTGGCTTGTCCGCCGCGATCTTCTGTTGTGGGCTTGGAATTTGAGCATAAAACCTGCATTATTTGTGAAAGTCTCATGCATCGACTGCGCGGCGCACAATTTGTTCTGATCTTTGTTTTCCTCTGGCAAACAACCGCCCGGGCATCGGATCTGGACGTGATTGGTGTCACGTTGTTGCGAACGGTGACGACCAATTTGAATGGTACGAACATCCGCGTGGGGCAGGCCGAGGCGGGCGCGCCGAACTGGGAGGTCAATCCGGGCGTCGTGGGGCAACCGACCAACCGGTTTACTTATTTTTACGGCACATCACCTTACTCTTCGGTGAGCTTGGCAACTGCGTTTACAAACTCGCTGGGGCTGGAGTCGAGTCACGCGGACATGGTGGCCGGAAATTGTTATGGGCTCTCCGGCGGCGTGGCCACCAATGTGGTGCGTGTGGACAATTACGAGGCGAACACGGTCATCAACTATTACGTCAACCAGGGGCATTTGATTTCCGGGCGGGTGATGAATCAGAGTTTCGCTTCCGACACCTACAACCCCACTTTGGACCAGATTTATGACAATTATGCTGCCAGCAACGGCGTGCTGTTTGTCACCGGGGCCCAGTTCAATGGCGCGCCCATTGCTTCGCCGGCAACTTGTTACAACGGCATCGGGGTCGGGGTTTCCGATGCCCCCAGTCCGCCGCCGCCTTATGGACCGACCCCCGATGGGCGGAGCAAGCCGGACATTGCGGCGCCCGGCCAATTCGCAAGCTATACCACGGCTTACGTTTCGGGAGCGGCAGTGTTGCTGATCCAGGCGGGATTGCGTGGCGATGGCGGCGGCGGCGGCGCCACGAATGCCGCCGTTGATCTGCGCACGGTGAAAGCGCTGCTGCTCAATGGGGCCATCAAGCCGGCCGATTGGACCAACAGCACCTTCGCGCCGCTCGACATATTTTATGGCGCAGGCGTGTTGAACGTTTTCAATTCCTACAAGCAGCTGGCCGGCGGCCGGCATGGTTTCATCGTTTCCACCGGCGGCTTAACCAACAGTCCGCATCCGCCGACCGGCGCCACTGGCACGGTGAGCGGGTTGAGCGGCTGGGATTTCAACACCAATTCCACCAGCGCCCGGTCGAACGTGGTGAACCACTACTACTTCAACGTCACGAATGGCGTCAGCAATGCCACGTTCACCGCCACCATCACGCTCGTTTGGAACCGTCATCGGACCAACAGCCTGATCAACAACCTCGATCTTTTTTTGTATGACGCACGTTCGAGCAATCTCGTCACCTGCAGCACGAGCCGGGTGGACAACGTGGAGCACATCTTTGTGCCGCATCTGCCGCCGGGTCGTTATGATCTGCAGGTTTTCAAGAGCGGCGGAGCAACCGTCACCACCAACGAACCTTACGCGCTGGCTTATGAATTTTTCTCGATGGGCTTGAACGTTGCCCGATCCGGCACCAACGCTGTCCTGAAATGGCCGATTTATCCAGCCGGTTTCATCCTCGAATCCACAGCCAATTTGATTCCTCCCGTTGTCTGGAGCGCCAGCAACCCGGCACCCGGCGTAACGAACAATCAAAACATCGCGGTTTTGAATGCGGCCGGCCCCAACCGGTTCTTTCGATTGCGTCGGCCGTGAAGGTCTGCGTGGCTTCAGGCGAAATGTCCGAGCGCGAAGTGTTTTCCGATGCGATAACTCCGCGCGATGGCGGCGGTCACGTGGTTTTTGCCGATTTCCACCGCCTGCGGCAAATCCCGACCCAGGGCCAGCGCCGCGGTAATGGCGGCGGAATAGGTGCAGCCGGTACCATGAGTCGAAACGCCCTTGATGAACGGCGCGCCCAGCAGCAGTTCCGTCCGTCCGTCGAAGAAGATGTCCATCGCTTCGGGCTGATCGCGCAAATGACCGCCTTTGACCAGGGCGGCGCGGCCGAAACGCGCGTGGATTTCCCGCGCCGCCACCCGCAAGTCTGCCACCGAGGCCAGCTTGCGTCCGGTCAAAATTTCCGCTTCGTCCAGGTTCGGGGTGATGAGGGTTGCCAGCGGCAGCAATTGTTCCTGCAAAATTTTTATCGCCCCCGGCTGCAGCAAGACCGCGCCGCTGGTTGAAACCATGACCGGATCGACCACGAGCAGCGAACCTTTTTCCTTTTTGAAGAAATTCGCGACGGTGCGGATGATTTCCGCCGAGAACAGCATTCCGGTTTTCACCGCCCGCGGCGGCAATTCTTCAAATACGGCTTCGATTTGTTGCCGCACCATTTTGGGCGGACACGGTTCAACGGCGAGAACGCGCCGGGGATTTTGCGCGGTCAGGCAGGTGATGACGCTGGTGCCATGAACTCCGAGGGCGGCGAAGGTTTTTAAATCGGCCTGGACGCCGGCGCCGCCACCGCTGTCGGAACCCGCAATGGCAAGCGCCACGGGCCATTTCACGATCCGAGACATGGGGTTGAACTTACCGGCCCTGGCCCAAATCCGCACGGAAAAAGACCGGCCTGTGGGAATCCCGGTTGCCGGCACCGCTTCAAGCGCGGCGTTTGGTCGGGGTGGTAACCCGGAGCAGCAGGTCGTTCAATTCCTGCATGTGCGGCGGTTTGCCGACTACGGCATCCACTTCCGGTGCCGTTTCTCCGTCATCCCTCATGATCGTACCCCAGCCGGTCATCATGATGATCGGCGTATTGGGGGACTCCGCCTTGATCGTCCGGGCCACATGATGGCCGTCGATATCCGGCATGCCCAGATCAGTGATGACCACTTCGTAGGGCTGATTTTCCAGCAGGGCGGTGCGGAACAATTCCATCCCGTGTTTGCCGCCGGCGGCAACCTTCACCCGATGATTAAAATGCGTGAGGCAATCCGTCAGGAGTTGCCGGACCTGGGCGTCGTCATCGATACAGAGGATATGCAGGGAACGTTTTTTTTTGGCCTGGGGAGGGGTGCTCCGGCCGGCTGTTGAAGCTTTTTCCCGAATGGGGAAGGTAAGCCGGATGCAGGTGCCACAGCCGGGGGCGCTGTCGATCTCAATGGTGCCGTCGTGGCGTTGCGTCATGCCATAGACCATGGCCAGACCGAGCCCGGTGCCGCCGCGCTGGGCCTTGGTGGAGAAGAACGGCTCCAGACAGCGTTGCCGGGTTTTTTCATCCATGCCAACACCGTTGTCCCGCACTTCGACCTGAAGCTGCCGCTCCGGGCTTCCATTTTCTTCGGTCACGGGTCGGCTGAGGGAACGGGTGACCAGGGTGATGGTGCCGCCTTGCGGCAAGGCGTCCACGGCGTTGAAGACCAGGTTGATCAGCGCTTCCCGGAGCTCGGCCGGGTCGCTCAACAATGATGGCACCTGGGGTTCCAACTCGCGCTGAATCTGTATGGAGATCCCTTCGCGCTGGGGCAGGTCGCGCCAGCGTGGCCGGGTAAGTTCGATCACTTCTTCAATGGTCTGATTGATGTTCACCTCGGTCAATTGCTCCATGTCCGAGCGGCGGCGGTAGAACTCCCGCATGCGGGCAACAATTTGGGCTATGTCGCCCCCGGCTTGATTGATCGTTTGCAGGTAATGCCGGGAAACCTCCGGCAAATCCGGCAGCGTGCTGAGCAACAATTCCGAATACGCGATTACGGGAGACAGGGCGTTGTTGACATCATGGGCGACGCCACTGGCCATCTGACCCAGAGCCCGGAGGCGCTCCTGCTGCACCACCACCTGCTGGGTGCGGCGCAGTTCTTCATAGGCTTTTTGCAGTCCTTCGGTAAGGCGCACTTGATCATACAGGTTGCGGCATTGTTCCTCGGTGGTGATGACTTTGACCTGCAGGGCTTCCTTCTCCGAGCGGACGGCGGTAATTTCGGCAAGCACCTGTTCGTTTTTGTACCGGACTTCCTCCAGGACGAGCACAATCATGCTGACGGCAATAAAAAGCTGGAGCACGGCGGCCACAAAAAAGCCGGCGCTGTAAAGGTGGTCATCCTGCTGGGATAGCGGGTAACTCGCCAGATAAACGCCCCAGAGCAGGAAGCCCAGCGACAACATGCCTGCCCCCACGAACGGCATCTTTTTTCGCAGCCGGAAGAAGCAAACCCCGGCAAACACGCTGCCCAGGCCGAGCAGCATGAACACCGGGAGTTGCATTTGCAGCATTCGGACCTTGGGATCCAGCGCTTTGGGCATGACATACGGGCTGGCGAAGGTCCAGATCAGCAGAAACAGCATGAAGAGACCAAATAATCTTTGCGGGACCGGGATGGTGAGGAAACGCAAACTGCCCCACAAGAGAAACACCGCTGAAATAGCCACACAGCATTCCTTGAGTTTGAAAATGATGCTCTCGGGCTGGGCTTCCTGGCTGTTGAGGCCCAGCGTCAGCCATAGCGCGTAAAACAACCAGGCGGCGGTCCAAACAGTGAAATACTCCCGCTTGGTATAGTGATTGAGGTAATAAAAAAGTCCCACCAGCAACCACACGCTCAACAGCGACACCATTACCGCTGCCCGCAGGTATTGCTGCGAGAAATCCGAAAAATTCATGCCCAAAAAACTCATTTTTCCATTTCCGGTTACACTTCAGTTAATATGAAAGACGGGCCATCCTCTCGTTCAGCTTCAAACCATTGCATGAACTTTCCCGATCAAATTTGATACAGCTAATCGCATAAACAGGCCCTGTCAAACTTTCTGACGCGTTATGCAAGAAAGCATTTTTCGGGCCCGGATTGGTTTCCAACTTACTTACTTTCTCTTTTGAACTTAGTCGAACCTGTTTATATTCAGCCCCATGGATAAAGAGCAGGTGGCGCTGGTCTTGGCCGAAATCGGGACATTGCTGGAATTGAAGGGTGAAAATCCTTTCAAGACGCGTGCCTACACGAACGCTGCGCGGACTTTGGAGAACCTGGGTGAGCCCCTGGAAAAAATCGTCGCCGAAAAACGGCTGGGCGAAGTCAAAGGAATCGGCGAGGCCCTGGAGCGGAAAATAACCGAACTCGTTGAGACCGGCAAACTGGCCTATTACAGCGAACTGAAAGCTTCGATTCCACCGGGCATGATCGAACTGCTCGAAATTCCCGGCCTGGGGCCCAGGAAAATCCAGGCCCTCAACCAAAAACTGGCGGTGGATTCGGTGGAGAAACTTGAAGCCGCTTGCCGGAGCGGCAAAGTGGCTGAACTCGACGGCTTCGGCGAAAAAACGCAGACGAACCTGCTCGAAGGCATTGAACGCCGGCGAACGTATGCCTCAAAGCATCTGCTCAGCGACGCATTGGGCGCCGCCGAACTGTTGCTCGACGGGTTACGCGCCCATCCGGATGTGATTCGCTGCAGTGCCGCCGGCAGTTTGCGGCGTTTCAAGGAAGTCATTGGCGACATTGATCTGCTCGCGTCCTCAAAAAAACCGGCGGAGGTGATCGCCGGCTTTGTCGTGCAACCGGGCATTGTCAAAGTTACGGCCCAGGGGGAAACGAAGGCCAGTGTGATTCTGGACGGAGGCATCCAGTGTGATTTGCGTGTGGTCAGCGACAAGGAATTTCCCTTCGCCCTCGCGTATTTCACCGGCGGCAAGGAGCACAACATCGTCATGCGCCAGCGCGCGATCCAGCGCGGTCTGCGACTCAACGAGTACGGCCTGTTCCGGTCGAAGGTGGAAACGCGCGATCCGAAGCTGCTCGTGCCGTGTCAGGACGAGGCGGACATTTTTGCCCGACTGGATTTGCCGTTGATTCCGCCCGAATTGCGCGAAGACCACGGCGAATTTGCGGCGGGTGAGAAGAGCGCTTTGCCCCGGCTCATCGAATGGACGGATTTGAAAGGTTCCCTGCACAACCACTCAACCTGGAGTGATGGCCACGATCAGCTTGAAGAAATCGCCGAATATATGGACGACCTCGGCCTGGAATACTGGGCCATCACCGACCATTCGAAGTCGTCAGTTCAGGCGAACGGGCTTGATGCAAAACGCGTTGGCAAACAGATCAAGGAAATCAAAAAGGTCAACGACCAGCTGGCCGGGCGCGGCAGTGGTTTTCGCCTGCTGGCCGGAATCGAAGTGGACATTTTAAGAGACCGGTTGGATTTCGACGACGAGTTGCTCGCGGAACTGGACGTGGTGGTGGCGAGCTTGCACGTTCCGGCCGGCAACGAAGCGGAAAACACAAAGCGCCTGATCCGGGCGGCAGAAAATAAATTCGTCCACATCATCGCCCACCCAACCGGCCGGCTGCTTTTGGAACGCGAGCCCTATCCGGTGAATATCCAGGCGGTGATTGATGCGTGTGTCGCAACGGGGACCTGGATCGAGTTGAACTGCAATCCGCACCGGTTTGATTTGGACTGGCGCCTGTGGCCTCAGGCAAAAAACCATGGCGTGAAGTGTGTCATCAACCCGGATGCCCATCGAAAGGAACAGGCTGGCTTTCTCAGATTGGGCGCGGGCATTGCGCGCAAGGGCTGGTTGGAACAAAACGACGTGATCAATACTCTAACTTTAAAGTCATTGCGGAAGGAACTGGCAGCCAAGCGACTGGAGAGGTGAAACAGGCCGTATTTTAAGGGTTTTTGCCGCAGAAAAAGGCAAAAAAAATGCTTTGACTGCATTTGTCCTTCATTGGTAGCATCCTGTCAATAACTTGAAGTGTTGGCTGTTAACCAAATTAAAAATTTGAATGTTAACGGACGGGAACGGTCAAAGTGACAGTCGGGTGCGATAGCGATATGAAGAAGATATTTGTCTCTGTGGGACTGATTGCCGCCGGAACGGCAAGCCTTCAAGCTGCGTACGCCCCTGACATGGGTAATTCCATGGCAGCCTCCAAGATTTGGAGTGTTGCGGGCACGTTGCGGGGGTTTTATGATGACAACTACACCACGGCGTCATCCGGCCCCAACCGCGGCAGTTTCGGTTACGAGGTTTCACCCCAAATCGATTTGAATACGGCGCTCCAGCAGACCGAGTTGGGCGCGCGTTTTATCTACGGGGCGTATTTTTATCAGGAACGCAAGAACTTGGGCCAGAATCCATGGGATCAAACTTTTCAATCCGATTTGTGGGTGGATCACGCATTCACCGAACGTTGGCAGGGCAGGGTGCAGGATTCATTTGTTGTAGGACAGGAGCCGGAATTGCTTGATCCCAATACTTCCGTGCCGACCCGCACGGATGGAAACAACCTTCGTAACACGGGTACGGTCAGTTTGAACACGATTTGGACCCGTTTGTTCAGCACCCAGCTGGCCTATGAAAATACCTTTTACGATTATCAGAACAGTGGAACCACTGTTGGCTCGTTTCCTACCGTAGGTGCAAGTCTGGCGGGTGAATTGAACCGGATTGAACAAACGATTTCACTGGATCTGCAGTGGGCCGTCGCGCCGGAAACCGTGGCTTTTGTTGGCGGTGCGCTTGGCTTGGTAGATTATACGGGGAACGAGCCGATTGCTCAAATTGGGCCAACGACCTTTCTTTTCAGCGATGACCGCAACAGCCGTTCGTACTTTGGATATGTCGGCGCTTCGCACAGCATGCTCGCGAATTTGAGCTTTGTCGGCAAGGTAGGGGTTCAATACACTGACAATTACAATTCATCCAGTGGGACCTCGCTCAATCCCTATGCGGATCTTTCGTTGATTTACACCTACCTGCCGGGCAGTTACGCGCAAGTTGGTTTCACCGAAACCCAGAATGCCACCGATCAGGTTAATCCAGCCAGTAATGGCTCGATCGCTTTGTTTACGCAAAGCTCCACCGTTTATGCTTCGCTTAACCACCAATTGACACCCAAGTTGTTGGGTACGGTCATTGGGCGCTGGCAACACTCGGTATATAACGGGGGCGCTTTTGATAATCAAGCGGATGACTATTATAGTCTGGGCGTGAATCTGTCGTATGCCTTCACCCAGCATTTGTCTGCTGAAGCCGGCTATAATCTTGATAATCTTCAGTCCGATATTCCAGGGAATAATTACACGCGCAACCGGGTTTATTTGGGGGTTTCTGCTGCCTATTAGCTGGCCGTGTTAAATCAAATACTTTGAACGTTTAAACGGAAGCCGGGTCACATTTCTGGCTTCCATTTTTTTTTGACATATGGACTTATCGCAAACTCAGCCACAACAGGAGAACCGGCTGCATTTCCTGGACTATTGGCGCATCATCCGCATCCGCAAGGCCATTATCATTACGGTTTTTCTGATTACCGCCATTGTCGCCACCGCCGTAACGTTCCTTTTGCCCGAATCCTACGCCAGCACAGCCCGAATCAGAATTGAGCCCAACAACATTTCAGATATTCCGGGCTTTACCGGCCAGACCACAATGACTACGTATGATCCGTATTTCATTCAGACGGAATTCGAAATCATCCAGGATCGTGTAGTATTGGGAAAGGTCATCGAAACCCTTAACCTGAATTTCGAGTGGGGCAAAAAACTTAATGGCGGCGAAACGTTCAAAACGCCGGAAACCATGGAGTTTCTCAAACACCGAATGAGCCTGGCGCCCGTGCGCAACACGAAGCTCATCGAAATCACCGTCTATAGCGAAGACAAAAACGAGGCCGCCCGCCTGGCCAACGCCATCGCCGAGGCATATAAGGCTTACCGGCTTAACCAGCGCAATCAACTCACTCTCAATGGCATTAATGTTTTGGAAGATCAGTTCAAATTGGAAGAGAGACAAATCCACGCGGTCCAAACCAACGTGGATAACTTGCGCCGGGAATTGAGCATCAACGACAATGAGCCCAATTCTGTTAACCCCAGCGCCACCCTCACGCAGGAGCAATTGCGCAACTACAATGCCATGCGGCTGGATGGCGAGACCCGCTACATGAAGCAGGAAAAGCAATTGAGCCAGCTGCAGGCCCTAAGCCCGGATAAATTGAGAGACGTTCTGCCCACCGTGAGCCCGGACCCCGCGTTATCGGATTTGCTGAACAAGCTGCATGAATCGCAGCAGACATATGCCACTTTGACCAACGACTATGCCCCGGCGGATCTGCACATCACCCGCGTCCAATCCATGATGGACGAGTTAAATCGAGAGGTTGACGCCCGCGTTTCCGGGATCATGGCCGGCCTGGAAAACCAGGTTCAGTCGGAAAAGGCCGCGCTCGATGCCCTCACTGCCATGGTCGACACGGCCAAGGAAAAAGACATGGAAGATTTTACCAGGGGCCAACCTTACTGGGAGGCGAAACGCGAGTTGGAAAGCAAAATTGAATTTCACAAACTGCTGGCTGCCAGAATCGAAGCGACCAAGCTGGACCTGAGAATCCCTACCAGTTCGTTCGTGGAAATTACTGGTCCGGCCGAACCGGGTGATAGCCCGGTCAAACCCAACAAGACCTTAAACATTATCCTTGGGGTGATCATCGGTTTGATCATGGGTGTTGGTCTGGCCTTTTTCATTGAGTATCTCGATACCAGCGTCAAAACGATTGACGAGGTCGAACGCGCATTCCAGGCGCCGGTGTTGGGCGTGATCCCGCAGAACGTCGGCTATCTGGTGGATGAAGGGCCCGAAAGCCCGCATGCCGAGGCCTACCGTGTGCTGCGCACCAACATCCTCTTCTCACGCAAGGACGAAAAGCTCAACACCGTTGTTGTCGTCAGCGCCGGCGCCGGCGAAGGTAAATCCATCACGACCGTGAATCTGGCCACCGTGTTTGCCCAGGCCGGCCAGCGCGTGCTGGTGGTGGATTCCGACCTGCGTCGTCCGACCTTGCACAAGGCGCTGCATGTCAGCAACAATCTCGGCCTGACCAATTATCTGTTGAAGCAAAACAAACTGGAAGAAATCATCCAGCCCACCGGTGTGGCGATGCTTGATTTCATGGCCAGCGGCAAGCTGCCCAGCACGTCGATGAGCATTCTCGGTTCGGCGCAAATGAAGGAAATGGTGGCCGAATTGAAACAACGATACGATTTCATCTTCTTTGATTCACCGCCGGTTCTCGGGGTGAGCGACGCCTCGGTTTTGGCCAGTGAAGTGGACATGGTGATTCAGGTGATTCAGTACCGCCGTTATCCACAGCCCATGAGCATCCGCGCCAAGCAGTTGATCGAAAAGGTCGGCGGCAATCTCATTGGCATCCTCCTTAACAACATCAATATGTCACAGGACGAAAGTTATTATTACTACACCGGATACTACCACGGTGGTTATTACTACTCGCGCAACGAAGACGCGACGGAACCCGCTGCCAAGCCGAAAGATCCCGATGATGCCGATGCGGTCGGTATCAAACAAAAGTATTGATTCTACGCGCCGTTTCGCAAGGATAAGGGAAATGAAATTTGTTCTGAAAACGCTGAGTTGGGGATTGTTTGCCTGTGCCCTGCTGTTCGCCGGCATCTTTTTTACCGGATGTTACTCGTCGCCGATTGATCCGGTTTTTTCCGACAATCCCATGCCGTCGCTGTCGAACGGTTCGCCGACCCAGGATAATATCGCCTCGGACGTTGCCCACTTTCATGTTGGCGATACGGTGGTTGTGACCTTGTCGGGCCCGATCAATGAGATTCCGGTGCATACGGAAGCCATCAAAGAAGACGGCACGATTACCATGCCTGACATCGGCCATGTTCCGGCGGCCGGGAAAACGGCGGGGGAACTTCAAAACGCAATTTATAGCCTTTATGTGCCGAAGTATTATCGCCATCTCACGGTCACGGTGAATACCGGCGATCGCGTTTACTACGTGACCGGCGAAGTCAAGCAGCCCGGCCGGCAGCTCTATTCCGGCCAAATGACCGTCACCAAGGCCGTTACCACCGCCGGCGGCTTCACCGACTTTGCCAATCACAAAAAAGTCTGGCTTATCCGCGCTGGCGGTCAACGCATCAAAGTCAATTGCGACAAGGCGATTCAGGACCCGTCCCAGGACCCGTCGGTTTATCCCAACGATCAGGTCCAGGTGCCGCGCCGAATCTTTTAATGGTTCAGTTTAACATCCTTTCCGGCAAAAAGGCGGGCGCTCAATCGGCAGCCCGCCGTTTTCCTTTCCGTATCGGGCGCGCCCCCGGGAATGAACTACAACTCGATGATGATGGCATTTGGGATCAGCACCTCACCCTGGAATTTAACCCGCAGAAAGGTTTCACGCTGGCCACAGCGCCCAACGCCCTGGCTGCCGTCAACGGGGAACCGGTTAAAGGCGCCATCCTTCACAGCGGCGACATCATCACCGTCGGTTCGGCCAAACTCCAGTTCTGGATTGCCGTCGCCCGCCGGCGCGGCTTGCATTGGAGCGAAACATTTGCCTGGGCGTTGCTGGCCGCCGTCACCACCGCCCAGTTTGCGCTGATCTACTGGCTCCTCCGTTAATGCCGGAAATGTCGCGCCCCGGTGAAGGCCATCGCGGCATTTCGTTCGTCCGCTGCCGCAATCACCTCAGCGTCGCGTACGGAGCCGCCTGGCTGAATCACTGCGGTGGCGCCCGCTTCGGCGGCGGCAATCAAACCATCCGGAAACGGGAAAAACGCGTCACTGCAAACCACACTGCCTTTCAGCGAAAGCCCGGCCTCACCCGCCTTCCAGACGGCAATCCGGCTTGCATCTACGCGGCTCATTTGTCCCGCTCCAATGCCCAGCGTCCGATCGGCCGCCGCATAAACGATCGCATTCGACTTCACATGCTTCACCACCCGCCAGCCAAAAAGCAGGGCGCTCAATTCCGCCTCCGTTGGCCGCCGTTTGGTCACGACTTTTAAATCCGCCCGAGCGACCGTTTTCAAATCACGTTCCTGCAACAGAAAGGAATTGGCCCCGACGCTGCGCAAATCCAGCGCGCCTGGCTGCAACGGCGTTCGCAACGTTTTCAGCAGTCGCAGATTTTTCTTTTTTTGCAAAATAGCCAGCGCCTCCCCGGAAAAATCCGGCGCCACAATCACCTCGCTGAAGATCTCAGCGATGGCTTCGGCGCATGCGCCGTCGAGTGGCTGGTTGACCGCGATGATGCCGCCAAAGGGCGCCTGCCGGTCCGTGGCCAACGCCTTGTCCCAGGCTTCCCGCAACCCCGTGCCCTGTCCCACACCACAAGGGTTGGTATGCTTGAGAATCGCCAGGGTTGGCGGGTCCTCGGAGAATTCCGCAATCAAATTCGCCGCCGCCGTCAAATCCAGGATGTTATTGTAAGAAAGCTCCTTGCCGTGCAGTTGCCGGAAAAATTCATTAAAACCGCCGTAAAGCGCCGCCCGTTGATGCGGATTTTCGCCGTACCGCAATGGCTGCGCCAGCGGCGCAAAAATATTCAGCGCCGCGGGCAGGCCGTCGGCTGGCGCCGGCTGGAATTCCTTTTGCAGGTGCGCGGCGATGGCCCCGTCATAAGCCGCGGTGCGGGTGAAAACTTTTGCCGCCAGTTTGCGGCGCAAGGCCAGGGTCGTATTGCCGTCGGCCGCGATCTGTTTGGCGACTTCGGCGTAGTCCAGCGGGTCGACAACGACCGTGACGCTCTCATGGTTTTTCGCCGCACTGCGGAGCATGGACGGCCCGCCGATATCAATGTTCTCAATCGCGTCATGCAAGGTGACGTCGGGTTTCGCCACCGTTTGTTCGAAGGGATAAAGATTCACCACGACGAGATCAATGGGGGCAATCGCATGCGCCTTTACCGCCGCTTCGTGGGTTTCATTGCCGCGAATAAAAAGCAAACCACCGTGCACTTTTGGATGCAGCGTTTTTACGCGGCCATCGAGCATCTCGGGAAAGCCGGTATGTTCACTGATGTCCTTCACTGTCAGGCCGGCTTCGCGCAGGCTTTTAGCTGTGCCGCCGGTCGAAATGATTTCAATTTCAGATTGGGCCAGGGTTTGGGCGAATGGAACCAAGCCCGTCTTGTCCGAAACTGAAATCAACGCCCGTTGAATTTTTGCCATAGCCCGACAAAGTCCTCCATGACCGCCGTGGTCGTCAACGGCAAATCACGGCTTTGCGGGGGCGGGGTTTTGAGCCATTTCCGCGCCGATGGCGCGCTCAAACCGGGCGCGCGCGGCATCGTAATCATGCAACGCCTGCGCCTGCGTGCTGCGCGCCTGGGTGAGCGAATTCTCGGCATCGAGCACGTCCAGTTGCGTGCCGGTGCCGGCGTCGGCGCGGGCGTTGGCTTCGCGCAAAGATTCCTCGGCCTCGGCCAGCACGGTTTTTTGCGATTCCAGAACCTCCTGCGCTTCAAGGAAATCGGAATAGGCGGTGCGTACCTCCAATTCAACATTGCGCGCCTCTTCGTCCACGGCGGTTTGGGATTTTTCGTGAAGTGCCTTGGCTTGAACGACCTTGCCGCGCGTCAACAGCCCGTCAAAAATGTTCCAGTTCATCTGGGCTCCGGCGTTCCAGCCGTCGACATATTGATTGAGACCTGGGGTTGCCATTGCGGGCGGGTCGCCAAATTGCCGGTTCAACCAGTTGTAGCCGGCAAAAAGTTGCAGGTTCGGTTTGTAACCGGACTGGGCGTTGATGATGCTGAGTTTCTGCAACTCTTCCGTTTTGCGCAATGCGACGAGTTCGGGCCGTTTCGCCAGTGCCTGTTGCAATGCGTCGGACAAATTGATTTGATACGGTGCCGCGTCGAGTGTGTCGATCAGGTTCAGCGGAATGTTGTCCCAGACATCGCGCGGCAGGTTGTAACCCAGCAAATTGCACAGGTTGTTTTTGGTGATGCGATAATTATTCTGCGCCTTGATCAAGGGAGGACGCGCATTGGCCACGGAAACCTTGGCGCGCAACACGTTGAAATGCGGCACGGTGCCCGCGTCGTAACGGCGTTGCTGGTCTTCCAGTTCCTTTTCCAGCAGGTTGACGGAAGCCTCGTTCACGGTGATTTGTTGTGCCGCGAGCAAAATGTCGTAATACGCCAGTCGCACGGCCAGCAACGTGTCGGCGAGGGTCGTCTGATATTGCGCCAAAGCCTGTTCCCTGGTGACCTTGGCCGCGCGCACGGCCGCCTTGAGCGCGCCGCCTTGATAGATGGTTTGAACGATTTTCACGCCCCCATTCCAGTTTTGGTCTGGTGTGGTGGCGCCACCGGGAAAATTTTCAATTGCACTCCGTTCGGTGTCTTTGTACGTGCCGTTCACCGACAACTGAGGCAGCACCACCGCCCGCGTTTGTACCACCACGCCATACTGCGCATCCAGATCGTTCTTGGCTTTGAGGATGGTGGGGTTTTGCGAGAGCGCGATGTTGAGACTATCCGCCAGCGACAGCGGACGGGTGATCCAGCCGGGCACACTGACGTTGGCATTGGTGCTTTGGCCAAAGATGGTCCAGGCAAAACAAATGAGCGCTCCAGCGCAGACAAGTAACTTCTTCATAGGGATCTGAATTTATCATGTGGACGATGCGACGCAAACTTGCAAATTTCCGTCACATGGGCTTTCCTTGTTCAATGTGGCGGCGAAGTGATTTCATCATGGCCTGTGTTTCACTGCTGGCTGTGATTGCCAGCGCCGGCTGCTCGCCGGACCCGGCAAATGTCTTTCAAGGTTATATCGAGGGCGAATATGTTTATGTCGCCTCACCGCTCGGGGGTGCGCTCACGAATCTGGCCGTGGCCCGCGGTGACCAGGTAACCGGCGGCCGGCTATTGTTCGAGCTGGAGCGTGGTTCGGAGGCGGCGGCGTTGGCCGAAGCGGAAAAAAACCTGGCCCAGGCGCAGGCCAACCTGGTGCTTTCCGAAGCCGCGTTCAACCGCCGGGTCCAGCTGCGAAAAGACCAGGGGGTTGTCTCGGCCGAGGAACTCGACCAGGCCCGGGCGCAACGCGACGCCGGCCAGGCGCAGGTGGCGTCTCAAACCGCCGCGCTGGACAAGGCGCGTTGGTCGTTCGACCAAAAACAGCAATTTGCCCCGGCGAATGCACAGGTGCATGACACTTTGTATCGCGTCGGCGAATGGGTCGCCGCGGGCAAGCCGGTGGTCGAGTTGTTGCCGCCCGCCAACCTCAAAGTGCGTTTCTTTGTCCCCCAGGCGGTCCTGCCGAAAATCAAACCCGGCGAAACCGTGAGCGTGACGTTTGACGGCGGCCCGCAGGCGTATCCGGCGACGATCAATTATATTTCCACCGAAGCCGAATTTACGCCGCCGGTGATTTACAGCCGCGAGAACCGCGCCAAGCTGGTTTTCATGATCGAAGCGAAGTTTTCCCCCGCCGATGCGGCCGGCCTGCGCCCGGGCCAGCCGGTGGACGTACTGGTAAATCCATGAAGTTATGGGTGCAAACGATCTCGTGATTGACGTCCAGGGCATCACGAAGCGGTTCGGCAACCGCACGGTGGTGAATAACATTCCCATGCAGGTGCGACGCGGCGAGATCTACGGTTTCCTGGGCCCGAATGGCAGCGGCAAGACCACGTTCCTGCGCATGCTCTGCGGTCTGCTAACGCCCGACGGCGGGAGCGGCCGTTGCCTGGGTTTAGACATCTGCACCGATTGCCGCGAGATCAAGAAGAGCATCGGCTACATGACCCAGCGGTTCAGCTTTTACGAGGACCTGACCATCGAGGAAAACCTGGATTTCATCGCGCGGATTTACGGCGTGCCGGAGCGCAAGGCCGCCGTTGAAAAGAGCCTGGAACGCCTCGGCATGACCGCGCGCCGCCGGCAACTCGCCGGCACCCTTTCCGGTGGCTGGAAACAACGGCTGGCGTTGTCCGCCTGCCTCATCCACGAGCCGCAATTGCTGCTGCTGGACGAGCCGACGGCGGGCGTGGATCCCAAGGCGCGCCGTGATTTCTGGGAGGAAATTCACCAGCTCGCGGCTGGCGGACTGACAGTGCTGATCACGACCCATTACATGGATGAAGCCGAGCGCTGCCACCGGCTGGCCTATATCGCCTACGGCAATTTGCTCGCCCGGGGCAGCGTGGAGGAAGTTGTGAAAGCGGCCGGGTTGACGACCTGGGAGGTTGCCGGGCCGGATTTGCCGTCCCTGGCGGAAAAAATCCGGGGCCGGCCCGGGGTGGATCAGGTGGTCGCCTTCGGCACGACAATGCATGTCAGCGGGCGGGACGCGGCCGCCTTGCGCGAAAGCGTGGGGCCATGGATGACCGGTGCGTATCGCTGGCAACAAATCAAATGCGGTCTGGAAGACGTTTTCATCAGCCTGATGGAAACGGCCCGGGACAATTTCTCGTGAAACTGCTCGAATTCAACTGGCGGCGGTTTTGCGCGATTGTCGCGAAGGAATTCATCCAGATGCGCCGTGACCGACTGACGTTTGCCATGATGATCGGCATTCCGATGATCCAGCTCATTTTGTTCGGTTACGCGATCAATTCCGATCCAAAGCACCTGCCCACGGCGGTATATTCGGCCGACAACAGTGTATTTTCGCGGACCATCGTGTGGGGGTTGCACAACAGTAGCTATTTCGACGTGGTCTGTGAACCGAAGAGCGAGGCAGAAATCAAGAAGTTGCTCGCGCAAGGCACGGTCCAGTTTGCCGTGCACATCCCGGTGGATTTTTCGCGCCAGCTGCTGCGCGGCGAACGGCCCGATTTGCTGCTGGAAGCCGACGCCACCGATCCTTCGGCGGTCGGCTACGCCATCAGCGCCATCAACCTGTTGACGACTACCGTGCTGAATCGCGACCTGACCGGGCCGCTGGCGGGATTGCGCGGCACGCCCCCCCCGTTCAACCTGGTGGTGCATCAACATTACAACCCGGAAAATATCACCCAGTACAACATCGTCCCCGGACTCATGGGGGTGATGCTGACGATGACCATGATCATCATCACGTCGCTGGCCATCACGCGCGAACGCGAGCGGGGCACAATGGAAAACCTGCTTTCGACCCCGGTGCGTCCGGGCGAGGTGATGATCGGGAAAATCATTCCTTACATCATGGTGGGTTACATCCAGGTCTTTCTGATATTGATCGCGTCGAAATTTCTGTTCAACGTGCCGATCGTGGGCAGTGTGCCGTTGCTGCTGGTGCTGACGTTCTTGTTTATCGTGGCCAACCTGGCCGTGGGCATCACCTTCTCGACCATCGCCAAAAATCAGCTGCAGGCGATGCAAATGGCGTTCTTCTTTTTCCTGCCCTCGCTGTTGTTGTCCGGCTACATGTTTCCGTTCCGCGGCATGCCGGACTGGGCGCAGGCCATCGGCGAGGTCTTGCCATTGACACATTTTCTGCGGGTCGTACGCGGCATCCTGCTGAAGGGAAACGGCCTGGCCGAAATCGCGCCCGACCTTTGGCCGATTGCGCTGTTTTTGGTCGTGATGCTGGGGATTGGCATCAAGCGTTACCGGCAGACATTGGATTAAGCGGTCCGGCCTGACATCTTAATTACTTGTCGTTCAAGTAGTTGCTGGCTGAACTTGCATATTTTGCCCACTTCGGTTCTCCTTAATCCCAATGTGGCGATGGAGTTGCCTGATTTTAACAGTCGGACTGGTGTTGACCGGCAGGGTCTTGATCGGGGCTGAGTCGGCCGAGATCAACATGGATTACGTGGCGCAACGCGCTCTCGAGCGCGCGCGCCAGCCGTTTCACTCGCCGCGCGCAGATTTGCCGAAGGTATTGCGGCAGGAGAACCTGGATTACGACAAGTATCGCGAGATTGAATTCCGGCATGACCGGGCGTTGTGGGCGGCGGATGACCTGCCTTTTCGCGTGGAATTCTTTCATCCGGGCTATCTTTACCAGGAGCCGGTGCACGTTTACGAATTCTCACCCACCCACGTGCAGCCAATCCGGTTCGTGCAGGACTTTTTCAATTATCGCGCCTTGCACATTCAAAACGAGATCCCGGCGGACACGGGTTATGCCGGGTTCCGCCTGTTGTATCCCTTGAACGATACGAACAAATGGGATGAAATCGGCGCGTTCCTCGGCGCGAGCTATTTCCGGCTGTTGGGCAAGGGGCAGCGGTACGGCCTGTCGGCGCGCGGGCTGGCCCTGGATTGCGGTGAACCGGATCGACCGGAGGAGTTCCCCATTTTTACCGACTGGTGGCTGGGCAAACCGCAAAAGGATGGCGGGCAATTGACGCTCTATGCCATCCTGGACAGTGTCAGTTGTGCCGGCGCGTATCAATTTCTCATCCATCCGGGCGATACGACCGTGGTGGACGTTGAGGCGGTGCTGTTTTTTCGGGAAACCAACAAGGTTCACGCCGTGAACGCGGCGCGATTGCCCATCAAGACCATCGGTTGGGCGCCGCTGACGAGCATGTTTTGGTTCGGCAAAAATTCGGAACGCAAGTTCGATGATTACCGTCCCGAAGTCCATGACAGCGATGGATTGCTGGTCCGCATGGACAACGGTGAGGTGTTCTGGCATCCGCTCGACAATCCCTCCGTCCTGCGCCATCAGATTTTTTCCGCCCCGAATGTCCGCGGTTTCGGGCTGTTGCAGCGCGAACGTTCGTTCACGGCGTATCAAGACCTGTTCACCCCTTTTCAGCAGGAACCGAGCGTGTGGATCGAGCCGCGGGGCAATTGGGGCGACGGCAATCTGCATCTGGTGGAGTTGACGGCGAACTACGAGGGTTTCGACAACATTGTCGTTTTTTGGGATCCCAGGGAAAAGCCCGCACCGCTGCAACCTTGCCGTTTCGGCTACACCCTTCGTTGGATGGGCGAAACCAACCGATTGTCTGAAGACCGGGTCGTGTCCACACGCGTGGGACTGGACACGAGCGGTTCGAATGGCCGGCAGTTCGTGGTTGATTTCGACGGGCCGGGGCTCGACGCTACTCCCGAAAGCGACCCGCCCCAGGCCATCGCCAATTGCAGCACCAACGCGGCGATTTATTACAATCAAGTGCTGCACAATTCCAATTCCGGCACCTGGCGCGTCGTATTGAAGATGCAGCCCCGTCCGGGGAATACCGACCCGGTGGACCTGCGTTGTACCTTGCAAAAGGGGACCAATATTTTAAGCGAAACCTGGACCTACCAATGGAGCCCGCCATGAACGGCATTGGCGCGCTGACCGATTCATCCGGCCATCTGGCCGGACGCCCATTGGAGGAGTGGAATGCGGCGTATGAGAAGGTGGAGAATTATTTCCACGCCTTGCGCGTCCGCAACAAGGCCTTGCTCGGCCAGCTCGTACTGCGGGTGCTTGAACGCGCCGCCCGCCGGGCACCGGTCGAGCCCGCCCGTTCCGCCACCCAGCTGGCCGCCGAGGAAATGGATCATCTGGTCACGGAATGGTTCGCGGAAGTGTTGCGGGTGTCGCCCGCCGGGAGCGACCAGACCCTCTCGACCCGCGGCCGGCTGGCCTTGCTGCTTGCCGACATGCCCGGCCGATGGCAGGAACAATTCCTGCGACCGGGTCCGTGGCCGGAGGAATTTGTCAGTGCCATGCGGGAGAGTTTTTTGCGTGCCGGACCGGATTTCCAGCTGTCCAAGATGGCGCCGCGTCCGCTGGATCTCGGTCCCATTGCCACCCTGACCAATCTGGGCCGGATCCCGTATGTCCGGATGGTGCTGGCCTGGTTGTTGTTCGGCCTGTTGCTCGCGTTGATTTTCCGGCTCACGCACCAATAAACCATGCCGGATTCTCCTCAAAAACCGCCACTGACCATCCTGCCCGCTTCCCGCCTCCAGCATGGCCGGCGGTTGTTTCTGTTTTATTCCTCGGCCGTGTCGCTCACCGGCATCGTCTCGTGGCTGTTTGCCGACCTGCTCTGGCGCACGGGCTGGTCGATCTCACGTACCCTGTTGCTGGCCTTGTTTGTGATTTTGTTTTTGTTTATCGCCATCGGCGCCATGCACGGCGTATATGGTTTTTTTCTGAGGATGTTTGGCACACGCTGGCGCATCACCCGGTTGAAAAATTACCGCGACCAGGACATCGCGGGCATCAGCGCGGCGATTGTTTTCCCGATTTACCATGAGGACATCTTCCGGGTTTACGAGGGTTTGCGCGCGACTTATGAATCGCTCCAGAAGACCGGCCAGTTGGAGCGCTTCGATTTTTTCATTTTGAGCGATTCCACCGACCCGGACAAGCGGGTTGAGGAGGAACGCCGCTGGTGCGATTTGATCCGCGAGCTGGACGCGCTGGGCCGTATTTACTATCGCCGACGCCTGAGCAATGAAGGCCGCAAAAGCGGCAACGTCCGTGACTTTCTCAACGCCTGGGGCCGCCGCTACCGTTACTTCATGGTTTGCGATGCCGACAGCATCATGCGGGGCGAAACACTCGTGGACCTGGTAAAATTGATGGAGGTGCACCCGGCCGTTGGTCTGATCCAGACGGTGCCCGCCACGGTCAATGCCGAATCGTTGTTCGGCCGCATCCAGCAGTTCGCCAATCGTCTCTATGCGCCGGTCTTCATCGCCGGCCTGAATTACTGGGCGCTCGATCTGGGAAATTACTGGGGGCACAACGCCCTGATCCGCACCGAGCCGTTCATGCAATATTGCGACCTGCCGCAGTTGCCGGGACGCAAGCCGTTCGGCGGGCAGATTCTCAGCCACGATTTTGTGGAGGCCGCGTTGATGGTGCGCGAGGACCGGGAAGTCTGGTTTGCCTATGACCTGGAGGGTAGTTACGAGGAGGCGCCGCAGGCCATGATTGAAAACGCCCAGCGCGAGCGCCGCTGGTGTCAGGGCAACCTGCAGCATGGCCTGGTGCTGTTCGCCCGCGGGCTGCGCGGCGTGAGCCGGTTGCATTTGATCCTGGGGATTTGCGGTTATCTGGCCGGACCCTTATGGCTGGCATTTTTGCTCACGTTCAACTGGATTCGCTGGTTTCAGAACTACACCGGCCTGTCGGACATCACCGTTCATGCCTTCACTCCGTATTTGAACTTGAGCGGCACGGCCCATGCCCTGCTGATCTTCGTCATTTGCATGGGGGTCATCATGCTGCCGAAGGCCCTCGCCCTGGTGGAACTGGCGTATGATTCGGAACGCCGCCATGCGTTTGGCGGACTGGAACGTGCGACCGTCAGCGTGGTGATGGAGACGGTTTTCTCCACGTTACACGCACCCTTGCTGATGCTCTGGCATACGCGTTTTGTCGTCACCAATCTGCTCGGAGTCAGTGTGGGCTGGGGCCCGCAAATCCGCGCTGCCGACGGCACAACGTGGACTTACGCCATCCAGCGACATTGGGGGCACACGTTGATCGGATTGATATGGGGGGCGTTCATGTGGTGGTTGGGACCGTCGTTGTTCTGGTGGTTCACGCCGGTGCTCGCTGGAATGGTCCTGTCCATTCCATTAAGCGTTTTCACCAGCCGGCGCACTTATGGTGCCCGGGCCCGCAAAGTCGGATTGTTTCTGACACCGGAAGAAATCGCGCCGCCACCGGAACTGGCCGCGCTGCGGGCAAATATGAAGGTCCACGAGATCACCGAGGACACTTCCCCGCGGCGTCCCCACATGGGGTTGGCGGAAGCGGTGCTTGACCCCTACGTCAACGCCATTCACGTCACCCTGCTGCGCGAGAAACAGCTCAACCCGGTTTACGCCGAGCAATTGGCCGGTTTGGGCGTGGGCGGTCCCCACGTTCGGGCGCTGGGTGAACGGTTGCTGGCTGGAGGGCCGGACAAATTGACGCCGGCGGAACGGTTGTTGATCATGAGCGATGCGCACACCATGGTCTGGCTGCATCATGAAGCCTGGCTGCGCACCGGCGAATCGCTCGCGCCCTGGTGGCGGGCCTCCATCCGCGGTTACAGCCGGCAGGATGAGTGGTAACCGCGCCCGTCGGCACGGCTACAGCAAGCCCGGCAGGCGCTCTAACTCCGCGTCCGTGTTGTAAAAATGCGGCGAGAGACGCAGGTAATTTTGTCCCTGGCGGTCGGTGCGTAACGAAGCGATGATGCCGGCATCGGACAATTTTTTATGCACGGACGGCAGGTCCTGGCCGGGCTGGTGAAAGGTGATAATGCCACTGGCGTTTTCAGTTTTTGCTTCCGCATTCAAAACCGTGAAACCTTTGGCCTGCAGTGCCGGCACCAGCCACGCACGCTTGCGCAGCAGCTCGGCGGCGATGTTCTCCACGCCGATTTCCAAAACCAGCTCCAGCGCGGCGACCAAACCGACCAGGCCGATCAGATTATGCGTGCCGGCCTCGTATTTGACCGCGCCGTTGCGGAAGACGATTTGTTCCTGCGCGACAAAATTCGGGTTTCGCACGTTGTGCCAGCCGTAGACCGGCGGGCTCAATTTTTCCTGGAGTTCGCGCCGGACGTAAAGCAGGCCCGCGCCACAGGGACCGAGCAGCCATTTGTGCGCATCGGCGGCGAGAAAATCCACGTGTTCCACGGTCGTCGGAAACGCCCCCAGGGTTTGAATCGCGTCGAGGCAAAACAAAATGCCGCGTTCCTGCAGCCCTTTGCCAATGGCCTGGTGCTCCAGCCGGTAACCGCTGATAAAATGGCAGGACGCCAGCGCAACCAGCCGCGTGTTTTCGTCCACCTGCCCCAGCACGTCCTGCGGCCGGATGATCCCCAGGCCGCGGGTGTTAAGCAGGCGCACTTCGACGCCGCGTCCGGCCAGTGCCATCCAAGGGTAAACATTTGACGGATAATCGTCATGATAAATCAGAACGTTATCCCCCTTGCGAAAACCCAGCCCGGCGGCGACAAAGCTCAACGCGAGCGACGTCGGCCCGACCAGCGCGACCTCCTCCGGCTGGCAATGGAGCAATTGCGCGCCCAGACGGCGGGCATCGTTCAAGCGGTGGATGACCAAGGCTTCCTGGTCGCCGAGCGTGCTGCCTTGCGCACATTCGGCGATGGCGGCCGCCACGCGGCGGGGCAGCGGGCAGACCCCGGCGTGGGCAAGGAATACCTTGTCGCGGGCGACGGGGAATTCACGCCGCCGGAGTTCCTCGTTGGCAAGCAGTTCCATCAGTGTCATGCGGCGAAGTTAATTCGTGAAGGCCCGGGGTGCAAAGCGGAATTAAAAGTGGCTCGCCGCATTGATTTCATTGAAGTAACCCAGATAGAACTGGACGACTTTGTAGGCAATCATCAGCGCGACCAGCAGATAAACGAGCCGGGGAGTCCAGGTGGCGAAGGCATGGAGCTTGCGCGTGCCATCATCGTGGTACATCCGGTTCAAGTTGCGCAGCGATTCATCGAGTTTGCCGCTGATCTCGCCGCTGGCATAAAAGTTGGCGAAGGTTTCCGGGAACAACGGGCAGAGGCGCACGGCTTCAGACGGCATTTGACCGGCAACCATATGTGGTTTCCAGGCGGCAACGGTACGGCGCAGGGCAGGAGAGCCACTGGCGGTAGCCGCCAGGTCCCAGGCTTCAAAGACGTTGACGCCGGCGCTGATGAGCGCTTCGAGCGCCGCGGCGAGACGGGAAAGGGCGAGATAATGCCGGGCGGTACCCAGGATGGGGACCGGGCGCAGGAGCGATTCGACTCGGGCGCGCCAGTCTTCGTTGTGTTTGCTTTGGGTGGCATAAATCGCATATGCGGTCACCGCGTAGAGGGGGATCAGAACGCCGAGGGTTTTTGCCAGGTAAACCAGCAAATTGCCGGTCAGGAAGAATTGCGCAAAGGGAAAGATGAAGACGGCCATATGTAACAGCGCGACCGGATACATCAAATCGGCAATGACCTGGCGCGCAACCCGGGCGCGGTCGTTGTAATAATCGGCGAGCAGGCGGAAACAGGCATCGAGCCGCCCGCTTTTTTCGCCGGCCCCAATCAAAGCCAGATCGAATTCGGGCAACCAGTCGAGCGCCTGCAATGATTCAGCCAGGGTCGCACCCTTGGCGAGTTCATCCAGCAGGCGTTGCAACGGCACGCGGTAGGCAGCAGCGGGGGGGCTGCGTTTGATCTGCTCCAGGGCGCGGACGATGGGAATGCCGGCGGACGTGAACTGATTGAGTTGATGATAGAACTCGGCCCGCTGGGTAAATTGTCGGGGCGAGACGATGAGCGGCATAATCCCCGCCTCGCGGGACGGGCGGCGGTCAGGCCGCGACCCGGTCGAGGCTGGTCTTGAAATCGCGCTTGCTGCGCGCGCCGACGATCTGGTCGGCCACCTGGCCCTTGTGGAAGAGCAGCAGGGTGGGAATGGCGCGAATGCCGTATTCAGTGGCCAGCGACTGCTGTTCGTCGATGTTCACCTTGCCGATTTTAACCTTGCCGTCGTATTCATCGGCGAGTTCATCGAGGAGCGGGGCGATCATTTTGCAGGGGCCGCACCATTCCGCCCAGAAATCAACGAGCACGGGCACCGGCGATTGCAGAACCTGCTGGGCAAAACTTTCTTGCGTCAGCGTAACAATCAAGGGAGAAGCCATACGTCAAATGGTAATTGGAGCACGGAAACAATGCGATCAAAACCAGTTTTAACCGAGCGCGTCTTTGAGGATTAAAAACATCCAGGCCACGGTACCCACGGCAAATACTCCGGTCACCGCGGCAGCCATGATCAGCATGCGATCGAGCGCGCCGATCGTTGGAGCGCCAGCCGGCACTGCGGCTCTTTGGACTGTTGAAGCGGGACGGGTCTGGGCGACGGGTGCCGCGGCGGCGGCGGCGCGAGGTGCGGCGGCGGCCACCGGTGCCGG
The DNA here is from genome assembly GCA_964413165.1 of uncultured Bifidobacteriaceae bacterium. Taxonomy (GTDB): domain Bacteria; phylum Verrucomicrobiota; class Verrucomicrobiia; order Limisphaerales; family UBA11358; genus UBA11358. The sequence continues at coordinate 31,253 of CAYPSF010000036.1, forward strand.
TTTGGCCGCGCCCGGCGAGGGCATGGCACTGGGAGCGCCGGTCGGACCACCCGGCGGCAGGGTCGGCAGTTTGATGGTTGGCGCCGTGGAGGGCTTGGGCGGCAAATTGATGCGGACGGTCTCTTTTTTGGGCTGGACCTTGCCGGT
>CAYPSF010000037.1:0-31310 GCA_964413165.1 uncultured Bifidobacteriaceae bacterium
AGATCGCCAGCGGCATCGTGCGCAAAGGCCAGACCGTGGCCGTGCTGCCCGCCGGAATCAAATCCACCGTGAAGGACATCTGGACCTACAACGGCTCGCTGGAAGAGGCCTTTTGTCCGCAATCGGTCACCCTCTGCCTGGAACATGACATTGACATCAGCCGGGGCGACATGATTGTGGGCCTGGAAAATCTGCCGGGCCAGGGCTCCGATTTGCATGCGCACATCTGCTGGATGCACCAGCGAAAGTTGCAAGCAGGCAAAAAATATTATCTCAAGCACGCCACCCAAGTCATCCAGGCCGTCATCACCCAGGTGGAAAGCCGCATCAACATGGACACCTTTGAACCGGAAGACGCGCAGGCCGCCCTGGCCGTCAACGACGTCGGTATCGTCCGCCTGAAAACGGCCAAACCAATTGTCTATGACGGTTACAAAACGAACCGGTTGACCGGGTCCTTTATTTTGATTGAACAAGGCACCAACGCCACCGTCGGCGCCGGGATGCTGTTCCCGCCCACCGAAGCGGTGAAGCCCGAATACACCGACTTCGCCATTTGACCACCGCACGAAGGAGTTGACGGCACAAGGGCATCAGGCGCAAAATCCTGTTTGCTTGGGCAACAAAATCAAGATTAAGGCTTGGGATTCCCTTCCGCTGCGGCGGCGCAAGCAGGCGCTTTGGATTTTCTGGCTGTTGTTCGCTTACGCCGTCATCGGTTTCTTCATCCTGCCGCCCATCATCCGCTCCGTGGCAGTCAAACAACTGTCCCAACAGCTCGACCGCGAGGTTTCCATCCGGAAGGTGAAAATCAACCCGTTCGCATTCTCGGTCACCATTCGCGGCCTGCTCGTCAAAGACAAGGACGGCGAGCCATTCCTTTCGTGGGACGAGGTTTATGTCAATTTCCAGCTTTCGTCGTTCCTGGGCCATCCCTGGGTTTTTAAACAAATCAGCGTGACCGGCCCTTTCGCCCGCGCCCAAAGGAACACGGATGGCACGTTTAATTTTTCCGACCTCCTCACGAAATTTTCATCAACCAACACACTTTCCACCAATGCGCCCGCCGCCCCGCCCAAAGCGCTGGCCATACCCATCGCCCTGCGGATTGGCCGGCTGCAAATCACCAACGCCACCGCCTCGGTGACGGACCTGACGCATCGCACGCCGTTCAAGCGGACGGTCGGCCCGTTGAATTTCACGCTGGAACATTTCCGCACCGATCCCAGCAACAAAAACCCCCACACGTTTACCGGCACGACGGACGCGGGTGAAACCATTTCCTGGAGCGGCTTTTTCTTCCTCGATCCCCTGCATTCCCAGGGCGAGCTGACCATGGATAACTTCGCTTTGAACAAATATTCCCCGCTCTATCAGGACCAGGTGCCCTTTGAAATCCGCGACGGGGTCGTGGGCGTCCACGTGAATTACCACCTGAACCTCAGTGCCACCAACCGGGTCATGACCGTGACTGACACCTCTTTCACCCTCCGGAATTTCAAGCTCGCCCAGCCCGGCAGTGAGGCCAATCTGCTGGAACTGGCCGCGTTGACCGTGACCGGGGTGAACGCGGACGCCGTGGCCCGGCAGGCGGAAATCGGCCTGGTATCGGCCGACGGCGGCAAAATCTTTTTCCAGCGCCAGCGGAATGATTCAACGAACGCGGCCGCGGCCGCGGTGGTCCCGCCGGCGGAAACTGGCACCAACGCGCCGGACCCCATTCAGGTACTGCTGGGTTCCCTGACCAATGCCGTCGCCCTGCTCCGCAACAGCACCAATCTTTGCACCGGCACCATTCGCGATGCGGAGTTCACCAATTGCGCCTTTCGCCTCGAAGACCGGGCCAATTCCCGCCCGGCCCGGCTGAACCTCGACGATGTCACATTGAGTGTCAAAAACATTTCCAACGACCCAAAAACAAACCTCACCACCGAACTTTCCCTGCGCTGGAACACCAACAGCACCATCAAAACCGAGACGGTGTTGTCTTTCACCCCGCTGACCGCCGACATCCGGCTCGACCTGGACCGGCTCGACTTTGGCACGCTCGACCCGTATCTCGAACCGAAGCTCGATCTGCTCATCCTGGGAAGCCAGTTCGGCGTGCACGGCCAGGTCCGGATCCGGACGCCTCAGGATGCGTTGCCCAAAATCACCTTCCATGGCGATGTCCGGCTTGACGATTTTCACACCGTTGACGGGGTCATGGGTGAAGACCTCTTGAAATGGAGTTCGGTCCGGGTCTCCGGCATTGATGCCAGCGTGAACCCGCTGGGCGCGGCCATCAAGGAAATCGCCCTCGACGACGTGGCGGTGAGCCTGGTCATCGGAACCAACCGCACTATCAATCTGCTGGCCGCGTTGCATCCGGCCGACACGAATGTTCTGGCGGACACCATTGCACCGGCAACCACCAACACCAACGTTGCCAAAACATCCGTCGCCGACACCTACACAAGCCTGGCGGCGATGATGCCGCCCATTGCCATCGGCAGCATCGTTATTTCCAACGCCAGCGCCAGCCTCATCGACCGCTCGCTCACGCCGAGCCTGCACATGGCCGTCCAGAAGTTCGGCGGCGCTATCACCGGACTTTCGTCCACGGAAACCCAAAACGCTGAGGTGAACCTGCACGCCGCCGTGGACGGAGTGGGCCCGGTGGAGATCGCCGGGCATATCAATCCCTTCAACCTGACCGGGACCAAGGACCTGAAAATCACGCTCAAGGACATGGATTTGACGCCCGCCAGCCCGTATTCCGGCAAGTTCGCCGGTTATCGCATCGCCGAGGGAAAGTTGAACCTGAACCTGGCCTATGATCTCGATGGGCGGAAACTGAAATCGAAGAACGTCATTACGCTCGACCGGTTCACTTTTGGCGACAAGGTGGAAAGCACCAACGCGACGCACCTGCCGGTGCGCCTGGCCATTGCCATCCTTAAGGACCGTAACGGGCAGATACTGCTCGACGTGCCCGTGGAAGGCAGCCTGGACGACCCGCAATTCCGCGTCAGCCGGGTCGTCATTCACACACTCATGAACATTCTGGTCAAGGCCGCGACGTCGCCGTTCTCGCTGCTGGGCGCGTTGGTCGGCGGCGGCGGCGAGGAACTCAGCTATCAGGACTTCGCGCCGGGCAACGCGGTCCTGTCGCTCGGCAACGAAAAGAAGCTGGATTCCCTGGTAAAAGCACTTTACGAACGGCCGGCCCTGCAGTTGGAGATTACCGGCAGCGTCGATCCCCAGGCCGACCAGGACAGCTTGCGCTCCGCCAGCCTGGACAAACAAATCCGCACCCGGCAATGGCAGTCGCTCCGCAAGTCCGAACGCTCGGCCACCACACCCGCCCAGATCACGGTGACCCCGGAGCAACACAGCGCCTGGGTGAAGAAGCTATACAGCGAAGCGGTGGGCAAAGGTGTCATCAACGCCGACTTCATCGCTGCCCACACCAACCTGGCCGGCATCGCCGCACAGATCAAAGCGCCTTCCACTGAAACCGACAAGGGGGCGACCATTTTGATGAAAGGTGTGCCGGCTGCCGCGCCCAAATCAGCCCGGCCGGCCACGACCTCCGCTCAGTTCAAGTCCGTAGCGCCGGCCGACCCGATGGAAGTATTGCTGCTGGCCAGCTTGCCGGTCACGGACGACGATTTCACCCTGCTCGCATCCGATCGCGCCAAAGCCGTCCGCGACTATCTTCTTTCCACCGGCAAAGTGGAAGCGGGGCGCCTTTTCCTCACGGAAAGCCAGCCCGGCGGGGCCAAAGCCGACGGCAGCCGCACCTATTTGCAGTTCCGATAGACCGTCCGGGCAGGTTGTGTCCCCAAACCAACGATGCACTGAGGAAGGAACACACTATAACCAACCGGTCCAACACCGCCATTCATTGCCGGAAGACCATTGCCGTCAGGGACAACATGAGGTTTTGATACCAGGCAACCGCGGCGGGGCCGGCAAAAATCCAGATGGTCGCCGCCAGGGCGATGAACGGACCAAAATAAAGCCGCCCCGACCAGTCCCGCTTCCGCAACACCACCATGGCCGTCCCGTAGATCGCCCCGATCATGGAGCTGACCGTCAGGGTAAAAAGCACGCCCTGCCAGCCGACGAACGCGCCGATGGCACCCATGAATTTCACGTCGCCAAAACCCATCGCCTCGCGCGGCAGCACCACCTCCGCGCTGACAATTTCCATTTGGCGGACCGCCTCCGGGTCAAACTCCTCGGGCTCAAAGTGGTCCTGATGAATTTGCAGCAAAGATGGCGACAACCGGACGACGGCATCGAAATAGCTCCGGTCAATCAGTTCAACCCGTTTTGCCTTCACCACAACCACGTCCGACTGCCGGTAAAACAGGTCCTCGTAGGGAATATCCTTGTCAGGCAGATGCACCGCGGTGTCGCTGAAAACAATCCGGGTGTCAGCCGGCAATTTCACCCGCTGCCGGCCGAACAGCCATTTGCCCACACGCAATATTGCATAAATCGTCCCTGCCCCGGTGATGGCGCCGATGAAACCCCGCAGTATCCCCACGGGCAAGGCATCCGTCCCATGCAATGACGGGAGCAAGCATGACGCAATCAAACCCACGACCATGCCGCCGAGGGTGATTTCATCCGGGATGATAAGGTGTTCGATGTCGATGAACGTGGCCACAATCAAACCGGCGAGGAAAAGCGAATACACCAGGGCCAGCGGCAGGGTCGGCAACGGATGGCCAGGGTTGCCGAAGGTCAGCCAGCAGCCCAGGAACGCCACGCCCGTGAGCAGTTCGACGATGAAATAACGCGGTGAGATGGGCGCACCGCAATTTTTGCAGCGGCCGCGCAACGCCAGCCACGTCACCAGCGGCAGGTTCAGATACCAGGGGATGGCATACTTGCAGTGCGGGCAATACGACCGGGGCGTGATGACGCTCAGCTCCAGCGGCAGCCGGTGGATGCACACGTTCAAAAAGCTGCCGGAGATGCAACCGAGCACGAAGAAGCACAGCGACCAGAAATGGAACGGCACCAGCGCCCAGTTATGGGCATTAAACATCGCGTCAATGCCCATAAACACTTTCTTCCAGAGCGCGGCGCATCACGTCGAGCGGCGCGGGCCGGCCCGTCCAGATCTCAAACGCCCGGGCGCCCTGGTGCAGCAACATGCCGAGCCCGTTCGCGGTTTTGCATCCGGCGGCTTTGGCCGCCTGGAGCAGCGGCGTTTCCGCCGGGCGGTAAATCAGGTCGTAAACGGCGCGCGCCTGGCGCGCGGGAAACTGCTGCTCGTCCAGGGGCGACGGGTCGTCGGGCTTCAAACCGAGCGAAGTCGCGTTGACAATCAAATCCACCGCCATTTTGGGGTAACCGACGGTGACCGGCACGGCCGGAAATTGTTTTTTGATTTCCGCCGCGGCCGCCTGCGCCCGGGCCTGCGTGCGGTTGACGAGATACAGTGAACCAACGCCTTCCGCGGCGAACTTGAACGCCGCCGTCCGGCCCGCCCCACCCGCACCGAGCAGCAAAACCCTGGCCCCGCGCAGTTCCACCTTCAAATCCTCCCGCAGCGCGGTGACGACGGCCTCGGCGTCCGTGTTGAAGCCGTGGGTGCGCACCTCCGCTGGCGGTTCCGGTTCAAATTCCCGCAAAGGCAGCCAGTCACCGCCGTCGCGCCGTCCCTCAAACAGGACGGTGTTGACGGCGCCCCACGTTCGAGCGGAAACGTCGAGCGCGTCCACCATGTCCAGCGCGAGCAGCTTGTGCGGCACGGTGAGGTTCAGGCCGGCGAATTGCATGGCCCGGGCGCCGGCCATGGCGGCGCGGAGGTTGTCCGGATGCACTTCAAACGCGAGATAACGCCAGTTCAGGCCCAGGGCGGCGAACGCGGCGTTGTGCATGGCCGGTGATGCCGAATGGCGGATGGGAAAGCCATAGACCGCGCAGCAGCGCGTGGCGGCATTGATGGCGGGTTGACCGGGTTGAGGCACGGGCAATTTATAAGCAGCCCGCGTACCGGTTAAAAGCGCAAAGTCTGCGCCGGCTAAGTCTCAAGGGCCGGCCTGGATGCGATAGAACCGCGTCGCGACGTTGTTCGAACTGGTGAAGTGATACGAAACGCCCGCGACGTTGGTGGTAAACACCGCGGTCCGATTGGTGATCCAACCCGCTCCCAACTGGTCAGCTTGCAGCAGGTTGAGGGGAACATTGGTCAGACTGCTGATGATCGTAAAATCAAGGTGCGCCTGATTGTTGGTTAAAACCGGCGGGGACATCACGATGCCCGGCGACGAACTGAGCTGGTACACCTGGCTGCCCGCCAGCAGAAAAAGTCCTAATCCGTAGTCATCGAAATTGGGCACACTCGTGTAAGTGACCGGCTGGCCGTCAGCCGGCTGGGAACCGCTGCTTTGTTCATAACCCAGGAAACCATTGTCCAGACCGGTGCTGTGATGCAGAGCGCCGATGGCCAGGGCGTTCCATCCGTTGACAACTGCGGGCAAATACGTGTTGGCGTCGAGGTAGCCGTGTCTGATTCCCCAGGCCAGTCCGTAAGTGAAGCAGGCCGTGCCGCTGGACTCCGGCCCCGGAAAGTCGTTGGTGTAGCCAAGGTTCACGTTCCAGAAACCGTCCGTTCGCTGCACCGCCTTGAGGGCCGCTGCCATTTCCTGGAAGGTCTGCAGATACTCGGCATAATGCAAATCGTTGGTCGGCAGCACATCCATGGTGCGGGCGAGCGCGGCGAAGGCCCAGCCGTTGCCGCGCGACCAGTAACATTTTTGTTTCGTGCCATCCGACGCCGTATAGTTGGCCATGAAATTCGTGTCGCGCCACCAGAGATGGTCGGTGGCATTATAAAGACCGTTGGAACGGCCGAACACGCTTTTGATGCTATGGAACCAGGCATACATCGCCGGTGAATACAGGGCATTGGAATTCAGTGTGCTGATGACATTGGAATTCAACACGCTGAGCTTGGCAAACACCGGCATGGACATGTGGATGGAATCCACATACCACCAGGCGCTGAGCCCAATATTGTTGCTCACCCAGTAGTTCGCGTTGTTGACGATGTGGGCCAACCGGTTGGTCTGGGTGGTGTCCAATTGGTAAAGCTCGATGTATTCCATGCCCGCACCCTGGTCATCGGGTGTGATGTTGGCGTCACCGGACCGCAGGCTCCAGTTGTGGAACGTGCCCCATTGCACGGCGTAGTTGTAAATGTTGGTGTCCAGGTTGATCCGATACAGCGCCAGATCACCCTCAAAATAGGTTGCCCGGGTCCAGATATCGCTCGAATGACCTCCGTCCAGGCAACTGCTGCAACCGGGCATCGGCCATTTGTTGGTGAAATAGTTGTTGGCCAGCACCATGTCGCTCAGGATTTGCGACTGCGGCGGCAGGAAAGCCGCTATCGGGACATAGGTTGCGAGGGTGGTAAATGATTGCGACGGCGCCGCCCACGTCGTACCCGCCGAGTTCGAAGCGGAAGCCGCGTAGTAATAAAGAGCATTCGTGGCCAGTCCGGCGGCAGCCAAGCTGAAACTTCCATTTTTCAATCCCAGGACGACATTCTGGCTCCAGGCGGCGGCATTGGCACCGCCATCTGTCGGACCGTAATGCAAAGTGATCGTCGGAACCTCGTTGCCGGTCGAGGTAACCTGGCCGTTCAGGATCGCGGACGTGTCTTTCACGCCGCTCACCGGCAGGTTCGCCACCCCCGGCGGAAAGACGGTCAAGGTGGTGAAAGAGCGCGAAGGTATGGCCCACACGGTTCCGGCAGCATTCGTGGCGGCAGCAGCAAAGTAATAGGTCGTGCTGGCGGACAATCCGGTGACCGGGCAGCTGAAATTCCCATCGACCAATCCTAAAACGATGCTCTGGCTCCAGGCAGCGGGATTGGCACCCCCATCGGCCGGCCCGTAATACACAGTCACCGTCGGAACCTGATTGCCGGTCGAAACCACCCGGCCATTCAGGATGGCCGTGGCGGCCTGCACACCCGTTGCCGGCAGGTTGCTGATCACCGCCGTGGTAACCGTGCCAGTTACGACCGTCAGTCGCCCGTCGCTCGACAGGCTGTTGCTCCAAATCAAGCCCGCTCCCAGGGCCGGAAGGGTGATGCTCATGAGGTTGCCGGTGTAATTGCCGGCCTTGAACAGTGTGAATTTGTCATTTAAGGCCAATGCGCCGCCCGAGTTCAAAACCGTAAGCGCTCCGCCATAGGAGATCGTGACACCAGTGGCCACCTGATCATTGAGATTGCCGGTCTGCACTTTCATGGTAGTGAAGCTGCCGGGAGCCAGTGTCAGACCGTTGTAAAAGCTCAGCACCACGCCTGCCGCGCCGATGCCCGATCCCGGTACCAGATTGCCGCCCGATTGGACGGTCACCGGGCCAGCCAGGATTCCTGCACCGCCCAGGGTCGCACCATTGCCCACGGTGACGACATTGGTGCCGAGCGAGCCGTTCACCAGCAGCGTGCCGTTGCTGATCGTGGTGGTGCCGCCGTAAGTGTTTGCGCCGCCCAGCGTAAAAATGCCGCTGCCGGTTTTGACCAGCGCCAGCGCCCCGACGGTGTCCTGGATGACGCCGCTGAACGTGCTGCTGGCGTTGTTGCCGCCCACGCTCAGCACGGGAGTCCCGCCTGCCAGCGTGTCCACAATACCGGCGCCGGACAGGCCGTTGAGGCTGTCGCTGAACGTGTTCAAATCCAGCGTCCCGTTGACGCTCACGTTGCCGGCCGTGGCGCCGCCGGGAATCGCATTGGCAACGCCCAATTTGAGCGTGCCGGCGGTGATGGTGGTATTGCCGGGATAAGTGTTGTTAGTGCCCAACAAGATGAGCGTGCTGCCGGCATTTTGAAAGACATTGACTACACCTGGCCCCAAAGAGCTGGCCAACAATACGTTACCGCTGCCCAGAGTATTGGAGATGACAATGCCCGCCCCCGTCGTGCCAATGCGGCTGTTGATGACCACGGTGTTGATGGTGGATTTGGCGCCGGCCCCCTTGATGAAGATGTTATGCGCCGCCGCCGCGTTGCCGGAATTGCCGGCGTTATTCAAAGTGGTGACGCCCAAAACACCGACGACGTTTGAGGCCCCGGCCCCGGTGGTCCCGAAGGTAGTACCGATGTCCAGGTCCGTGTTGGACATGACAATGCTGGGCTGGACAATCAGGGCGTTGATGCTCGAACTGTGAAAAAGCGCCGCCACTTCCGTATCCCCAAATTTGTTCGTGCCAAGGCCGGTCCCATCCAAAGTGAGGGTGAATCCCGTCCCGTTCACGGTAAAATGATTACCTCCGCTGCCACCCCCGTTGTTGAGTTGCCCCACCGTCGCGTTCATATCCAGCGTCACTGTGCCATTGTTCCCGCTGGCTGTGGCGCTTTGAGCCATCCAACCCGGAGCATTGGGAATCGTGGTGCTGCGCCAGTCCGTCGTAGTGCTGGTGCTGCTCCAGACCCCCGTGACATCGCCGTTGGCCCAGGTATTTGTGCCGGTCGCTCCCCGGAGGTTCATCGTGCCAAAAACCATCAAGCCGCCGAGGACCATAAAAATTGCACGCACCGCGGAATTAAGGATGGATCCGCACGGCAGATTAACAACCCCTGGTTGATGCTTCATGGCTGGCGATTTGATCGTCCAGGATAAATACCACCGAAGCCGGTCAAGCTCAATTTTAAAGCGCGGCCCGGCGTATCCACCATTCTGGCGATGGCGCTTTAAAACTTTCATCCTCTTTCATTGCCCAAACGCGCCGCCCGAATAAACTGGGTTCGTGAAATCCAAAGGCACAGTGTACCTCGTCGGCGCCGGGCCGGGCGACGCCGGCCTGCTCACGTTGCGCGGCGCGGAACTGCTCCGGCGCGCCGACGTGGTGCTCTACGACGCACTGGTGAACCCCGACCTGCTCCGGCTGGCGCCGCCAGCCGCCGAACTCATCGCCCGCGGCAAAAACATGATCATGCCGCAGGAGGAAATCACCGCGTTGCTCATCGCCCGGGCCCGCGCCGGCAAATGCGTCGTCCGGCTCAAGGGCGGCGACCCCTACATTTTCGGGCGGGGCGGCGAGGAGGCCACGGCCCTCGCGGACGCGAAAATTCCCTTTGAAGTCGTCCCCGGCGTCTCGTCCGTCGTGGCCGCGCCGAATTACGCCGGCATTCCTCTCACCCACCGCGACCATTGCTCCAGTTTCACGGTCTTCACCGGCCACAGCGATTCGGCGGACGCCGCCACGGCCTTGCGCTACGAACAAATCGCCCGCATCCCCGGCACCAAAGTCGTGCTGATGGGCACGGACAATCTGGGGGACTGGACGAAGTCGCTCATCGCGCACGGACTGTCATCGGCAACGCCGGTGGCCCTCATCCAATGGGGCACGCTCGGCCAACAGCAATCCGTTTCCGGCACGCTTGCCACGATCGCCAAACTGGCGGCGAAAAAAAAGATTTCTCCGCCGGCGCTCACCGTTATCGGCGACGTGGTGAAATTGCGCGAAAAATTGAACTGGTTCGAGCAGCGTCCGCTCTTTGGCCGGCGGGTGGTGGTCACGCGCCGCCCCGAACAGGCCGGCTGTTTTGCGCAGCGGCTGACGGAACTGGGCGCGGACGTGCTGGAGGTGCCAACCATCAAAATCGCGCCGCCAAAGGAGGCCGACGCCATCGTGGATGCGTTGCTGGGATTGAATGCCTACGACTGGCTGGTGTTCACGAGCGTGAACGGGGTGACGGCGTTTTTCGACATCTTTTTCCGGCGGTTCCAGGATTTGCGCGACATCGGCGGCGTCCGCATCGCGGCGGTCGGCCCGGCCACGGCGGCGAAACTGCGCGAGCTGCATCTCCAGGTGGATTTGACCCCGGACGAATTTGCCGGGAAGAAAATCGCCGCCGCCTTCGCGAAATTTGAAAGCGTCGAGAACCTGAAAATGTGCCTGCTGCGCGCCGAGGTGGCGAACCCGGACTTGCCGAAGGCGCTGGAGGAACTCGGCGCCATCGTGGACGACATCGCCATCTACTCGACCGTGGCCGAAACCGCGGACCCGACGGGCGCGGGCCGGACGCTGCTCGAAAGCGGCGCGGACTGGATCACGTTCACGAGCGGTTCGACGTTGGAACATTTCCACGCGCGCTTCGACCTGCCAAAACTGTTGAAAAAATTCCCGCAGACGAAACTGGCATCCATCGGCCCCGAAACCAGCAAAGCCATCCGCGCCCTGGGGCTGGAGCCGACGCTCGAAGCGAAGGAACACACCACGGACGGCTTGATTTCCGCGCTGTTGCAGGCGGTTTGAAGCATGAACATTTTGCCCCCGGAAATGTCTATTTTTCTGAATTTCTTGAGCGTTTTTAAAAAATGGAACGTCGGTTGAAGAGTCATTTATGGTCCGGGATGGTCCTGGTCCTGGCCGGGTTGTGCCTGGCGGCGATACCGCTGCCGGCAGCCACGTTTACCGCGTCGCTGGACCGCGATGCCATTGCGCTGGGCGAAACCGCAACGCTGTCGCTGACGTTTGAGGGCGGGCAGCCGCAAACCGCACCGTCACCGGATGTCCCCGGCCTGCAAATTGTCAGCGCGGGCAATTCCCAGAATTTCAGCATCGTCAACGGCCAGATGAGTTCGACCGTCACCGTCACTTTTTCCATCAGCCCGAGGAAGACGGGCGAATTTGTCATCCCGGCCATGACGGTTGACGTAAACGGACAGGCGTTGACCAGCCAGCCATTGAAACTGGCGGTGACCCAGCCAAACGCGCCGACGGCTGCCGAGGTGAGTTCCGGCTCCCAGATTGCCTTCATGAAACTGGCCCTGCCCCGGCAGGCGGTTTATGACGGCGAGGTCCTGCCGGCCCGGCTGGATGTGTATTTGCGCGATGACGTCCAGAATTTCGGCAATTTCCAGTTTACCGCCACCCCGGCTGATGGCTTCGCCGTCGGCAAAATGGCCCAGGGCAACCGGCAGCAGGTGCAAATTGGCAATCGCGTTTACACGGACATCCCGCTTTCGCTCGCTTTAACCGCCACGCGGCACGGGCCAATCAGCGTCGGGCCCTTTACCGCCAGCGCGGTGATTGTGGTCCCCTCACCCAACCAACGCCGCGATTTCTTTGGGATGTTTAACAACGGCGAACAACGACAAATCACCCTGGCCTCGGATACGGTCACCGCGCAGTCATTGCCGTTGCCGGCGGAAAACAAACCGGCGAATTTCAACGGCGCCATCGGCAATTACACCCTGACCGTCAGCGCCGGACCGACCAACCTGGCCGTCGGCGACCCCATCACCGTGCATGTCCAGATCGCGGGCCGGGGCGCGCTGGATGCGCTGACGCTGCCCGACCAGCCCGCCTGGCGCGATTTCAAGGCCTATCCGCCCACGTCCAAGGTCGAACCCAGCGACAACCTCGGCTTGCAAGGCACGAAAACCTTCGAGCAAATTGTCACCCCGCAAAACACGGATGTTCATGAGTTGCCGGCATTTTCATTCAGTTTTTTTGACCCGGCCGCCGGCAGCTATCGGACGTTGTCGGAGCCGCCGGTAACGCTCGTGGTCCATTCGGCCGGCGCGGCTTCCGCCCCGATGATGGCCGCGGTGAAAACCGCCAATCCCCAGGCGCCGCCACCGGACCTGCTGCCCATCAAGGAACAACTGGGCAAACTCACGCAAACCGGTCCGCCCCTGTTGACGCAACCGGTGTTCCTCGCCGCCCAAAGTGTACCGGTGCTCGCCTGGCTCGCCGCCCTGATCTGGCGCAAACGCACCGATAACCTGGCCAACAATCCCCGGTTGCGGCGGCAACGCCACGTCGCCCGGCTCGTCCGCGACGGACTCAACGATTTGCGCCGGCTCGCGACAGAGAACAAGTCGGACGACTTTTTTGCCACGCTGTTCCGCCTGTTGCAGGAACAACTGGGTGAACGGCTGGACTGTCCCGCATCGTCCATCACCGAGGCCGTGATCGACGAACGCCTGGCCCGCTCGGGTACGCCGGAGGCGACGCTGGCCGGCCTGCGCGAATTATTCCAGCTCTGCAACCAGGCGCGCTACGCGCCGCTGCGCACCAGCGGAGAACTGGCCGCGGTCATTCCCCAATTCGAAAACGCCGTGCGCGAACTGCAATCGCTGAAAACATGAGGACGCACCTGAACATTTTACTCGCCGTCCTGGCAGCCGGGATGTTCACCGGCCGGGCGGCAACCACTGACCCGACGGCTGAATTCAGCGCCGCAAACCGATTGTATGCCGAGGGCAAATTCGGTGATGCGGCCGGTGCCTACCAAAAAATCCTCCAATCCGGCGCCACCTCCCCGGCGCTCTATTTCAATTACGCCAATGCGGAATTCAAATCCGGCAATTTCGGCCGGGCGATTGCCGCCTATCGCCGGGCGACGCAACTGGCGCCGCGCGACGCCGAGGTGCGGGCCAATCTGGATTTCGCGCGCAACCAGGTGCAGGGCCCGACGATCCGCGAAAGCCGCTGGTCCCGCAGTGCGGGATGGCTCGGCACGCTCACTTTGAATGAATGGACGGAACTGGCCGCCGCTGCGTTCTGGCTGCTGTTTGCCCTGCTGGTGGCGATGCAAATTCGCCCGGCACTCAAGTCAACGCTGCGCCCGCTCACCCTGGCCACGCTGGCCGCCACCCTTTTGTCGGGCGCCGGCCTGGCGATTGACGCCGCCATCCATTTTTCGCGGCCGGCCGCCGTCGTCGTCGCTCCGGATGCCACCGCGCGCAGCGGGCCGTTTGACGAGGCGCAAAACGCGTTCACCGTTCACGATGGCGCGGAACTGGCGGTGCTCGACCAGCGCGACAACTGGCTGCAGGTCACCGATGGTTCCGGGCGAATTGGCTGGCTTCCGCGCATACAGGTGGAAATTTTGCCCGGCAGTTGAAACTGAAATCGCGGCGGAAACCATTCAATCATTTAAATGGCTCTCCGCCTTGAATGGGTTTTGAACCGTTGGATTTGAAATTCCGAGCAGAACCAATACCGTACTGCTCCGGTTTCAACCTTGTTTGTCGATTTACTGTCCCAGTAATCGGTAATATTGCTGCTGGTTTGTAGCGGTCACAGTCACTGTGACATCCACCCCGTTGGTAATGATGGTCAGGTCTGCAATGCTCCACGGACCATACACGCTGTTCGCTGATTGAACTTGGAACGATCCCGATGCCACCGGCCAGGTGAGTTGCAGATTTTCTCCCACCTTCGTAGCCAGCAATGTCGGTTGAGGTGGCAGCGTCACCGCACCGTTCACATAATTTGCCGCCAGCGCATTCGCCGTCTTGTCCGCCACCTGCAACTTCACCACATTGTCGTCCAAGGTCAGCGCCGCCGAGCCGCTGGCACCCGTGCTGGCCGCAAATTGCAGCATCGCCACTTGATTCGTTCCTGCCACCAAGGCTGTCCCCGGCGACAACGCCAAAGCCACGCCCACTTCACCTGTCACCTGGCTGGAATTGACGATCAACCTGCCACCGGTCATTGCCGAACCCAGCGCAACCCTGACCAATGTCAATTGGCTCGGGTTATAGCCCACTGTCATTCCCACCGCATTCTCATTGGTTACGCAGACCAGTTGTACCGGGACGCTCACGGTCTGTCCACGTTGGGCGGACACGTTGCCAATTTGCAATATTCGGAGCGGACCCAGGCTGTCCAGTGGTTTTGCCTGGAATGCCAGGTTTGTCGTTGCCGGCAACGCCACGAACGTGAGCGGGTCCAGACCTAAAGCATATCGTCCGGCCTGCACCCAATCTGCCACCGTCAGGATACCGTCCGGCGCATTGCGCGGTGCGCAGTCCGCGCGCAATCGTTCGTCACTGTTGGTGGGCGTGTCCAAACTCGCGATCATCCGACCTGCTTCCAGCCAGTCCAGCACGGTCACTTGACTGTCGCCATTAGTGCGGGGGAACACGTCCGCCGCATATTCCGTCGGGGTCATGGTGACGGATCCACCCTCATAAACCGCAGGCAACATACCGAAATCATTGTCCAGCATCAGCCGAATGGTTGGCGTGTCGCTGAATGTCAGATTGACCGTCGCGTTATTGGTAATCGGCAGGGTCAGGAACACCAAATCGGCCACTTCCTGAATTCCCGCTGGCACAGTTACATCCTGATTCAGAAGAATGGCGAAGCCCACATGGCCATTGTTCGTCTGCGAATCCACCTCCTGCAAATAGGCATCTGCCACAACCGGCCCCTTCTGCACTCTTTGCAAAACCAGTCTTGCGGGGTCATATTCGACACTGGCGAGGAAGGTGTTTTCCAAGCCCAAAGCGTTCATTAAAACCGGCACGATGATTGTGTTACCTGACATGACATTGGTCGAACCCAGCATCACTATCGTTTGTGGCACGGTCAATACTGCCACCGCGCTTTGCGTCGTCAGGTAGGGATTGCTCACCAATACATCGTAATTACCGGCATCACTCAAACTCACGTTTGAGAGATTCAAGTTGGTCGTCGCCGAACCGCTGATGTTGTCCGCATCAACCAGATTGACGCCGTTCTTCCGCCAGCGATAGCTCAAGGGAGCCGTCCCTGACGCGGCTACGCTGAATGAGGCGCTGTTGTGGCTGAGGACGGTCAAATTGGTCGGCTGGCTTGTGATCACCGGTGGCAGCACCACCGTCAGCGTGGCGTTGGCACTGTTGGTCGACCCGGCGCGATTGGTCACCAACACCGCATAATTGCCTGAGTCGGCAAGCTGAACGTTGACCAGTATCAGCGTGGCATTGGTCGCGCCCAGCACGTTTGTTCCATTAAAGCTCCATTGATAAATCATTGGTGATGTGCCAGACATTATGACGCTGAATGTCGCTGTGCCGCCTGTCAGCACCGTCTGGTCGGTCGGTTGAGAAGCGAATGCGGGCGCAATCGGTTGGGCGTTTTTGCCAGCGACACCCGCGTTGTAGATGGTCGCAATTTCATTGGACGAAAGCGCGCGATTGTAAACACTCAACTCATCGATCTGGCCTGGGAAAAAGTTCTTACTCGCCGTCCCGTTGACCGGCGCATATGCCCCGATGCGCAACGCATAGTCCGTCGCCCGCACCGGCCCCGAAATGTTCATTACCCCATCCAACACACCATTGACATAACCTCGCAAACTCGTTCCATCATAGACCATCGCCACGTGATTCCAGACCCCGACCGCCAGGGTGGTGGCAAAGTCGCCGCCCTGCCACCCGCCAGAGGCATAGATATCCGCATTCAATCGTCCGCCATTGACCGTCAACAGCCAGTCCATCGGACTCTCAGCATCCAGCCCCTTCGTTACAATGGTTTTGGTGCCGGAAGTCGTGTTGATATTGACCCAGGCTTCGGCGGTAAAGGCATTGGTAAACTTAAGGTTCGGATTGCTGGGCACCTCCACATAACCGCTGCTGCCATCAAAGCTGAATGCCTGGCCAACCTCCCCGGGCCCGTAAACCGTACCCCCGTGCACGACGCCGTTGTTGCCTCCGATGAAATCCGTCGCGTCATTCTCAGCCCGCCACCAACTCACCAGACCGATCGGTGGTTCGGGGGGTGGATTGACCGTCAGCACCGCAGTAACACTATTGGTTGAACCCACAATGTTGGACACCTGCGCTACATAACTGCCAGCCTGAGTCAATTGAACATTGGTCAATAGCAACGTCGCATTGGTGGCATTGTAAATATTCGTCCCGTTACAGACCCATTGATAGCTTAAAGGTGGTGTTCCACTGGCAACTACTGTCATCGTAACGTTGTTTCCAGCAACCACCGTCTGGTTCGTCGGCTGGGCCGTAATTACCGGCGGCGTTGGAGCGAAACATTTTCCGCTGTGGCCGGCCGTGTAAATAGCTTGAATTTCCGCCTGGGTGAGCGCACGGCTGTAAACCGCCACCTCATCAATGCTGCCCGAGAAAAAGTTCTTATCCGCCGTCCCGCTCACCGGCGCATATGCCCCGATGCGCAACGCATAGTCCGTCGCCCGCACCGGCCCCGAAATGTTCATTACCCCATCCAACACACCATTGACATAACCTCGCAAACTCGTTCCATCATAGACCATCGCCACGTGATTCCAGACCCCGACCGCCAGGGTGGTGGCAAAGTCGCCGCCCTGCCACCCGCCAGAGGCATAGATATCCGCATTCAATCGTCCGCCATTGACCGTCAACAGCCAGTCCATCGGACTCTCAGCATCCAGCCCCTTCGTTACAATGGTTTTGGTGCCGGAAGTCGTGTTGATATTGACCCAGGCTTCGGCGGTAAAGGCATTGGTAAACTTAAGGTTCGGATTGCTGGGCACCTCCACATAACCGCTGCTGCCATCAAAGCTGAATGCCAGGCCAACCTCCCCGGGCCCATAAACCGTACTCCCGTGCGCAATGCCGTTGTTGCCTCCGATAAAATCCGTCGCATTGTTCTCAGCCTGCCACCAACTTACCAAACCCGGAGGCATCGGGTCACATGATGGGCCCGGGTTGACCGTCAGTACAGCGGCGGAACTGTTGGTCGAGCCATAGGGGTTTGTCACCAGCACGGCATAGCTGCCAGCCTGTGCTGACTGCACGCTGGCCAGCGTTAACACGTTGTTGGTGGCACCAACGATATTTGTTCCATTGAAGCTCCATTGAAAATTGATCGGTGGCGTGCCGGCGGCAACCACAGTGAATGTCGGCGTGCTGCCTGCAACCACCGTCTGGTTCGTCGGCTGGGCCGTAATTACCGGCGGCGTTGGAGCGAAACATTTTCCGCTGTGGCCGGCCGTGTAAATAGCTTGAATTTCCGCCTGGGTGAGCGCACGGCTGTAAACCGCCACCTCATCAATGCTGCCCGAGAAAAAGTTCTTATCCGCCGTCCCGCTCACCGGCGCATATGCCCCGATGCGCAACGCATAGTCCGTCGCCCGCACCGGCCCCGAAATGTTCATTACCCCATCCAACACACCATTGACATAACCTCGCAAACTCGTTCCATCATAGACCATCGCCACGTGATTCCAGACCCCGACCGCCAGGGTGGTGGCAAAGTCGCCGCCCTGCCACCCGCCAGAGGCATAGATATCCGCATTCAATCGTCCGCCATTGACCGTCAACAGCCAGTCCATCGGACTCTCAGCATCCAGCCCCTTCGTTACAATGGTTTTGGTGCCGGAAGTCGTGTTGATATTGACCCAGGCTTCGGCGGTAAAGGCATTGGTAAACTTAAGGTTCGGATTGCTGGGCACCTCCACATAACCGCTGCTGCCATCAAAGCTGAATGCCTGGCCAACCTCCCCGGGCCCGTAAACCGTACCCCCGTGCGCAACGCCGTTGTTGCCTCCGATGAAATCCGTCGCGTCATTTTCGGCCCGCCACCAACTTACCAGACCCGCAGGCATCGGGTCACATCCCTGTGCGTTTATGGAAACGGCCGCAATTATAGCCAATATAAGGACTACCAAGGTCTTCTTCATATGCCAATCGCTGTTTATTCAAACCCGACCTGCCATGTGCATCTTATAGCAAAAGTTTGCGAAAAACATGAATAAAAAAGTGTTTCTTTTCCGCATTTGGCGATATTCCTTTGGCGAATTGGCAATCTTACACCGCTTCAAATAGCATTGGCTGTTTCTGCTAAGATGCTCACGGTCCCGATTTGGCACTTTCTCCCCCACATTTCCTGATGGCCCACCAGGGCCTCTACCATCCTCGAGCCGGATCCTCAGCTTGGTGTTGCCGACTGCCCATTTGTTTGTTATATTAAATTTGTTGATGCCCATTTTTAATAATGCTTTTGCGGGCACCTGCAGACGGGTCGTCGCCGGCGTGGCGACGGCGGTGTGCGGGTTTTTTATTTTGGAGGGATTGCCGGCGCAAAGCATCCGGTTTCCGTGGAGTGGTTACGGGCATGAAGCCCAGCATGACGCCGTCGTGCCCGTGGCCTCCCAATCCCTTAACCGCATTTTGTGGCATACGCCGGTGGATTTGAATCCGCAGTATAGCGGTAGCGAGTTGTTCATCCACTACGGCTCGCCCCTCATCACACGCTCTAACACGGTCATCGTGCCGGTGAAAACGGGCGCCACCGGCGGATTCCGGGTGGAAGCGCTCGACGGCGGCACCGGCGCGACGAACTGGCTGCGCGCCTCGGATTACATCCTGCCGCCCCACAATTGGACCCCGAGTTTCTCCCCCGCATTGACCCCTAAAAATCGGCTGTATTTTCCGGGCGGCGGCGGCACGGTTTATTGTTGCGACACCCCGGACACGACCAACGCTTCCCCGGTCATCGGGCAGATCGCCTTTTTCGGGCTGACCAACTACACCGCCAATACCAACGCCTACCTGAACAACGTGTACATCAATACGCCCATCACCACGGACCGTTATGGGAATATTTTCTTCGGCTTCCAAGCCACCGGTACCACGCCGCTGAGCCTCAAGAGCGGCATTGCCCGCATCGATTACAACGGGACCGGCACCTGGATCGCCGCCAGCAACGCCGCCAGCGATGTCACGATCAGTAAGGTCGCCATGAACTGCGCCCCGGCACTCAGCAATGATCACCGGATACTGTATGTTGCGGTCAATTCCAACAATGGCGATTTCAGCAATCCTGGCTATCTGCTTGCCTTGGACAGCCGGACCCTCACTCCCCTGGGGAAAGTCCGTTTGAAAGACGCCAAAAACCCGGCCAATGACGCATCCCTGCCCGATGACGCCACGGCCTCCCCCACCGTCGGGCCCGATGGCGACGTTTATTTCGGGGTGCTGGAGAATCCGTTTCCCTCGAATAATGATCGTGGCTGGTTGCTGCATTTCAACAGCACGCTGACGCAGAGCAAAATACCCGGCGCATTCGGCTGGGATGACACGGCTTCCATTGTGCCGGCCTCGATGGTTCCGTCCTACCATGGCAACTCGCCATATCTGTTGATGACCAAATACAATAATTATGCCGACGTCGGTGGCGACGGCGTTAACAAAATCGCCATCCTCGATCCGCGGAACGGCATGACGGACCCCATTTCCGGCGCCACCAATGTCATGCAGGAAGTCATCACCATTGCCGGGCCCACGCCGGACTCCGCATTTCGCCCCGGCAAGCCCAATGCCGTGCGCGAGTGGTGCATCAACACCGCCGCCATTGACCCGTTCACCAAATCCGTGCTCGCCAACAACGAGGACGGCAAACTCTACCGCTGGGACCTGACGTCGAACACGCTTTCAGAAACGAATACGCTCACCGCGGGCCTGGGCGAGGCCTACACCCCCACCCTGGTGGGCGTGGATGGCATCGTTTACGCCATCAACAATGCCACCTTGTATGCGGTGGGCCATTGACCGGAAACGAACCATGCGACCGCAGCCATTACTGCTTTTGTCCGGCCTGGCGTTACTGTTGTCCGTTCCACCTGCCCAGGCAGACCTGGCCTTCGTGCTGACCCCTGCCCTGCGGTCGGGCGCCGGAAGCAACGAGTTCTTCTTCACCGGCACGCTGAGCAACACCAGTCTGACCGATACCCTGTACCTCAACGACGTCCAATTCGATTTCATCGCCGGGGCGGCCAGCTATCTTGCCGCAGATACGAACGCGTTCTTTGCGAATGTTCCCGGCATTCTGCTGCCTTTTGAAACCTACAGCGACGTCGTCTTTGGCATCACCATCGATCCGACCACGCCGCCCGGGCAATACTTCGGCTCCGTCACCGTCCAGGGCGGTACGAACATTTTCGCGGCCACCAACCTGGCGAGTCCGACCTTCGAGGTTTCCCTGCCCCCGGCAGCGTTGGGCATCGTGCCCGCCGGCACCAACGTGGTGATTTCGTGGGCGTCACCGCCCGGAGGTTTTGAACTGCAAAAGAATTCCGACCTGGCCACAACCAGTTGGCTGACCGTTACGAATCTCCCGGCGTTCACCAACGGGCAGAATCAAGTCAGGCTTTCCGGGACCAACAGCAGCCTGTTCTTCCGGCTCAAATATCCCTGACCGTAATCCAAAGTTTTGAAGCCCGTGGCCCCGGCTGCTTAAACAATGCCCTTTTCCAATTCCGCAAACTCGCCGGCCAGTACTTTTTGGGCCAGACGATGGCCGCTGGAATCCGTGTTGTGATGAAGGTCATTAAAATGCCGCTCGATGCGCAGCCGGGCGGCCCGGCAAAAATAATCGACCAGGCCGGATAAATCCTCTCCAGCCGCCGAATCCGGGGAACGGAGCAGGCTCTCGCCGCGCAGGCAAACTGCGGTCATGGCAAAGAGCTCCGTGCCAATGTCCACGAATCGCCCCAGCAAAAGCTGTTCGCGCTCCAACCCGGGTCCGTGACGCACCATGGCGTGAAACAGAGCCCGGGCCAGCCGCCGACTGGTTCGCCGGATATAACGGATATGCCCGCTGAATTGCTGGCCGCCCGGGGCGGAAAGCCATTCGCCCAAAGGCAGCCATTGTTTCGGATACCAGCCGGCGTAAAACCATCCCGCCTTCATTGCCGCGCGTATTCGTTGGGCCCCGGGCAATTGGGAATTCAACACCGTGGCGCTGATTTTGAGATGCGCGTCCAGCGCCTCGCGGGCGATGAACAACCGCATGATCTCGCTCGAACCCTCAAAAATGGTGTTGATGCGGCAGTCCCGCAGCATCCGCTCCAGGGCAATGGGCGACTCCCCGCGGGCCTTGAGCGAAACCGCGGTTTCATAACCGCGCCCGCCCCGGATCTGCACGGCGTCATTGACCATCTGCCACGTCGCCTCGGTCGCCCAGAGCTTGCACATCGCCGCCTCAAGCCGCACGTCGGCGTGTTTGTCGCGGTCCACCCGGCTGGCGGCGAGCAGCGTCATGGATTCCATCGCAAAAATGTCGGCCGCCATCCGGCTGAGTTTGTCCGCAATGGCCGCGTGTTTGCCGATGGGCGCGCCCCATTGTTTGCGTTCCCGGGCCCAAACCCGCGAGATGTTCAGGCAGCGTTTCGCCAGCCCGGCACACGCCGCGGGCAGCGTCAGCCGTCCCGTGTCCAATGTGGTCAGGGCCACGCGCAGCCCCTTGCCCTCGGCCAGTAAAATATTTTCCACCGGCACCCGCACGTTGGTAAAACGAATGACGCCGTTGTAAAGAGCCTTCAAGCCCATGAACCGGCACCGGTGCAGAATCTCGACGCCCGGCCAGTCCATTTCCACGATGAACGCCGTGATCTGCTCCTTCAGGGCGCCGCTGATTTTTTTTGGCGGCGTTTTGGCCATGACCACAATCACGCCGGCTTTCGTGACGTTGGTGCACCAGAGTTTTTCACCGTTGAGGATGAACGATTTTCCGTCCGGCGACGGTTCCGCCCGCGTGGCCATCGCCGCCGGGTCGGAGCCGACATTGGTTTCCGTGAGCGCAAAGGCGGAAATCTCGCCCCGAGCGACGCGCGGTAAATACCTGCGCTTCTGCGCTTCGGTGCCAAAAAGGATGAGCGGTTGCGGCACGCCGATCGACTGGTGCGCCGAAACCAGGGCGGTGAGATTGCCGCACCAGCTGCCCAGCAACATCGCCGCACGACAATAATTGGTTTGGGACAGGCCGAGGCCGCCGTGTTCGCGCGGGATTTTGATGCCAAAGGCGCCGAGCCGGGCCAGATCGTCAATCACCGGCTGCGGAATTTCACCCGTGGCGTCAATCTCGTCGGGATCAACCCGGTCACGCAGCAACGTCTCCAGTGGTTTGAGAAACGCGTCGCCTTGAGTACGATCCTCGGCACTCTGTACCGGGAAGGGGCTGACCTGCGCCAGGTCAACTTCGCCCATGAACAGGCCGCCGGCAAAAGTCTGCTTCCGCGCCGACCCGCGGGCGGCCTCGGTCAGTTCGAGGGCGGCGCGCTGGCCGGCGGACATTTTTGAGGTGTCAATCAGCGGGCGCGGTTCCTCGGGCGGTGTTTGAATGCTGCTCATATCGTCATGCGCTTGGGGGATAAAATTTTTTTCCGCCGGCGGCCAGGCCGGCCAGCAATGGGGAAGGAGTAAAATGCGCCGCTCCCGAGTCGACGAGATGGTTCATCGCTCCGACGAGTTTCGCTGCGCCAACGGCGTCGGTGTAGCGCAACGGCCCGCCGCGGAACGGCGCAAATCCGGTGCCCATGATCATGGCAAAATCCACATCAGCCGGGTCGGTGACGACCTGTTCCTCCAGGCAGCGCGCGGCTTCGTTGACCATCAACAGGACCATGCGCTCCTGCAAGGCCTCGCGCGAAAGCGCGCCGGCCTTTTGGCTTTGAACGTAAACCGAGGTTTGCGGATCCGGTTTTGCCTCCTTCGGTTTGTCGTACCGATAAAACCCTCGGCCGCTCTTGCGCCCGAGCCGGCCATCCGTGGTCATTTTGCGCAGACTGCCCGGGATCTGCAGGCGGCCGCTGAAACTGGCCGCGAGTGTTTCGGCCACATGCAGGGACACATCCAGGCCGACTTCGTCCAGTAAACGCAGCGGCCCCATCGGCATCCCGAAGTCGAGCATCGCCTCGTCGAGATCAGTGATGCCGGCGCCCGTTTCAAA
Organism: uncultured Bifidobacteriaceae bacterium; assembly: GCA_964413165.1. Classification (GTDB taxonomy): domain Bacteria; phylum Verrucomicrobiota; class Verrucomicrobiia; order Limisphaerales; family UBA11358; genus UBA11358. Next base: position 23,470 of record CAYPSF010000037.1, read on the forward strand.
CAGGTTCCCGGCCTCGACCAGGTACGGCATAAGAACCCGGTTCACGAGAAAGCCGGGGCTGTCTTTCACCACCACGGGCAATTTGCCGATCTGCTGCGCCAGCCGGAGCGTGCGCGCGAGAACTTCCGGCGCCGTCTGCCGTGCCGCGATTACTTCGACCAATTGCATCTGGTAGACCGGATTGAAGAAGTGCAGGCCGACCACGCGTTCGGGATGGCGGGCGGCGGCGGCGATCTCGGAAACCGGCAGCGCCGAGGTGTTGGTGGCCAGAATGGTCCGGTCCGAAACCGCTGCCTCCAGCTGCTGGAAAATCTTTTTCTTCAGTTCCAGGTTTTCCACCGCCGCCTCGATGACCAGGTCCGCCTGATGCAGGGAGACCTCCGTCGGCGCCGGATAAATGCGATCCAATCCGTCCCGCGCCTCGCGCGGCGTGAAGACATGATGCTTGACCCCGTCGCGATAGAGTTTCGCAATGGTCGTCATGCCTTTGGCCACCTGACCGGCATCGATGTCCCGGAGGATGACCGGCAGTTGGCGAGCACTTAACCACTGCGCAATGCCCGCACCCATCACCCCCGCGCCAATGACTGCGGTCCGGGTAATGGGCTCCAATGCGGCCGATGAAACGGGGACCGGCACCGTCCGTTTCCGGGCGCGTTCCTGCAGGAAAAAGATCCGGATCAAATTGCGACCGGCGGCCGTCGGGACGAGTTCCAATATCGCCTCGCGTTCCAGCGCCAGCGAGGATTCCATCGGCAACGAAACTCCGCGCGTCGCCACCTCCAGCGCCTTGAGCACGGCAGGGTAATGGCCGCGCGTCCGGCGCAACAGTTGCCGGCGGACGCGCGACGCGATGATCGCAGCGACCAGCGAGTTGTTGGTTGACCAATGGGAAACGCGGGGCGGTTTGCCTTGCTGAATTTTCCGGACCGCGCAGGCGACCAGATATTCGGCCGGCGCCAGCTCATCGATCATGCCAAGCTTCAACGCCTGGCGCGCTGACGGGGTTTTGCCGCTCAAAATGATGTCCAACGCCCTGGGCAGACCGATCAAACGCGGCAGCCGCGTCGAGCCGCCCCACGCCGGCAATAGGCCGATTTTGGTTTCCGGCAGGCCGATTTTGGTGACCCGGTCGGGCGATGCGACCCGATAATCGCAGGCAAGACCAACCTCATAACCCCCACCCACGGCGGCGCCATGGATCGCCGCTACCGTGGGGATCGGCAGCGCCGCAATCCGGTTCATCACGGCCTGACCGCGTTCAATCAAGGCCCGCGCCTCGTCGGACGGCAGGTTTTCCGGTATCGAATTGAGATCAAGGCCCGCAACGAAAATGGAGCGCTTGGCACTGATCAGGATGACACCTTTGAGTTTCGTCTGACGTTCAACGAAATCCAGTTCGGCCGCCAGTTCGTCCAGCGTGCGACGGTCAAAAATGTTCGCGGACGAACCGGGCCGGTCAAAAGTGATCACGCAAATCCCGTCATCGCGAACAGTGAAACGAACCGTCCGTTCCGTCGCGGACGGCGAACCAGGAACGGCGGTTTCGCCCACGCTGACTGATTGTTCCAGGGGCATACCCATTGTTTAAATCCTTTCCAGCCAGAGCGCCGCGCCCTGTCCGCCGCCGATGCACAGGGACACCAGTGCGCGGCAGGCGTTGCGCCGCTTCAATTCGTTCAACGCCGTCAGCACCAACCGCGCACCCGTGGCGCCGACCGGATGACCCAGGGAGATGGCGCCGCCATTGACGTTGAGTTTCGCCGCCGGAATTTCGCCGAGCGCTTCCGGGCGATGCAGCCGGTCGCGCGCGAATTCAGCGGAACGGGCGCAATGGATGACAGCCAGGACCTGGGCGGCAAACGCTTCGTTGATTTCGGCAAGATCGGCCGCATCGAGTTTGAAGCCGGTCTGTTCCTCGGCGCGGGCCATGGCAAACACCGGGCCCAATCCCATCCGGACCGGGTCGCAACCGGCATAGGCGTAACCGGCCAGGACTCCGAGCGGGTTTAAACCAAGCTCCTGCGCCCGACGTTCGCTCATGACCAACAGGGCCACTGCACCGTCGCTGACTTGCGAAGCATTGCCGGCGGTGACGGTTCCATTTGTACGGTCGAACAGCGGCGATAATTTTGCGAGCGCGGCCGGCGATTGATTTTCGCGAACCCCGTTGTCCCGGGTGACCGCGTTTTTGCCGGCCGTAAAAACCGGGCAGATTTCCTGCGACAGCCGGTCGCGCGCGGCGGTGGCGCGCTGGTGCGATTGTAGGGCAAATTCGTCCTGCTCCGCCCGGGAAATGCCGTATTCGCGCGCCAACACCTCGGCGGTTTCGCCCATGTTCAACCCGCAAATCGGGTCGGTCAGGCCCAGCAGCAGGCCCGCGCGCGGCTTGAAATCCGACGGCCGGAAGGCGGCCAACGCCTTTGCCCGCGCTGCCAGATTTTTGGCCCGGGCCAGCCGGCCGAATTTTTTTGCGGCAACCGGACTGAACAGCAACGGGATGTTCGACATGCTTTCCGTTCCACCGACAATGAAAACCGAGCCCCGGCCGGCCGCCATCTTTTCCGCCGCGTGCGTGATAGCCTCGCAGCTGGAGCCGCAATTACGATGGACGGTGACGGCGGGGACGGGCTGCGGGATACCGGCGCGCAAGGCGATGACCCGGGCGACGTTGGCGGCATCCGCCGGTTGCGCCACGCAGCCAAAGATAACCTCGTCAACGAGCGCAGGATCGATGCCCGTGCGCGTCAGCAGCGCGTTGACGGCAATGCGGCCGAGTTCGTCCGCCGCGAGCGATTCCAGGTCCGTGCCCGACTTGCAAAACGGCGTGCGCACTCCGTGCACGATGACCAGACGCCCGTTATTCATGGTGATTTGCGGGTTCAGGTTTCATTTCGCCCACCCCGTTGCCGGCCGGCGGACGATGGTCCACCACTTTTTGTTCCTTGAGCTGCACGCCCACTCCCTGCAGCTCGCGCATCTCCGCGGCGCAATGAAACAAAATCCGGTTCGGGTGAATCTCCGTGTGCCGGTAAAACCGGTCATTGAGTTCGCGGGTGAGCTGCCGGTCATTGGTATCATCCGTCTTCTGCACGTGCAACACGATTTCATCCAGGTCGTGCGGATCGTCATTGGCCTTGCACAATTCCAGCTGCCACGCGCCCACGTGCGGTGCGTCATCCAGGACATGTTCGAGCTGGTTGAAATCCACCAGGGTCCCCTTGAGCTTGTCGAGGTTCATTGCCTTGACCTCGGAGGTGCGGGAAATGGTTCCCCGGAGGCGCGGCAGGCAACGCCCGCAATGGGGGCACGGCTCATACGTGAGACCGCCCTCCAGGTAATCTCCGGTGCGGTAGCGCAACACCACCGTCCCCCGCGCCGCCAGCGGCGTGAAGACGATCTCGCCGGGCTGGCCGGGCGGAACCACCCGGCAGGTTTTGGGATCTATGATTTCAATGATCCCGAGGTCGGGATATAAATGATAGCCGCCGGACGGCTGGTCGTGCGGGAACGGACATTCGGCCCAGGCGAGCTTGGCTTCGGTGAAACCATAGGTAGCCAGTACGTGCACGTCGCGTGCGCCGAGTTCATGGGCCAGGTCGAGCAACTTCCGGCGCAGGCCGTCACTGGTTTTTTCCCCGCCCAGGACGATACGCTTGAGGTTTGGGCAGGGAACACCCTCTTCCACCGCCTGGTTGAGCAGGTGATAAATAAATGTGGGAACGCCGATGATGACGTCCGGACTCAATTTCCCGATCAACCGCAGATTGCCTTCGGTGCCCATCACCTTGCCGCCGCCGGAGCTGACGGTGAGCACGTTGAAGGACATCCCGGCATGATACGTGAACCAGAAGGCGAGGTGAGGGGCGAAGGGAAAGGCATTGAGCATGCGAAATTCCGGTTCCGCGCCGCAGACTTCCATCAGGCGCCGGCTGGCCAGGGTCAGGTTCTCCATGTCCTGCCCCGTGAGCAGAAACGGCAGCGGTTCGGCGGCCCGGCCGGTGGTGAAGAAAATGGAGACGGGCCGGAACTCGGCGGCCAGCTCGTGTTCGACTTTTTTCCGGCCGTTCAACGCGGCGCGCAAAATGGTGCCGGGACGATGGGCCAACGCATGGGGGTCCGGCGACAGGATGAATTCGCGGAAAGACTGCGGGTTTTCCGGCGTCGGCAGCAGGTCGGATTTGCGGGTGAACGGCAGGCGTTGCAAATCATCCAGCGTGCGGATGGATCCGGCATCCAGGCCGTGTTCCTGAAAAAGCCGGTGATAATACGGCGAGAAGGGAATCACGACCTGGCGCAGGTAGTGCCGCAGTCTTTTCGCCTGCTCGGCCCGGACCTGTTCTTCAGGCAGTCGCTGCCAGTAATTCTGGAGCCGTCCTGGCCTCATAAGGCACTCCTTTCTCCCGTACCAGCGCTTTGATTTCGTCGAGTTGCCGGCGCGCAATTTCGCGGCCGGCAATGATGTATTGGCCGGGATTTTTAAAATCGAGCCAGCGGTCGTTGCCCACGTCCGGTTTCAGGACCACATCCGCCCGCCGGCAACTGGCCTCGGCCATCCGGATTTGCGCACCGTGGATGCTGTGCATGAGAATTTCGAGGATGTTGCCGCGCGCGAAATAATTCACATGCTGGTTCAGGGATAGAAATTTGCGCGCCAGTTTTCGCGCCCGGCGTTCCCTGTGCCCGGCCAGTTCGCGCCGGGCCTGCAACGAACGGCGGATGCGCTCGGGCGAAGGGATGGCATTCACGGCAATGATCCGGCGAATCCCCATTTCCTGCAAAACGTCCGTCGGCAACGGGTCCACGATCCCGCCGTCAACATAAGACTCCTCGCCGATGCGAACGGGCACGCAGATTCCAGGCACGGCGATGCTCGTATGCACGGCCGTGGCCACATCGCCGCGCGAAAACACAATGCGCTCGAGCGTGTCGAGGTGCGTGGCCAGAACCCGCAAAGGCCGTACCAGGTCCGGGAACTGCGCGTCGCCAATGGTTTTTTGGAGCCGTTGCTTGATCGCGTAACCGCGGAGAAATCCTTGCCGGGGCGGGAACACCGGGTCAATCAAACTCCAGAGCGCCCATTTGACCTCCATTTCGCGCGCCAATTGTTCCATTTTCGGGCCGTCACAGCCGTAGGCCCACATCGCGCCGACATAGGCGCCCATGCTGGAACCGACAACCACGTCCGCCTCAATGCCATTTTCCTCAAGCACCTGCAGCACGCCGATATGGGCAAATCCCTTGGCGGCGCCGGAAGATAGCGCCAGCCCCACCAGACAATTACCGATGCCGCGCGCCATTCGCCGGACGTCCGCATGAAACGAGCTGGTCGGAACCACCCCGCTGCCCGGCATCGGGCAGCCGCGGATGAAAATACCGGCCGAAACCCCCGCCCTTTCGAGCTGGGCGTCGAACCCGGCGACGCCCTCGTTTTCGGCCAGGCAAAGAACGGATTTGAATTCGGCCTGGGCCCGGTCCTTCGTGTCGGGGGGCAACTCGTGACACAGCAAATCCAAATGGTACAAATCCTCGGAATTGCGGCGCAGGAAGAAATAGGTTGACCGGGATTGCGCGATGCACTCGAACAAAACAGGCATAGGTACCTGATCCGCAGCTACTTCCAACAACACGTAGTCGAACCGGCAGCGCAATGCCCGGCACCATATCCCCAAAACCTCCGGATGAAGGTCCCCGTGCGACGAAATACCGATCCGCAACAAATGGATCCCGGTTTCAACCTCGCTGAGCTCGGAGGGCAAAGCCAATTCGTTGTCCAGGGTACAATCCACGGTTTCGCCGGCTGAAGCCACCAATTGGACGAGCAGCACGGACGCCCCGGTTTCCGAGCGCAAGCGCCGGATGATGTTTTCGGCCAATAATGATTCCGGCAGCCGGTCGGAGCCAAAAGCCAGGGTGACGATCTTTCCCTTGGGGGCATTGAGTTTGAAGATGAATTGGGTGGTGTCCGAGCTTTCGAAATCACCGGAAAGACCATGGCCGTTGGTTTTTGGCGCAATGTCCACCAGGTCCTGCAGGCGGATGCGCAATACCGTGCTGTCCTCGGCCGCCACCACCGTGGTGCCCGGGCGAAAAAATCCACCAAAGGCTTCACCCTGTTTGAAGATGCGCAGAACCTTTTTCTCGTGGTCCGGCAAACGGTGCTGTTGTTCGCAAGTTCCGCTTAAAACCAGGAAAGCCCACTCGGCCTGCCGGCCATTGGCACAAACCTCCGATCCGTTGGAAAAATGACTGACGGTGGCGTAAGGCATCAGCCACCCCAAAGGGGCCTCGGCCAGAAAGGCCAGCGGCTTTTGCCATTCCTGAACTGGTAGTTGATTCTTCATTTCCGCCGCGCCGTGCGACGGACACCCCCAAACGACACTGCCCCTCTCCTTTGACCTTACCTGCCTGTTTTATGGGTGCCGACGCCTTGCATTACTTCGTTTTCCTCCTGGCCAACCCATCATTGGCACTAATGCAATGTATGCTACAAACTAAGATTTGTCAAATGACGGGCCGGGCGGATACTGCCCTGATTTTCGGTAGGGCGCGTCACTTCGTGCGCGCTGTTCACCAGATTTGCGGCGGGCAAAGGACTGCCCGCCCTGCCCGGATTCCTAAAACCAGGACATTACCGGACATGGAATCCGTTTGACGTTGGTCGCTGTGATTTGTAGGCTGATTGTCCTTTTGGATTCCAGAGTAGCTCAATGGTAGAGCGCGCGGCTGTTAACCGTGATGTTGTAGGTTCGAGCCCTACCTCTGGAGCCATTTTAAAAGTCGTTGATGTTCAACGACAGCGTCCTTCGGTAGGCCCTCATAATGCCCGTTTTCAGGCCATTTGTCAGAAGAAGTGCCAGAAGAATTGCACTGTAACCGTAATTCTGCAGGCCTCTGACAAAACTCTGAAAAAGGGACATGGAACGCCCTAACGGCGTGCTTTGCTCCGTTCGTATCATACGTTTATGAAACAACGGTTCTATCTATTTCGCCGTCGTGGCACGTTCTACGTGCAGGACTCCCGGACCGGAAAACAACAATCGCTCGACACCAAGGATCGCCCGACCGCGTTGCGTCTGCTCGAAGTCAAACGTCAATCTGTGGCCGACACCGGTTTCAACCTGCTGCTTCTCAAGACCTGTCTGACCACGCAGGATGCGCAGCTTTCGCGCCGCACCTGGAGCACAGTCATGGAGCAAATGCAAACCTATGGCCGTGATTCCACCCGGAAGCGCTGCGCCCGCGCGATGCGGTGCGAGGCATTCAAGACGCTTCAGCACACCAGGCTCATCGAAACCCGGGCGGAAGATTTCCTCTCGATTCTGAACCATGCTTCCGTCTCCGTGACGCATTACCTCAAACGGTTGCACAATCTGGCCCTCGGGCTTGGCTGGATTTCCTTTCCGGTGCTCGCGTCCCGGCTCTGGCCGAAACCTGAAACCAAACCGAAGCGCGCCATCACTCTGGAAGAGCATGAACGCATTCTTGCTGCCGAGAAAAATCCCGAGCGAAAGCAGTTAGCTCCGTCAACTTGTCGAGATCGAGGCGAAAGGAGGTCGCTCCGCGAAGGCGCGCCATAGGTGAAATCGAGCGCAGAAGCCGCGCACGATCAAACTGGCCTGATTTGCCAGCTGATGCGCGGGCCAACTGAACGATACGCGACCAGACTAGGGGTGCCTTCGCTGCGGCATTGGGTGTGAGACAATCTTTGATGCGATTAATTGCATCAGGGGGGGCAGTGGCGCCTTCGCGAAGGAAGTCAAACTGGATGAGCACGAAGTGCGCAAGGAACTGATGCACCTCTTTGCTCGCGCACGGCGTCCCCTTCGCAACTTCCTCCA
>CAYPSF010000038.1:0-30876 GCA_964413165.1 uncultured Bifidobacteriaceae bacterium
CCGGCGCCAGCTTCCGCGCCACCTCCTGCACGCGCACCACGGCGGTCTCGTAGCTGGACATGGCGTAGTGCGGAAACAGCGGGATCAAAAGCGTCTCATCCACCTTCTGCTCTGCGAGCCTGCGGAGGGCGCTTTCAATGGACGGGTTTTGATAACGCATAGCCAGTTCGACCGGCACGGGGAGACGTTCCTGTAATTTTTTGCACACGTTGCGGCTGGTTACCACGAGCGGCGAGCCTTCCGGCGTCCAGATTTTTTGGTAGGCGTGCGCGGATTCCCTGGGCCGGTTGATGAGGATCATCCCCACGATGAACCGGCGCAGCAGCCAGGGCGTGTCGAACACCCGCCCGTCCATCAGGAATTCGTTCAAATAGCGCCGCACGTCGCCGACGGCCGTCGAGTCCGGCGAACCCAGATTGACCAGCAAAACACCTTTGTTCATGGTTCGTTAAATCGTTGAATCGTCGAAACGTTACACCGGTTGGGCAACCCCGGTCATGTCACAACGGTTCAACGATTCAACGGTTCAACGGTTCAACGATTTGACTCAGCAATGAACCCCACCACCCGTTCCACCACATTCACACCCGACACAATGGTGTCCCCTAATGATACCCCATCGCGATAGTGCCCGGCCAGAAACAGGCCGGTGGCCCGATTTTCAAGGTCGTTCATCAATTCACGGTAACGGCCATAGCCGACGTTGTACTGCGGAATCGCCTGCCGGTAAACCATAACATGTTGAAACGTCGGCCGGCCGCGCACGCCGAGCAACACCCGCAAATCTTCGCACGTCAGCTCGCACAGCTTTTCCGGCGGCAACCCGGCCAGCTCCGGATACCGTTCGCCGCCGATATAACTCGTCAGCGTCAAATGGCCGGCCGGCGCGCGATGGGGAAACAGCGACGACGAGAAAATCGTGCCGAGAATCTTGAACCCCTCGATCCGGGGGACCAGCATGCCAAAACCTTCGCAGGGATGCGCCACGTCCTCGCGCCTGAACCCCAGGACGACGCTGGCCACCGGCGGATAACGGATTTCGGAGAAAGCCGAAAGGTCGAGTGTTCCGGCAGGGCGCGTCACTCCGTGCGCGCCGTCATGGGCGGGTGGATGAGCGGCGGGCAGAGGACTGCCCGCCCTGCCTATGCCGTCAGCCAGCAATTTCACCTGCATCTCCGCCAGCCGGAAGGCCGTGCCGCAGTAAATCACCGCGTCATGTTCCGATTCACCGTCGGAAGTTGTGACCCGCCAGCCATTGCTGGTTTCCTCGAGTTTCGTGACGGCCGTGTTCAATTTCACCGCATCGCCCAAGCGGCCAGCCAGCGTCTCGGGCAAAACCTGCAACCCTTCGTCAAAGGAAAACTTGGGCGCGCGGTCCTTGGCCACCTCACCGGATTTTTTGCGGTCGCGCGCGCCAAAAATCTGACCCTTGATCAGCGAACCATACCGCGCTTCAAGCTGCGCCAGCTTGGGGAATGCCTGCTGGACGGAAAGCTTGTACGGATCGCCGGCATAAACGCCGGCCACCAGCGCGTCAATGGCCTGGTCGAGAAATTCCTGGCTCAGCCGCCGTTTGACGAATTCCGCGATGCTCTCCTCCACCCCGTCCCGGCGGCGCGGCACGAACGGTTCGCGCAACACGGCCAGCTTGGCCCGGAACGAAAACAGTTCCGTGGTGAAAAATCCCAGCGGTGAACCCGGCATGGCAATGGGTCGTTTGTAACGCACTACATACCGCGCCTCGGCCCTGGGGTCGGGATCCAGCCGGCGTGATTCCAGACCCGCGTCGCGCACGAGCTGCGCGATCTTCGACGAGGTTTCCAGGATCGTATTCGGCCCGAATTCAGCCAGCCAGCCGTCCTGGCGCAGGGATTGAATGACGCCGCCGACGCGCCCGCCGGCTTCATAGACCGTGATCGGAACGCCCTTGCGATGGAGGTAAAACGCCGCCGTCAATCCCGTGATGCCGGCCCCGATGATGGCGACGGATTTCAAATCGTCCTCGAATGCTTCCGCTCGCCCACCGGGGCGAGGGTGTTGTCAAAGCACATCGCGAGGTTACGGATGAACAGGCGGCCGAAATCGGTCACTTCCAGGCCGGCCGGCGTGCGCTTAACCAATCCGTCGGCTTCAAACGGCGCCAGCGCGGCCAGTTCCGGCGCGAAATGCCGCTGGAAATCGATGCCCAGCCGCTGCGACATCGCGCCGTAATCGAGCGAGAGGTCACACATCAGGCGCATGATGGTTTCACGCCGGAGCTTATCCTCGTCAGTCACGAAATACGCGCGCTGCAGCGGCACCCGGCCGGCGTCCACGGCCGCCTGCCATTTCGGCAGTTCCTTTTCGTTCTGCCAGTAGGCGTCGGGAATCTGGGAGATGCTCGACATGCCGAACGCGTAGATGTCCGAGCCGGCCCGCGTGCTATAACCCTGGAAATTGCGCTGGAGCTGTTTCTTTTTCTGGGCCACGGCCAGCTCGTCGTCCGGCTTTGCAAAATGGTCCATGCCGATATAGACGTACCGGTCATCGGCCGTGAGTTTTTCGATGACCAGCTTGAGCACCTGCAGCTTGGTTGCGGGCGCGGGCAGGATTTTCTTTTCCAGGATCTTCTGCGACGGCTTGACCCACGGCACATGCGCGTAACTGAACACCGCCAGCCGGTCGGGCTTCATTTCCAGCACGGCATCGAGCGTTTCATTGAATGTTTCCGGCGTCTGGTGCGGCAACCCGTAGATGAGGTCGAGGTTGATCGATCCATATCCCAGTTCGCGCATCCAATCCATCGCCTGCTGCGTCATTTCACGCGGCTGGATGCGGTGGATGGCCTCCTGGACCTGCGGGTTGAAATCCTGTACGCCCATCGAGGCGCGGTTGAAACCGATCTCGCGCAGCGCCGCCATGTGGTCGCGCGTCAGCCGGCGCGGGTCCACTTCCACGCTGGCCTCGATGTCCGGCGCAAACGTGAAGTGCTGATGGATGATTTCGCCGAGCCGGCGGATTTCGTCGGGCTTCAAAAACGTCGGCGAACCGCCGCCGAAATGGAGTTGCACGACCTTGCGCTGCGGGTTGAGCATCGGCGCGAGCCGGGCGACCTCGCGGCCCAGGGACTCCACGTAGGCCATGCCCTGCTCGTGGTTGAGCGTGATGACCGTGGTGCAGCCGCAGAACCAGCAGAGCGTTTCGCAGAACGGAATATGAAAATAAATCGAAAGGTCCCGGCCGGTCTGGTTGTTGGCCGTGATCTTTTCGGCCAGTTTGTCCCAGGATATCGCGTCGGTGAACTTCGTCGCCGGCGGGTAGCTGGTATAACGCGGCCCGGCCACGTTGTATTTTTCCACCAGCTCAAGGTCAACTTGCAGCGTCTTCATTTGAAATTTTTTACCGTCTCGACCAGCGCGGCGATGCTCTCCAGTTTTGCCTCCGGCGGCACGCCGTGGCCCAGGTTGAAAATATGGCCGCGCGTCCCGCGCATTTCAGTCAAAATCCGCTTCGTCTCCGCAGCCGCCACCTCCGGCCGGGCCAGCAACAGGAACGGGTCCAGGTTGCCCTGCACCCCCACGTTTTCCGGCAGGCGCGACCGCAGGTCGGCCAGCCGCACGTTGCAGTCCAAACCCAGCACGTTCGCGCCGGTGTCCACCAGCGTGTCCCAGTTGCCATGCACGTCCTTGGCGAACACGATGACCGGCACGGCCCCGTTGAGCGACGCAACGATTTGCTTGATCCAGCGTCCGGAAGCGGCGGCAAACGAGCCTTCGGACAACAGACCGCCCAGGCTGTCGAAGATTTGCACCGCGTCCACCCCGGCCATGATTTGCATTTGCAGCAGGCGCGTGACCGCCGCCGTTAATTTCTCCATCAGCATCGAAAAAATTTCCGGGTCGGAATAAAACAGCGCCTTGGCCTTGGCGAAATCCTTCGCGCTGCCGCCCTCGAGCATGAAATTGGCCAGCGTCCAGGGCGAACCGGCAAAACCGATGAGCGCGGTCTGGTCGCCGAGTTTGGATTTGATGAGTTGCAGCGCGCGCGGGATGTAGTCCAGGCGTTCCGGCATCGCGGTGATATCCAGTTGCTGGATGTCCGTTGTGGGATTGAGCGCGAAATCCATCTGGATGCCCCCGCCATCGCGGAATTTATACCCCTGCCCCAGGCCTTCGGCAACCACCAGGATGTCGCTGAACAAGATGGCCGCGTCAAAGCCGAACCGGTGGACCGGCTGGAGGGTGACTTCGGCAGCCAGCTCCGGGGTCCGGACCAGTTCGAGAAAGGGATGCTTTTCCTTGAGCTGGCGATATTCCGGCAGGGCGCGGCCGGCCTGGCGCATCAGCCAGACGGGCGGGCGATCCACGGCCCGGCAATGGCAGGCCTCGAGAAACCGGCGGCGGTTCGTCGGTTGACCCGGCACGCCGGGAACATCGGGATTGGCTTTGGTGGCAATGACGGCCATGGGTTTTGAGCGCCTTACGGCTGCATTGTTTTTAACACACTTCATCGGTTTTGAACAGCCAGTAGCGCCTCAATTTTTCAAGCAACTTTGCCCGGCCTCCGGTTTTTAATCAAAAGGCAAGATCATGAAAGACGACGCATTTCTCTCCAAACTGCGCGAGTCCGGCTGGCGGCGGAAGCTGACGGAAGTCGAACTGGCCGAATTACGCGCCCGGCTCGCCGCCGACCCCGGGATCCGTGCCGATTGGGAACTGGAGACGGCCCTGAACGCCGCCCTGGCCCGGTTGCCGGATGCGCCCGTACCGTCGAATTTTACCGCCCGCGTCCTCGAAGCCGTCGAACGGGAAGAAGTCCGGCCCCGCGGCCGGAACTGGAACTGGCGCGTACTGGTGCCGCGCATCGCCTTTGCGACAGTCCTGGTGGCGTTCACCGGCCTGGCCGTCCATCATCATGAAATTTACAGCCGGCGCATTGCGCTCGTCAAAAGTGTCGCGCAGGTGGCCGGGGGGCAACCGGTGCCCAGCCCGGAAGCGCTCGAGAATTTTGATGCCATCCGCCGCATGAGCCAGCCCCAGCACGCGGACGATGAATTGCTGGCGTTGATGCAATGATCCGCTCCCTGCAGCGTCCCGCCTGGCGGGACTGGGTCGCCGTCGCTTCCACGACTGGTTTTTTGGTCATTCTCCCGTTGGCGGCTGAAACCGTCACGAATGTTCCCGCCCCGCACAAATTGTTCCTGGCCCCAACCCATCGTTTGTCGCGGCCGAGGCCGTCGGCAAAATCACCCGTGGACACGTTCCGCGAACTGTTGGCCATGGCGCCGGAAGCCCGGGAGCATTATCTCACCAACCGTCCGCCCAAAGTCGCCGCCCGCATTCTCGCCAAGGTCGACGAATACGAGGCGCTCGATCCCAACGAGCGGGAACTGCGGTTACGGGCGACGGAATTGCGCTGGTACCTGCTCCCGCTGATGCACCATTCCCCCACCAATCGGGCCGCGCAACTGGCCGGGGTCCCGGATGACATCCGGGACCTGGTCCGGGACCGGGTCGGGCAATGGGATATCCTGCCGCCCCCGCTCCAGCAAAAATTTCTCGAGGATGAAAGCGTGTTGAAATATTTCGAGCGGGTCAATCCCATCAGCAGTTCGTCGGGATCCGATGCCGGCACCGTCCCGGGATTCCTGTATCCCGATACCCAGCGCCGGACAGTTGCCGAGCAGGTCAACCGCTTCTTCGAACTGACGGAGGACGAAAAACAGGCAACCCTCAACACGCTGTCCGAGACGGAACGGCAACAGATCAAAAAGACCCTGCTGTCCTTTGACCAGATGCCAACCTCCCAACGGTCCAAATGTGTCCAGGCGTTTGCAAAATTTGCCGGCTTGAGCCCGGCCGAACGGCAGGAGTTTCTCAAAAATGCCGACCGCTGGGCGCAGATGTCACCCGCCGACCGCCAGACCTGGCGCGATCTGGTGACCCATGTGCCCGAATGGCCGCCGTTGCCGCCGGGTTTCCTGCCGCCATCGCCGGTGGCGGCGCGCGCCGCCCTGGCCACCAATCACAATTGAGTTCGTCGCGAATTTCAATTTCCATTTCCATCGCCGCGCCTTAATTTCCCGCCGTGCATCCGATTGCGTTTCAACTCGGTTCGTTCACGATCCATTGGTATGGCGTGATGATTGCGCTGGCGTTCCTGGCCGGACTCTGGACGGCCGCCCGCCGCGCCGCGCGCGAAAATATTTCCGGCGAGAAAATCACCGACCTCGTGTTCTGGATCATGGTCGCCGGCATGATCGGCGCCCGCACCGTCTATGTGACGACCTATTGGAGTGAATTCGCCAACCAGCCCTTTCCGGAGATATTCATGATCCAGCATGGCGGACTGGTTTACTATGGCAGCGTCATCGGGGCCGCCATCGCCTGTTTCATCTACGTCCGCTGGAAAAAGCTGCCCTTTTTGAAGATCGCCGACATCCTCGCGCCGAGCATCGCGCTCGGGAACGCCTTTGGCCGCATCGGTTGTCTGCTCAATGGCTGTTGCTACGGCCGGGTGTGCAGCCTGCCCTGGGCCATCCGCTTTCCCAATCAATCCGCCGCCTGGCTGCAACACTACCAGGCGGGATTGGTGGATAAGGGAGCCCCTTCGTTAGGGGTGCATCCCACGGAAATTTATGACTCCCTGTTGAACTTCACCCTTTACCTCGGCCTCGCCTGGCTGTTCCGGCACAAAAAATTCGACGGCCAGGTGTTCGCCACCTACCTCATCTACTACGCGCTGTTCCGTTTCATCGGGGAATATTTCCGCGGCGATTACCCGCCGGACCACGTCCACAACGGCCTCACCTCGGCCCAGGTCGTCAGTGTCCCCCTCTTCGTCACCGGCCTCGCGCTGGCAGCCATCCTGGCCAGCCGCGCCCGGGCAGCCCAACGAGGATAGAGAATGGATGATTGCAGATGGCCAAGACTTCACCAATCCATCCTCCATCTTCAATTCTCCATCTTCGCCCGACGTTGATCGCCGGGCCGACTGCGGTTGGCAAATCCGAAATCGCCCTGCGCCTCGCGGAATTGCTCGGCGGAGAAATCATCTCTGCCGACTCCATGCAGGTGTATCGGGGACTCAACATCGGCACCGCCAAGCCGTCATCCGCCACCCGCGCCCGCGTGCCGCATCACCTGATCGACATCCGCGACCTGAACGAATCTTTCGATGCCGCACAATTCGCTCGTTTGGCGCATCAAACCGTCATTGAAATCCGGTCGCGCAACCGCACACCGATCCTCTGCGGCGGCACCGGGCTCTATTTCCGGGCCTTTCGGGAGGGCGTGGGTGAAGCCCCGGCCGCGGACCCGAAACTGCGCGCGAAACTCGAAGCCGCGCCGCTGGCAAACCTGCTGCAGGAATTGCGCGAGCGCGATCCGGCCGCTTACGAACGAATCGACAAAAAGAACCCGCGCCGCGTCATCCGCGCCGTGGAAGTCATCCGCCTGACCGGCCGGCCGTTTTCCGCGCAACAATCACGGTGGGACAAAACTCCCCCCAGACCAGGTAGCGCGGGCATTCCTGTCCGCGGGTCCACGGGACTTTCTGATCCCGTGTCCGGAGAAAAAGATGCGGCTTCATCACCGGCCGATCTGTCGACTGGAAAATCGCTCGAACCGGCAGGCAAGAATGTCTGCCCTGCAACCCTGTTTGTTTTCAACCGTTCGACGGACGATTTGCGCCGCAGGATTGACGCCCGGGTGGACGCGATGTTCGCGCACGGACTGGTGGACGAAACCCGTGAATTGCTGAAGCACGGCCTCGCCGAAAACAAAACGGCGATGCAGGCCATCGGCTACCGGCAAGTGGTGGAACATTTGCGTGGCGAACGGTCATTGCCGGAAACCATCGAGCTGGTAAAAATTCGTACCCGGCAGTTTGCCAAACGGCAACTCACCTGGTACCGCGCCCAAAAAGACCTCGAGTGGATTGAGTTGCCGCCGGATGAACCGCTGGAAACAGTCACGACGCACCTGTTTCGGCGGTTGCAGGCTTAATTTTCCCTCGGCCGTTTGACGACCACGTCGATGCCCGCCTTGTTTTTGGCGATCATGTTGGCGGGCAGGATGCCGCGCCAGAAGACGTTCGGGTAAACCACCGCGCCGCGCCCGAGGATGCTGCCAGGGTTCAGCACCGCGTTGCAGCCCGCTTCCGCGCCGTCACCCATCAGCGCACCGAATTTGCGCAGGCCGGTGTCGAACGGCCGGCCGTCCACCTCCACCTCGATGTTGCCGGGGAACAGTTTATAATTGGATATTTTCACACCCGCGCCGAGGTGCGCCTTGTGGCCGAGGATGGAGTCGCCGATATAGTTGAAGTGCGGCGCCTGAGCGCCATTGAACAGCAGCGAGTTCTTCACCTCGCTCGAGTTGCCGACGACGCAGCCGTCGCCGATGATGACGTTTTCGCGGACGTACGCGTTGTGGCGGATCTGGCAACCTTGGCCGATGATGGCTGGCCCCTTGATCATCACGCCGTCCTCGAGAACCGTGTCCTTGCCGATGAAAACCTTCTCGCCGATGAACGCCCGGCCCTCGCAATGGTTATGGAGCGCGGGTTTCAATTGGGCGGCCAGATAACCTTCAATTTTTTTGAGTGCTTCCCAGGCAAACTGGCAGCCGTCGAAGATGGCGGCGTGTTCGGTCTGGCTGAGATCAAACAGGTCGGCGGGTTTGAACATGGCGGCAGGTTAGGCCAAAGGCCCGGGCGGCAAAAGCGCGATTTTGCGATTCGCGGGGCTGTCTGCCCCATCAACAGCTTGCCATTCGCGGCCACCGGGGTATTTTCGACCGTATCGGCTCGCCCCCATAGCTCAAATGGATAGAGCAGCGGTTTCCTAAACCGTTGATCCCAGTTCAATTCCGGGTGGGGGTACCATTTGTTCCCCATCCCTCGCCGGAACGCCGCCTTTATGCGGCAGCGAACTTGCGTGATTAAACGCCCGGCCGGATAAATCCGGCGTTCCCTCGGAAATGATATAACCTCCTCTATCGCAATATCCCAGCACACCCTGATCTCGTCAGCCGGGGAACTTTTTAAGCAACTAATGCCTCTTAACGATGTTATATTCTTCAGCGGTCCTGATGGACCACGCCCGAAGTTATGAATACCAGCCTTTTTAGAAAATTCACCTTAAGCGCCTCACTGCTGTTGCTGCCCCTGCTGGCCGGCTGCAGTCCGCAAACTTCCGCCTCGCAGCCGACCACTACTGACGCCCAGGCCGGCTCCAACGACGCCCCTGCCATGCTGGCCAGTGCGGCACCAGCCCCGGAAACCTCGGGGGCTCCGGATCCCGCACCGCCACCGGACCCGGCCCCGGTTCCCGTCGCTCCGGACACGTCAACCGTAGCAAATGAGTTGCCGCCGGACATTTACCCGGCCAGCCCGCTCGCCCAGGTCATCCGGCTCACGCAGGCCGGCGTGGACCAAAGCGTCGTCCAGACGTTTATCGCCAACGCCAGCGGCACCTTCAATCTCGACTCGGACAAAATTATTTATTTGCGGGACGTCGGCGTGCCGAACGAAGTCGTCACGGCCATGATACAACATGACCAGCAGTTGCGCCAGCAAGCGGCCGCGGCCAATCCGCCACCGGCCCAACCGGCACCCGACACCAACACGGAAACCGGACCGCCGCCGGAGCCACCGCCACCGCCGCCGGCCGAAGTCACGGTAAATAATTTTTATGGCGCGCTCGCTCCGTATGGCACCTGGGTGAACGTGGATGGTTACGGCCGGTGCTGGCGGCCCAGTGTGGTGGCCTACAACCCCGGCTGGCAGCCGTATTGCGACAATGGACACTGGGTTTATACCAACTGTGGCTGGTACTGGTATTCAGACTATTCCTGGGGCTGGGCGCCTTTTCACTACGGCCGCTGGTTTCAACATCCGAACATGGGCTGGTGCTGGACGCCGGATACGGTCTGGGGTCCGTCGTGGGTCACCTGGCGGTATTCGAACAATTACTGTGGCTGGGCACCGCTCCCGCCATTCGCAGTGTACCGGCCCGGCTTTGGTTTCTTCTACCGCGGAAGCGCGGTCAGTATCGGTTTCAACTGGGGTTTGAGCGCCGGTTGTTTCACGTTTATTCCCACCCAGTTCTTTTGCGACCCGCATCCCCGCAGCCATTGCGTGGCCCGATCCCAGGTGTCGGTGGTTTTCAACCAGACCGCGGTGGTCAACAATTTCAACGTTCGTAATCATAACTTTGTCAACCAGGGGATTGATCCGGAACATATCACAGCCGTCACCCGGGTCCCCATCCATCCCGTCGCCCTCCACCATACCACCTCGCCGTATGTCAATGCGCCGCATCAGGATCAATTCAATCACGAAGGCAACACCCTGGTGGTGAACCACCCGGACTTTGCCGACCATCCGGCGGCCGGCGGAAACCGGAACCACTCACCGACGGCCGGTGCTCCGGCACAAAATCATTTCCTCCCATCGGACGACCATCACCCCGGGACGCCGCCACATTCCACCCAGCAACCACAGGTTCCGGTTGTCACCACGCACAGCCCGCAGGCAGGCAATGCGGTCTACCAGCCGCCCCAACAACCGACACCTCCAGCCAGTTATAATCCACCGACGTCGCCCCATCAGAACAATCGGACTGACTCTCCGAGAGGGTGGGAACAACACCAACCACGGGGCAATGCGTACAATTCCGAAACGCCGGCAGTCACGCCGGCCCAGCCGCAACCCGGGGCCCCCGCCGCTGTGCCAGCCCAACCACATTCGCAACACAACCAGCCGGCGTCACCCCCGCCCGCGTCAGCGCCGCAAAGATCCTCAGGCCAAAACCAGAACCAGAATCAGGGCGGCTCCGGCAACAATTCCGGCGGCGGTACTGGTCATAGCTCAAATCATTGACGGATCATTGGTTTTATCCGGCAAACGTTGCGGTGCGCGAAGTTCCGTTGCGGCGTTTTTGCTTTTGCAATCCGCCCGCCGCTGGCAAAATCCGTTTGTGGGCATCACGCGGCGGCAATTCGAACAAATGCAGGAACGCCTCGGCGGCACTTCCCCGCGCGCGGTTTCTCCGGTCCTGGCCACGGGGTTGCGCGCCGCTCCCGGAACCCATCGCGTCATCCTCGGCGTGGACCCGTCGTTGCGCGGCACCGGCTATGGGGTCATCAAACTGGCCAGGCCATTTCCCGAAACCCTGGCACACGGCACGATTTCCTGCCCGGCCGGTTGGGAACGCTCCCGCTGCCTGGTAAAAATTTCCCGGGAGCTGGGCGAAGTGATCCGAAAGCACCACCCGGCCGTTTGTGTCATCGAAGGGCTTTTTTACGCGCAAAACCTGCAGACCGCGCTCATCATGGGCGAAGCGCGCGGCGCGGCGCTGGCCGCCATCGCCGACGCTGGCCTGGATATTTTTGAAATCGCCCCGCGCAAGGTGAAACAAGCCATCGTCGGCTACGGTGCGGCGCAAAAATCCGCCGTCGCCAAAATGGTCCAGCGCCTGTTGAACCTGCCCCAACCGCCCGCGCCCGACGCCGCCGACGCGCTGGCCCTCGCGCTCGCCCACCTGCAGGGAAATTCGCGCTACAACCTGGCGCCACCCAAACGAATTTGAAAATGAATCGAACATCCAACATCCGACATCCAACGCCCAACATCCAGCGGGCAGCAAGATGGCAATTCATCGGGGGTTGGATGTCGGATGTTGGGTCCTGGATGTTTCTCCCGCAACCATGATCACTTTTCTCCACGGCAAACTCGTCGAAGCGCTGCCCACTCAGGTCGTCGTGGACGTCAACGGTGTCGGCTATGAAGTGCTCATCCCGCTGTCATCGTTCGACAAGCTGCCGCAACCGGGCGGGGCGGTGAAACTGCTCACCCAGCTGGTTATCCGCGAGGACGCCCACACGCTGTACGGTTTCATGACCCCGGCGGAACGGGATTTGTTCCGGCTGCTGGTCAACACCGTTTCCGGCATCGGCCCGAAAATCGCCCTGAACATCCTGAGCGGCATCAGCGTAACGGCCTTTCGCGGCGCGGTGGCCGGCGGCGACGTGAAATCGCTCTCGCAAATTTCCGGCGTCGGCAAAAAGACCGCCGAGCGGATGATCGTTGAATTGCGCGATAAAATCGGCGCGGCCGGCGCCTGGGAGGCCGCCAGCGCCCAGCGCGCGCTGTCACCGGACGACCAGAAGATCAATGACGCCGTGCTGGCGCTCATGGCGCTCGGCTTCAAGCAAATCGAGGCGCACGACGCCGTCCGCGCCGCCCAGGCGGCGCTCGGCGGGAAGGCGACGGTCGAAGAACTGGTGCGCGCGGGCTTGAAAAAAGGAGCGTGATGGCTGAAGTGAGTTCATCACCCCAAAAACCGGGCCCGCCAGCAAAGAAAAGAAAATCCGGTGTGATCGTGCCGCACCAGGCCAGGTGGTATCAGCGGGCTGGTGCGCTCGTCGTGTTCATTTTGTTGCGCACGTTCATGGTCACGGTGCGCCACCATTTTCGGGCCGGCTCGGAATTTTTCGCGTCCAACGCCCCCGGCCCGGTGATTTTTTGTTTCTGGCACAACCGGCTGGCGTCCTGCATCAAAGTTTATGAGGACCACCGCAAACCGAACACCTCCAGCCAGGGCATGGCGGCACTGGTGAGCGCCAGCAAGGACGGTGCGTTTCTCGCGGGCATTCTGGAACAGTTCCGGGTGCAACCGGTGCGCGGATCCAGCAGCCGGCGCGGGCCGCAAGCGCTGCTCGAACTCACCACCTGGGCGGAACGCGGCTACGACCTGACCATCACCCCGGACGGCCCGCGCGGGCCCTGTTACCGGGTTCAGGAGGGCGTGATGTCGCTGGCGCAGGTGACGGGGTTGCCGATCGTGCCGCTGGCGTTCAACCTGAACTGGAAACTGCGCGCGAACAGCTGGGACCGGTTTCAAATTCCCCTGCCCTTCTCCCGCTGTGAAATCATCGTGGGCCGGGTCATGCGCGTGCCGGGCGAAACCACCGACGCCGAGCGCGAGGCACTGCGCCAGCAACTCGAAGCCGAGTTGCGCGCCATCTCGCACGATTGAGGGTCATGAAATCGTTAAATCGTTAAATCGTTGAATCGGCCCGGTTTAACTGTCCAACGGTTCAACGATTCAACGCAACAAAATGATCGCCCGCATCAGCCTGGAAATCGCCCTCCGCAAGGAGTTCGATTACCTGATTCCGCCCGAATTGGCCGGACAAGTTGATGTCGGCAGCCGGGTGCAGGTGCCTTTCGGCCCGCGCAAGGTTTTGGGTGTTGTCACCGCGCTCGCCGAGGAATCCGCCCGTGCCAACCTGAAACCCATCCTCAAAGTCATCGGGGCCCAGACCCTGGTCACCCCGAAGGTCCTGAAACTGGCGCGCTGGATCGCCGATTACTACTGTTGCGCGCCGGAGATTGCCTTAAAATCCGTCCTGCCCGAGGCCGTGCGCAAAGAGGAATCCGGCTGGCGTGAACGATTGTTCGTCCGCGCCCTGCCCCCGGCCGGCGAATTCCCAAAACTGCCAAAACGCCAGCAGGACGTTTGGAACATCATCGCAGAACGGCGCGAACTGCCGCTGCAGGAGCTGGTCGAACTGGCCAAAACCACCGCCGCCACGGTGCGCAAACTGGAAGACCGCGGCCTGGTCGAAGTCGCCCCACAAATTTCCGAACGCGATCCCTACGCCCGCGAGCATATCCTGCCCTCGCAGCCGCTCTCCTTGAACCCGGCACAGGAAAAAGCCTTGCAGGAAATCATCCAGGCCATGGATCGCAGTGCGGATGAAAGATTGCAGCCGGGATCTGGAAAAGCCCGGCCATCCTCCATCCTCCATTCTCCATCCTCGACCTTTCTTCTCCATGGCGTCACCGGTTCCGGCAAGACCGAAGTCTACCTGCAAGCCCTGGCCCACGCGCTCGAGCAGGGCCAGGGCGCGATTGTGCTGGTGCCGGAAATTTCCCTTACCCCGCAGACGGTCGAACGGTTCAAGGCGCGGTTCAGTTCCGGAAAACTGCAGACGCTCGTCGCTGTGCTGCACAGCCACCTGTCGGCCGGCGAACGGCACGATGAATGGCACAAAATCCGCCAGGGCCGCGCCCGCATCGTCATCGGCGCGCGTTCCGCCATTTTTGCACCGGTCGAACCGCTCGGCCTCGTCATCGTGGACGAGGAACACGAGCACACCTACAAGCAGGAGGAGGCGCCGCGTTATCACGCCCGCGACGTCGCCATCATGCGCGGCCGGATGGAAAACGCCGTGGTGGTGCTCGGCTCGGCCACACCATCGCTGGAAAGTTATTATAATTGCAAACAAGGCAAATACGCGCTGCTCGAACTGCCCGAACGCGTGGATGACCAGAAAATGCCGCACGTGCGAGTCGTAGACATGCGCCAGGCCGCGTACAAGGAAAAAGGTCCGCCCCTTTTCTCGCCGCAGCTCAAGGAGGCCATCGCCCAGCGGCTGGAACGCAAGGAACAGACCATTTTATTCCTGAACCGGCGCGGTTACTCCACCTCGCTGCAATGCCCCAAGTGCGGGTTCGTCGCGCAATGCCCGAATTGCAGCCTGGCGCTGACCTATCACCGGCAGGAACAGAAACTCTCCTGCCATATCTGCGGCCATAACGAAAAGGTTCCATCGGCTTGTCCCAACCCGAAGTGCAAAAACCCGGCCATCCGTTATGCCGGCATCGGCACGCAAAAAATCGAGGAAACCCTCGCCAAACTTTTTCCCCAGGCCCGCGTCCGGCGCATGGATGCCGACACAATGAAACGCAAAGACGACTATCGGAAAACGCTCGGTGATTTCCGCGCCGGCAAGACCGATATCCTCGTCGGCACACAGATGATCGCCAAGGGGCTGCATTTTCCGAACGTCACGCTCGTCGGCATCATTTACGCCGACCTCGCGCTGCACCAGCCGGATTTCCGTGCCGGCGAACGCACCTTCCAGCTCCTCACCCAGGTGGCCGGCCGGGCCGGGCGCGGCGACGTCGAGGGCGAGGTGTTCGTCCAGGCATTCTCCCCATTCCATCCGGCCATCCAATTTGCCCGCCGGCACGATTTCAACGGGTTTTATGACCAGGAAATCGAATTCCGTGAACAATTGAAATATCCGCCCGTCAGCCGCGTGGCGCTGCTCACGCTCAAGGGCCGCAACGAGGACAAGGTGAAATTCTCCGCCGACCATTTGAAGCGGGAACTGGAGAAAGCGCTTCTACCGTCTTCATCCGGTGGGGCGATCGTCCCCGCGAGCCGCTCGGACGACCGCGAAGACAGCTCGCGAGGACGCTCGCCCCACCCGGAATCAAAAAATACGTTCAAAGATTTAATCATTGCCGGGCCGGCGCCGGCGCCGTTGCTGAAGGCGGAAAGTTTCTATCGCTACCAGATCATGCTGCGGACACGGGCGATGAGCAAACTGAGCCTGTCGCTGGCAACCCTCGTTCAATCGCTGGCCCTGCCCGAAGATGTGACGCTGGCGGTCGACATTGACCCGGTGAATCTTGGGTGATCGTTGAATCGGTTCCCAGCGGTGCCGGTTTAACGATTCAACCCTTCACGGTTCACGGCGCTCATTTCCGTTCAATCTGATTTGAGCGATGTGGCGCTCGTATTCGGCCGCACTGAGCTCGCGGGGAATCGCGTGGCAGATTTTTTCGAAACCGGGAAAATTCCAGAGATTGGGAAACTCGCGGCACTGCTGCGGCTTGACCGGCTGGACCGCACAGTCATTGCCTTCCAGAAAAATACAGGCGCCGTCGGGCTTCTCCTGCAACGCGAGGCCCTGCCGATCCTGCCGCAGCCGCGTGAACTGCTGAATAAAATCGTCTTCGGTGACGCCTCTAAACGCAGCCAGCCGGGCGATCTCCGCATCCGTCAACTGCACCTGCCCCGGCCAGCGGCAACAGGCCGTGCAACGCTGGCATTCAAGGAAAATGGGCACTGGTTTAGCCCTTCTTTTTCAATCCCCGCCGCCACAAATCGAAGTGATACAACGCGACGACGACGAGGGAGTGGCCGATTTTTTCATCGGCGACGAGCTTCGGCACCTCTGCCACTGGCACCAGCCGCAGGGCCAGGTCCTCACCATCATCAAATTCCACCTTGTGTTTCAACCGGCAGTTTTCGATCAAAACGGTGAAGGTCTTGTTGCTCAGGATGGCGGGGTTGGACCAAATCGTTCCGAGCAGGCGCGCGTTTTCGCCCTGGTACCCGGTCTCCTCCCGCAACTCGCGCACGGCGGTCGCCACCGGATTGGTTTCACCCGGGTCCATCATGCCGCCGGGGATTTCCAGTTCCACCGTATTCGAACCGGCCCGGTATTGCTCCACCATCACCAGCTGCTGGTCGGGCGTGATAGCGATGACGTTGACCCAGTTGACGCTGTCGAGGACGTAAAAGTCATGTTCCTTGCCCGTGCGTGGCGAAATCTTCACATCCGACCGCAGTTTGAAGATGCGGAAATTGCCCAGGGACGTCGAACGGACTTTTTTCCAGGGCTTTGGCATTTGGGATTTACGATTTTGGATTTACGAGCCGGCTTTGACCATCGGCGGTTGGTTCATGGCGTCAATCGTAAATTGTAAATCGCAAATTCAAAGCCCTTTCCCCGATGCCGACCAGCCCTGTTTCATGAGGGCCAGCAAATGCGACAAGGCTTCCTCGTAAGAACGGCCTTTTTGTCCGGCGAGCTGGCGGGCGCGTTTATCCAGCTGCGCAGCCATCTCGGCGGATTTTTCGGCCGGGCAACCGAGGGCGACCAGGGTTTGGGCCAGTTCGGAGGTTTCCATGAAATCCCGGCGCGGCGCGCAGAGGACGGCGCGCCCTACCGCAAGTTCAATCACTTCCCGCCAGCAGCCGGAACGATTTTGATGCTGATGATGCCCATGCGTTTGTCGGGGCGGTCCTGCGGATGCGTGGGCGTGGTCCCGATTTTTTCCAGCACGTCGTCGCCCTCGATCAGCTTGCCGAACGTGGTGTATTGCCGGTCGAGAAACGTCGGGTCGCCGTGGCAGATGAAAAATTGGCTGCCGGCGGAATTGGGATCGTTGGAACGGGCCATGGAAATGACGCCGCGCACGTGGGAACGGTCGTTGAACTCGGCTTTGATGGTGTAACCGGGGCCACCCATGCCCCATTGCGATTCCTTGGCCGGGTCCTTCGTGTTCGGATCGCCGCCCTGGATCATGAAACCCTTGATGACCCGGTGAAAACAGGTGCCGTCATAAAATCCCTGGCCGGCGAGTTTCTTGAAATTTTCGACCGTCTTGGGCGCGACATCGGGCCAGAGCTCGACAACGATCGTGCCTTCGGTGGTGGTGATTTGGGCGGTTTCGTTCATAAAGTAAAGTTTTGCGGGTTGGCTATTTCACACTGGCGACGGGGACGATGGTCGCGGATTTGATGTAATCGAGGTTCGGAAACTCTTTTTTCAAGTAAGCGTTGCCTTCCATCTGGACGCGGCCTTGATTCGGCCCGTTACCATTGGGAGCGCCTTCGCCATACTCGCCGTTGATCTTGTCCACCACGTCCATTCCCCCGGTCACCTTGCCGAAAGGCGAGAATCCCATGCCATCGAGATTGACGTTGTTGCCGAAGTTGATGAACAACTGCGTGGTGCGCGTGTTGGGACCGGCGGTGGCGAAGGTGATCATGCCGCGCGTATTGCTGCCTTTGACGGGATCGTCAGCGATGTTCGCCTCGCGCCACTTCGCCGAGACGTTCGGGTCGCCATGGATGCCGAACTGGCACATGAAGCCGGGAATCACGCGGAAGAAGGCGATGTCCTTGAAGTAGCCAGAACGAACGAGGTTATAAAAGCGGTCCGCACCGTTGGGCGAGAGCGAGCGGGTGACCTCGATGGTGAACTTCCCCTTGGTCGTGTCAAACTGCGCCTTGAAGGTCTCGGGCGCCTTCTCGGTAAGTTTGGCGGGATCAGCGAAACCCGGCGCAGCGGCCGCCGGTTTCTGCTCCAGCTTGGCATCTTCGGCCTGAACCAGCGTCCCGGCGGCAAACAGGCCGAGCGCACACAGTAAATGAATTGTTTTCATGGCGGCGAAATCTTCCAGACCCGCGGCCAAAAGTCACGCGTAGAATTGGACTTTTCAGGTCATCGGCGGCGGGAATTTCTTCTCTTCCTTCTTTTCCACAGGCTGTTCTACAGGCTTTTCCGCCGGCTTGTCCTCGTCCTTATCCTCGTCCTTCTCGTTGTCCTTACTAACGGCCATCGCGCTGGTGATCAAACTTCCATGCGGGGCCACCCGGTAACGGCGCAACATGAAAGCCGCCACCACGCCCGCCACCACCAGAATCGCCACGCCAATCATCAGGGCTCCTTTGTTGCCAAGCCCGGTACCTTCGGACGGCGCGGTCGCATTCGCCGGCGCCGGAGTCGTCTCGGGTTCACCCGGAACGGCATTGGTCGGCACCGATGCTTCGCCGGTCGGCGGCTCCTCATTGCCGACCGCCGCCGTCGGCGTTGAGGTTACCGTCACCGCCGGCGGACTGGCCGGGACGGTTTTATGGACGTTCGCGGAATTTTTTGGCGATGTCGTGATGGTGGGCTGAGTGGGGGCGGGGCTGGCCGGTGTTGCCGGCGCGGTCGCCACCGGTTTTGCCTCCCGGGGAACCGTCGAGGTGGTGATCCCCGCCGCCGGGACGGCAGCTTCGCCCGTGGTTGCGCCGGCAGGCGCATTGGTTTTGGTTTCCTGGGCCAAAACCGTCACCATGGCAACGGCAAAAACCATGGCGTAAATGCTAATCCGAGCTTTCATGCGTCGAAATCTTCCAGACCTGCAGCCAAAAGTCACGGGCGGAATCAATCGTTTTTCATCCCCCGGACGATCCACCGTCACCGCCGGTTTTCCGGCCCCGGCGCAAGAGCAAAGCCGACAGACCACCCGCCGCCGCCAGAAAGACCACGCCCATGATGAAGGCCTCGGTGCGGCTGATCCCGGTATTCTCCGGCGATGCGGCGGGAGCATTCGTACCCGGGAGCAGCGCCGGGGCTATTTTGAGCGCCGCGGGAGCGGCACCGCTGGAGATGGGAGGCACAACCACCGGTGGGTTTGCTGCAACAGTCACCGCTGGCGCAGGCGCTGAGGTTGCCGTCACCGGCGGCGGGTTGGTCGGGAGTGGTTTCGGCGCCGGTGGCGGCACACGATTGGTGGGCGGCGTGCCGATGATGATGAGCGGTGGAAGCGGCTTCGGCGGCACGGGTGCCGACACAACTTTGGGTGGCGCCGCCGGCTCGGGCAAAGGTGGAAACTCGGGGAAAGTGACCGGCTGAGGCGGAAAACTCACTACGCAATCAACGAATTCGCCAAGTTGCGAGTGCAACACCAGAACAATAGGCAATCGCGCCTTCTGCCGTTCGTCCTGACGTTGCCGGAAAACCTGGTTGAGCCCGAAGTCGTAAGGGGTTCCGTGGATTTCCCCATTGCCGTCGCAAAAAATCACCACCGTCAATCGCTGGGAACTGCGCACGACCTGGTTGAGCAGCGGCACCACCGTATCAAAGCCGGTTTTCTTTGAGTACCGTCGGCTGCCAACAAAAGCGTTGATATTGGACGCCATCATAGCCCCGCTGTCCGGCCTCCAGCGCTGCAGCGGAAACTGCCCGGCCTGCAATTCCTGGTCGAACGTCCACACGCCGACGGTGTCATTTGTGCGCAACTGGCCGGTCGCGCCGGTCGCCAGGATGTCGCCGAGCGTCTTCTGCACCGACGGCAGGCGCCGTTTCATTTCCGCCGACGTGTCGAAGATGAGCAGAAAACGGTTGTCCACTTTCCGCGCCGCCGGCTGTGCGCGCAGCGCCGGAGCCGCGGCCATTGGGCCGAACAGCGCCAGGAACATCCAGGCGCCGGGAAGAATCCGATTCCATTGGGTTTGGTTTTTCATTTCAAATCTCGTTTGTGGCTCCGGTTGAAACGGTTCCGTTCCGCCCGGTTATGGTTCCGCAATTCATCCTGCGATTCCGTCAGCGCCTGCTCAATCATGCGGATGAAATTGGCGCAGCTCGACACCAGGCCGCCCAGGCCCGACACCGTCTCGCGCTCGGCGACATCGTCAGTCACCGCCAGCACTTCGCCATAGGCGCCGAACCGGTGCGCCGCGCGCTCGATCATCTGGTCGGCGGTCTGGCCGGCGCGCGAAAATAAAACCTCGACCGCCGGATGCGATTCGGGCGGCGGTGTTCCCGACGGCGCACCGGCACCATCGAAGAAAATCGTGACCGGCGTGCCGGCGGCATCATTAAAGCGCGTGAGCACATAGATCAATTCCTCTCGCGCCCGGGCCGAGTGACGCGGCCGGCCGGGGGCCAGTTCCGGCCAGTTGTGCAACAGACTGTAGCCGTCCACCAGGATACGAACGAGCGCCATGCGGCAACAGAGTAGCCGTTTGCGCCTAAAGTAAAATCCTAATCTTGATCATCACCGCCCGCCGGGTCCGCCGCCGGATCACCATTCACATCAGGATCAGGACCAGACCGGGCCGAATCGCATTGTCTTTCCGGTTGAAACCGGATTAAATCAATGCTCGCGCATTTGCCATGGCCGCTGCGAACAACATCTTTTGGAAATCGAACCGCGGCATCATCGCGCTCGCGCTGGTAGTGCTGGCACTTGACCAGTTCACCAAATGGTTGGTGGTGCGCACCCTGAATCTGAGCGACGAAACGGTGGTCATTCCCGGTTTCTTCAAACTGGTCCACTGGGGCAATACCGGCGCGGCGTGGAGCCAGTTCAGCGGCAATAACGCCGCACTCGCCCTGGTCGCCGTGTTCGCGCTCGTCGCGCTGTTTCTTACGCGCCACCACTTCAATTCGCACACCCTCTCCGGCCAGATTGCCTTCGGCTTAATCTTCGGCGGCATCGCCGGCAACCTGACCGACCGCCTGCTGCCCAGCCGCCAGGCCGTGGTGGATTTTCTTTATTTTTACCTGCAACAACGCAACGGCGGCATCATCGATTTTCCCGCCTTCAACGTCGCCGACACCGCCATTTGCACCGGGGTGGGACTGATTTTTATCATCACCTGGAAAACCGAGCACACGCCGAAACCAGTGACAGGCGGCACGTGACCAGTAACATGAAAAAATTTCCGTCGCCGGCCGTTCTGTGTTTCTTGCCGCCGGTCACTTGTCATCTGCCACCTTGAAATGCCCGCGCGCACGGAAACTTTCAACGTCGAGACCTCGCTCCCGGCCGGACGCCTGGACGTCTTGCTACGCGAAAAGTTTCCTGCCGCCTCGCGCGGCGCCTGGCAACGGCTGATCGAACAGGGCCACGTCCGCGTCAACGGCCGGACCGTCAAACCCACGCACCATCCGCGCGCCGGCGAGCGGATTGAAATCCACTGGCCTGAAGCCCGGCCCGCCGAAGCCCGGCCGGAGGAAATTCCGCTCGATATTTTGTTCGAGGACCAATCGCTGCTGGTGCTGGACAAACCCGCCGGGCTCGTTGTGCACCCCGCCGCCGGCCACGAGGAACATACGCTCGTCAATGCCCTGCTCCACCACTGCCGGGGATCGCTCAGCGGCATCGGCGGCGTCGCCCGGCCCGGCATCGTCCACCGGCTCGACAAGGAAACCAGCGGCTGCCTCGTCGTCGCCAAAAACGACGGGACGCATCTCGCGCTCTCGGCCCAGTTCGCCGGGCGGCAGGTGGAAAAAATCTACCAGGCGATCGTGTGCGGCGAACTCGCGCGGGCATCCGGCGAAATCCGCGCCGCCATCGCCCGGCACCCGTCGCACCGCAAACGCATGGCGGTCCGCGATGACGATTCCGGCCGGGCGGCGCATACGAGTTATCGCGTGCTGGAAAAATTAAACTCAGCCACGCTCGTTGAGGCGCAAATCCACACCGGGCGGACGCACCAGGTGCGGGTCCACTTCCAATTTCTCGGCCACCCCCTGGTGGGTGACGCAACCTACGGCGCGCGACCGAACAAAAAACTCACCGAATTGACCGGCTACGAAGCGCCGCGGGTGATGCTGCACGCGCGGGAACTGTCATTCGTCCATCCGCGCACGCAGAAGCAGTTGAGCTTTGAAGCGCCGCTGCCGAAGGATTTCCGGGAGGCGCTGAAGTTTTTGCGGGCCTGAAAGCGCCGCCGGCGCTGATGATGCGCTCCCGCAAAATTTGTTCGCCTGTCGTGCGTAATTTTCACATATTGGACGGGAATGAAATCCATGACGGGCTACGGTCGCGGCGAGTGTGCGCGGGACGGCTTCAAAATCACCGTGGAACTCAGCGCGGTGAACCGCCGGCAGACGGAAATTTCCGTGAACCTGCCGCGCGAACTGGAAATGCTCGAAGCCCCGGTGCGCGACGCCATCAATGCCCGGATCGCGCGCGGGCGGGTCACCGCGCGCATCACCATTCACGCCGCCAACGGCAAGCTGTCGGCGCGCGCCCATATCAACCTGCCGCTGGCCAAAGCCTATGCCGCCGAACTCAACCGCCTCGCCAAACAGCTCAAGCTGGCCGACCGGGTGACGCTTGACCAGGTGGTCCGCGCGCCGGGAGTATTCCAGACGGACGAAGAACTGATCGATGCCGAAAACATCTGGCCCGTCGTTGAGAAAGCCTTGAAGCAGGCGCTGGACGCGCTGGTGAAAATGCGGGAACGCGAAGGCGCGCATCTGGCGCAGGATCTGGCCAAACGCATCGGGGTCATGCGCCAAAGCGCCGGGCAAATCCAAAAACAGGCGCCCCAGACGGCCGAACGCTATCGCCAGCAGCTCATCGAGCGCATCAAGAGCGCCGGCCTGGCCTCCCCCGCGCCGGATGACGAGCGGTTGTTGAAGGAAATCGTCCTGTTCGCCGATCGCTCGGACATTTCGGAGGAATTGACCCGGCTGCAAAGCCATTTCCAGCAGTTTGAGGACTGCCGCAAATCGAAGGAGCCGGTGGGGCGCACGCTGGATTTTCTCGCGCAGGAAATGAACCGCGAAATCAACACCGTCGGTTCCAAGGCAAACGACGCGCTGATTGCGCGCGACGTCGTGACACTGAAGGCGGAACTGGAAAAGTTCCGCGAGCAGGCACAGAATGTGGAATGAGTACCAGTGACAGGCGCGAGTGACATGAAAGTCGAGAGTCGAGTATCGAGAGTCGAGGCCCGGTCCCCCAAGGCGGCGGGCGGCGGCCCTTTGTTGATCCTCATCTCCGCCCCGTCAGGCGGCGGCAAGACCACGCTCTGCAACCAGTTGCTTGCCGCGCGGCCGGACATGACCCGCGCCATCACCTGCACCACTCGCGCGCCGCGGCCCGGTGAAAAGGACGGCGTGGACTATTATTTTTTGGACCCGGTGGAATTCCAGCGGCGCGTGGCGGCGGGCGAATTCATCGAGCACGCGACGGTTTTCGGCCGCGGCTACGGCGTTTTGCGCTCTGAATTGCTGGACCGATTGCGGCAGGGACGGGATGTGCTGCTGAACGTGGACGTGCAGGGTGCGGCGACGATCCGGAAACAAGTCCGGCAGGAACCGGAACTGGAACGGGCGCTGGTGACGATTTTTTTGACCCCGCCATCCCTGGCCATCCTGGCAGAACGGTTGAAAAAGCGCGCCTCGGACACACCGGAGGAAATCCAGAAACGGCTGGGCGACGCGCGGAAGGAAATCGCCCAATGGAACCAGTTTGATTACCTTTTGATCAGCTCGACCATCCCGGAGGATTTGCGCCGGATGCTGGCCATTGTTGAGGCGGAGAAAATGCGCACGGCCGGGGCACAACCGCCGGAGTTTTAACCGCCCATCGGCGCTGAGAACTGATGATTATGCCAGTCAAGATTGGCGGAAACCGGCGGTTCCCGTTACAGTCAAAACATGAGTGCTTCAAAGAACATCATTTTGGGCGTGACCGGCTCCATTGCCGCTTACAAGGCGGCGGACCTGGCCAGCCTCCTGACCAAACAGAAATGCCGCGTGCGGGTGGTCATGACCGCTGACGCGCAACAGTTTATCACGCCGCTGCCGTTCAAGGTGCTCTCGCGCCAACCGGTCGTGACCGATCTCTACAACGAAGAGGAAGGCTGGAAGCCGGCGCACATCGAAATGGCGGATACAGCCGGGCTCCTGCTCATCGCCCCGGCGACGGCAAACATCCTCGCGAAACTGGCGCATGGCCTGGCGGACGATGCGTTGACCTGCATCGCGCTGGCGTTGAATCCCAACGCGAAAATCTTGATCGCCCCGGCAATGAACGGCAAGATGTGGCTCCACCCGGCCACGCAACAGAATGTGAAAACACTGATCGCGCGCGGCGTGGAATTCATCGGACCGGATGCGGGGATGCTTTCGTGCGGTTACGAGGGCATCGGCCGGATGTGGCCGGTGGAGGTGATTGCGGAACGCGCGCGGAAATTGCTGCGCTGAACCTTCCCGGCCGGCCGCAAGTTTATGAAATCCAGCTTTTGGCACCGGTGGAAGCGGTCGCTCACGCTGCTGGAAATCCCGGCCCCCGACCCGCTGCGACTGCTCCGGCGCATCGAAGTCATGGAACGGGACATCATCCTCCCGGTCCGGGCCGTCGCCGTGGGGTTCATTTTTTATTCTTTTGTTTCGACACCGTGGTTCGGGTTGACGTTGAGCACCCTGGATGTGACGGTGGAAACGGTCCAATACATTTTCTGGTTTTACGTGCTGGCCAGCGGAGCCCTGGCCGCGCTGCTGCTGAACCTGAGACGACTGCCCCTGGCAGTGGTGCAATGGACGGTGGTCACCAGCAGCCTGGTGGATGGACTGTTTCTTGCCGGCTTGACGCTCATCACCGGCGGCCTGGATAGTGTCCTGTTCTGGCTGTTTGTGCCCCTGATTATCCGCAACGCCGTCAGCGTTCCCGTGGGTTTTTCGCAACTGTTTTTGAATGTGGCGATCAGCCTTTGTTATGCGCTGGTGGTGGCGCTGGACGTTTCCATATCCTTCAACCTGGACGATTATACGCGATTGGCGCTGGACCTGACGTCGCACGAGGATTGGGGGGAGCCGTTTGTGTTGCGGTTGGCGGTGCTGCTGCTCGCAACGGTTTGTTGCTATGGCACCCAGGCGTTGTTGGAGCGCCAACGGCTGGCCGCCGAGGAAGCGGAAGAATTTGCCGCGCGCGAAGGCCAGCTGCGTTCCGCCGGGCGGCTGGCCGCCGAATTCGCGCATCAAATCAAAAATCCGCTGGCCGTCATCAACAGCGCCGCCTTTTCCCTGCAACGCTCCCTGCGCAACACCGGGACGGACGTATCCCAGCAAATCGGCATCATCCAGGAGGAAGTTGCGCGGGCTGACCAGGTCATCACGCAAATCATGGGCTACGCACAATTGAGCGAGGGCCATGTTGAAAAACTTGATGCCATCGAGGAGCTCGATCGCGCGATTGCGCAGGTGTTTCCACCGGCCGTGCCAACGAACATTCAAGTTCATCGCGCCTATGGCCGCGATTTTCCACCATTGCTGATGCAGCGCGGCCATTTGTCCGAAACGTTCATAAACCTTTTGAAAAATGCGCAGGAAGCGCTGGGTGATAAAGGCCGGGTGTTTGTCACAGCTGACAGCCACCGCGATCATTCGATTGAAATTTCCGTGCGCGACGAAGGCCCGGGGATTGCGCCGGACAAAGTCGGGCGGATTTTTGAGGCTTACTACACCACGAAGGAGCGGGGCACCGGGCTCGGACTGGCGATTGTAAAACACAACGTGGAGCTGTACGGCGGCCGGGTGCAGGTCGAATCCGAGCTTGGAAACGGTGCGAAATTCAGCTTAATCTTTCCGGCGAAAGCGCTGATGAAACCGCCCTTATGAGTGTGTTGTTGCCACCCGTGCTCGTCGTGGATGACGAGAAGAACATGCGCCTGTCCCTTCAGACGGTGTTGAAAGGTGAAAGGTATCCCACCCGCGCGGTGGAATCCGCCGAGGAGGCGTTGCAACTGCTGGCCCACGAGGAATTTTTCATGGTCATCACCGATGCCCGGCTGGGCGGCATGAGTGGCTATGAATTTCTCGGCAAAATCCACCATCAATGGCCCGATCTCCCGGTGCTCATGCTCACCGCCTACGCCACCCCCAAGCTGGCCGTCGAAGCCATCAAGGCCGGCGCCATTGATTATGTGTCCAAGCCGTTCGCTCCGGAGGAATTGCTGCACGCCGTCGCCCGCTGCGCCGAACGTTACCGGCTGCTGCGGGATAACGCCGCGCTGCGCTCGCGCGCCAATGAAGTTTTCGGCCTGGAACAGATCGTGGGTGAATCGCAAAAAATCCACGAGTTGCGAAAATTGATCCAGACCGTCGCTCCCACCGACGCCCGGGTGCTCGTCCTGGGCGAAAGCGGCACGGGCAAAGAGCTGGTCGCCGGCGCGCTGCATGGGTTGAGCCATCGGCGCGAGGCCAATTACGTCCGCATCAATTGCGCCGCCATCCCCGAAACCCTGCTCGAAAGTGAATTGTTCGGCCACGAAAAAGGCGCGTTCACCGGGGCGCTGAGGCAAAAACCCGGCCGGGTGGAGGAAGCCGACGGCGGCACGATTTTTCTCGACGAGATTGCGGACATGAGCAAGCCGCTGCAAGCCAAGCTGCTCCGGTTCCTGGAAGACGGCTCGTTCACGCGCGTCGGCGGCACACAGGAACTCCGCGTCAACGTCCGGCTCATCGCCGCCACCAACCGTGATATTGTGCAGACCATTGCCGAAGGCCAGTTTCGCGAGGATTTGTTCCACCGCCTGAACGTGGTGCAATTCCGCCTGCCCCGGCTGCGCGACCGGGAGGGGGACGTTTTGCTGCTGGCCGGGCATTTTTTAAAAATGTTCCGCACCACAATGAATAAAACCGTGGCCGGCATCGCGCCCGCGGCGCGCCAGAAATTGCTCTCGCACCCCTGGCCCGGCAACGTCCGCGAATTGCGCAATGTCATCGAACGCGCGCTGATTCTGGAAACGACGTCCGAAATCCAGCCGGCCAGCCTGCCGGATTTCACGGTCGAAATGCGTTTGCAGAAGCCCGCCTCCCCGCAGGCCGCGCCCGATGAATCGCTCGATGATGCGCTCGCGCGGCTGGAGCGCGAATTGATCAACCGGGCGATGGAACATAACGGTTTCAACCTGACGCGCACCGCGGAACAGCTTAAACTCAGCCGGCATTCGCTCCGTTACCGGATGCAGCGGTTGAACCTGGATTTCGGCGACAAAATACCGGATGAAAATGCCTGACGCCGGGCCGGACCGGAAACCCGATTTTATTTTGACACCATGAATAACGCCCTCAACCGGATGCCGCCGGCCTGGACGGACTTTTTTATCATGGCCGGCGCCTTCCTGTTGATATTGACCAGCGCGTTGATCTGGCTGGTGTTTTTTCGCAAGACCCGGAAGCGACGGCGCAAATATCGCCACCGCCATCAGCATCGTTTGCCTGGCACCACCACCCTCGCCCAAACCGGCGGTTTGCCGCCAGTCCGCCGGGAGGAAAAACCTCCGGGTCCGCCGCCGTCCCTTCCCGAGCCGTAATGCACCACAGCCGCACCATTACCCGCAAAAGCGCTTCCAACCTGGCACTCGCCTTTGTCATGTTGCCACGTGCCCGGCGTGACGCCATGTCCGCGCTTTACGCCTTTTGCCGGAACGTGGACGACGTGGCGGATGAGGCATCCGTTCCGGTTGAAAGACGCCGGGCAGAACTGGCCGAGTGGCGCGCGGACATCCGCCGCGCCTGCGAAAACCAATCGCCGCAAATTGCCCTGAACCGGGAGTTCCAGCCCGTCATCCGCCAATATCATCTGCCCTTCCAGCTCTTCGACGAATTGATCCAGGGCTGCGAGATGGATTTGGACATCCCGCGCTACGAAACTTTCGAGCAACTCGAACTTTACTGCCACCGCGTTGCGTCGGTGGTCGGCCTGTTGAGCATCGAAATTTTCGGCTACCGGAATCCCGCCTGCCGTGACTATGCGGTTCACCTGGGCAAGGCCCTGCAATTGACCAACATTTTGCGCGACGTGCGCACCGACGCCGAACGCGGTCGGATCTATCTGCCGCTGGCCGCGCTGAAACAATTCAATGTGTCCCCGGACGAAATTTTGCGGCACGAATACTCCGAGCGTTTCGTCCAACTGGCTGCCAGCATCGCCGGCTACGCCAGAAATTTTTATCGCCTTGCCCGCGCGACCCTGCCCGCGGAAGACCGGCGGTCCATGGTGGCCGCCGAATTGATGGGCTCGGTTTACTGGCGGCTGCTGCTCAAACTGGAATCACACCGGTTCAATGTCTTCGGCCTGCAGCCAATGCGGCTCGGCAGTGGCTATAAAACCCTTCTGATTCTCCAAAGCTGGTCGCGCTTTGCGGTCGGCGCAACCGCATCCAACTATGGGCCGCCCTGAAGCTGCACCGGCGGATTTGAGACGCCGCCTCATCGTCAATGCGGATGATTTTGGCCGCTCGCCATCCATCAATGAAGCCGTGGTTCGCGCCCACCAGGAAGGGATTTTGACCAGCACCAGCCTGATGGTGAATGAATCCGGCTGCGACGAGGCGGTCAGACTGGCGAAGGAAAACCCCAAACTGGGTGTCGGGCTGCATCTGACCTTGCTGCTGGGGCATTCCGCGCTGCCGCCGGATAAAATCCCCGGACTGGTCAACCCGCGTGGCGAATTCGGCAATGCTCCGGTTGGCGTCGGCATGAAATACTTTTTCCAACGCGATCTGCGCGAACAATTGCGGGCGGAAATCCATGCGCAATTCAACCGGTTCCGCGCCACCGGCCTGCCGCTCGACCACGTTAACGGCCATCTGCATCTGCACCTGCATCCCGCCGTGTTCCGCCTGCTGATGGAAGACGCGGACCAGCTCGGCATCCGGCGCCTGCGGTTGACGCGCGAACCGTTCTGGATGGATTTACCCCTGGCTTCGGGCCGCCGATGGTATCGTGCCACGCATGCGGCGGTCTACTTCTGCCTTGCCTGGCTGGCGCAATCACGCCTCCGGCGCAAAGGCATCCGGTCCCCGCAACGGGTCTTCGGCCTGCTGCAAAACGCGCAGGTGAATGAAGCCTATCTGCTGAAGTTGCTGGCCGCCCTGCCCCCGGGTGATTCCGAGCTTTACTCCCATCCATCGCTCGACGAATTTAAAACCGAGTTCGACGCCCTGGTCAGCCCGCGCGTAAAGGAACTGGCCAAAAAGCTCAACGTCGAACTGATCCGCTACCAGGATTTGTAATATGACAAAGATTCTAATCATTCTCCTCATCGCGTTTGCCTTCGAGGCCTTCGGCATCATCGCCTTGAAAAAGGGCCTCAACGAAATCGGGTTGAAATACACCGAGCGCAAGGCCTCCCTGCCGGTCTGGAAAAATGTCGTCACCATGGTCGGCAACTGGTTCACGAACAAGGATGTGTTGTTCGGCCTGCTGCTGGAAACGATCTTCTTCGTCCTGCTGCAATACCTGCTCGGCCGGTGCGACGTGAGCTTTGTCTGGCCGTTGACGGCGATCAGCTTCATATTGACCACGCTGGCGGCTCAATTCCTCCTGCACGAACGCGTGGACGTCGTGCGTTGGAGCGGCGTAGCGCTCATCATGCTCGGCGCGGCCTTCATCAGCTACAGCGAACACGTGAAGGAAAAAAACCAGCCCACCAATGCCGCAGCTTCAGCCGCGGCGATCGCCACCGCACCGGAAATCCCGAAGTAGTCCGGTCAAGACCTCCGCCAGACGGCGCGCCGCAAATCGCGTGTTCCGCTGCAGATCCAGCAAGCGAGGCACTTTGGCCGGCGATTTCAAAAGTGCGCCGGCAAGTTTGACGATGGAAATCCTCTGTTCGGACGTCATCAGCACATTGAAATCGAGCGGCAGATCTTCATTTGCCGAGTCCGAAATCACCCGTACCGTGGCACCGGGAATTTTATGCTCGTGGCAAATCGTGCGGATCACCGCTGATTCCATCTCGACCGCGTCGGCCCCGGTTGTCTGCCGCAATTCGGCTTTTTCCGCAACCGTCGTTGCCACCCGGGTGGAACAGTGAAATTTCGCGGGTGAGGCCCCCAGCGAACAAAGCTTCTCGCCAAATCCTGCGTCAAAATCTTCATCAAACAGAACATCTCCGATTTTAAAGTCCGGATTGAGCGCACCGGCAAAACCGCACGTCAGCACCCGCTCCGGGTTGAGGCGGGCCAGTGCCGCGTTAAAGCGCGTGCTGGTATTGCGTCGTCCCATGCCCGTAACCAGAGTCTCCCGGCCGCCTTTTACGATTGGCAGCGGCAGGGCAAAAGCCGCCTCTTCCTTGACGGCAAAGCAGATCAGAAGAGCCACCGGCAATCGCTCACGGTACGAAGCATCCTTCATTTGATTCCCGCCAGTCTTTCCTTCCAGATGCGGTAAAGCTCCACCGTGGCGCGGACATCACGCAGGCAGTATTCGGCGATTTCGCGGAATTTGCTCTCGGCCATCAGTGTGTTTACGTCCAGGCCGGTGACGCCGTGGCTCTTGGGCGATTCGATGCCGAAGGCCTTGCAGTAAAAATCCAGGTTGAACCGCCGCGCCGCGCCTTCGCGCCCACTCACACCGTAAAACGTGAATTGCTCCGCCAGGTCGCAATGCGGCTCGACGGCGTAACGGTAGCCCAGCCAGTTCTTCTTTGAGATGGGCACGTTGAGCAGCGCCGAACGAAGATAGATGAACGGCACGTCAAAGCCGCGCCCGTTGAATGTCACCACATGATCGTAATGTTTGGCCACATCCCAGAACGCCGTGAGCAGTTCGGCCTCGTCCGCACAGGGGACAAATTCCACCGGCCCGCCTTCGCCCGCTTCCTCCTCGAAATCCTCAGCCAGGAACAGCGACTGGCCGCGGAGCGACTCAGCATTGAGCATGGCAATGCAAACGACCTGGGCGGTGAACGGCCAGAGATTGAACTGCTGCCGGATTTCGGCGCGTT
>CAYPSF010000039.1:0-30737 GCA_964413165.1 uncultured Bifidobacteriaceae bacterium
GTGCCGCCAGGATGGCGATGACGGCGATGACGACCAACAGTTCAATCAAAGTGAAGGCCTGTCCACGCGAAAACCCAGTCGTGCGTGGCGGCATCCACTTGCGAGTTTTTTTGCCGCTCTTAAATTCAGTTATCTGCATACAACAATAACCTGCTCCTGCTGCATCCGGTTTATGCCGGTCCTCCGCTCCTTGCCGAGGTTTTCGCACAGGCGACATCCGCTGGCAAGCACTTATTGTTAAAGTTATTGACACTTTTCACAAAGTTTTCCGCGCCTGGGCAGACCGGCGGAGCGGCGGGCACGGGGGAGAGGGTCGGCGATTTTGGCTGAACCATGGAATCAACCGAACCGGGTTGCCCCGCTGAAACAATTTGGTCGCCAGTTTGAATACGCGCTTAAACTACAGGAATTATATCACTTTAGTGAGACAGGCAGGTGACGATTCCGTTACAAGCTGGAAAAATCAGGTTCCTCTCGCGGAAGAAATCTGCCGACGTTTGGACGTCGCCCTGGTAAATGATTGAGCGATTTAGCCCGGGAACGCCATGACGTCAGTTCGATGGCCGGAAAACAAAAAACGCAGGGTGCCTGCGCACCCCGCGTTTTGACAGGTTCGCTGATCCAACTATGGCTTGAACCGGAAGAACCTCACGGTGTTGGTGCTGGCATTGTTGGTGTAGGGAATGGTCGTCCCGGACACATCCGCGTAGGGCCCGGCAACATTGGTCGCCGACTGGATGGCCAGCGTGGGATCAGACCAGTTTACAACGGCATTGGTCCCGAGGGCCTGGATATGCAACGCCGGGAACACGGAGTCAAAGGTGGTCCCGACCTTGAGTTGAGACACGCCCACGGAACCTCCGTTGGCACCCGACTCGCGGAGTTCGAAATCAGCGATGTTAAACAAATTCGTCCCGGAAGAGCCGCTGGTGTCGGTTACGCTGATGGACGATTGAGCGCCGGGATTGACCCAGACGGTTGAGAACCCGTTGGTCAACAACAATGAGGTGACGACGACGTAATTGCTGCCGGGAACCAGGTCCTGCGGGAACATCTGGCTGCTGGTCGCGTCCGCGCCAAAGTTATTGATGCCAATCCGGTAATAGCCCGGGGCTGCGCCGTTGGTGGCGGCAATGACACGGCATTCGTAGTTGCCCGTGACGCCGGAGCCGTCGTTGAAGAGTGCGAAGTACGTGCCGTTCCCAACCGGCATCTTGCTGGGATCCATGTTGACCATGAAGCTGGAATACAAGCTCGCACCGCTATTGGTCTTGTAAGGACTGCCCAGCAACTGGGCCTGCAAGTTCTCGGTGTTGTCGAACGTGTCCACCGTGACCACGCCGGCGTTGACCGGCATTTGTCCAAGATTACCACTCAAATGCTGCCAGAAACCGCCAGATACTGTATCCAGCGCACCGCTGGTGTCGTAGCTGAAATAGTCAATGGCCACCACGTTGGTGTTGGGCCTGACCATGAACGCAATGTTGGCCGTCGTGCTGCGGGGTTCAAGCGCGTCGTTGTCATTGACGGTCACGCTGATGGTGGCGACTCCGACCTGATTGCTCGCCGGGGTGATGGTGACCGCGGGATTGGCGGTGCCGGCGCCGCTAATCACAATATTGCCGCCCGGAATCACCGCGTTGTTGCCGGAAGCCACCGAATAAGTCAGCCCGCCG
This sequence comes from uncultured Bifidobacteriaceae bacterium, assembly GCA_964413165.1. Taxonomy (GTDB): domain Bacteria; phylum Verrucomicrobiota; class Verrucomicrobiia; order Limisphaerales; family UBA11358; genus UBA11358. Next base: position 1,677 of record CAYPSF010000039.1, read on the forward strand.
GCAGCGGTGCGATCATCGCCGACCTTGAACGGAATCGTAATGGGAGTATTGACCAGCGTGTTCGTCATCGCCAGCGTGGTCAGGGAATTGGTCGGCGCCAGGTTCACCGACGTCAACGTCAATATAAACCAGGTCGCCGTGGAATCACCGTTGCCATCGGTCACGGTGACCAGTATCGGGGCGGCATCAACCTGATCCGGGATGTTGTGGGGAGTAATAATCATGGTCCGGCTGGCGCCGCTGCCGCCGAAGGTGAAGGTCGGGTTGACCTTCGAGGGATTGAGCGACACGGCGGAAACCGTGAGCGAACCCGCCGCGGTTTCGAGGTCGCCCACGGTGAAGCTGTTCGTAATGGGCAGAAAATCCGGCGTGTTGGTGTTGGAGAAAGCGCTGATGCCTGGCGGCGTGTTGTTGTTGGTGATGGCATCGCCGTTGATGGTGACGATGTCATAGGTCAACGTACCGCCGGTGCCATAGGTATTGGCCGTGCCAACATAGTTGTTCGTGGTGCCGATGCCATAGGTGGCCGTGCTCTGGAATTCAGTCACGACCCGGATGCCGAAGCTGGGATTATTGGCCGCCCCCGGGAAACCGGCGAGACTGTAGCTGAAAGGATAATAAGTGGAGACCGCTCGGCCGATAAAAGAGGAACTGGTGGGATAATCAATCCAATCGGTTCCATTGGTTGTATATTGCAGCCTTTCATAGCCGCTGGCCGTACCGGTCGCACGGGAGTCGTAGGAAACGGTGATGTTCTTGGCGCCGACCGTGCTGGTATTGAATTGCACGCCGTTTTGCTTGTTGCTTCCGCTGGCCGGATATTGGGAGGTACCCCAGGAGCGGTTCGTGTTGCCGAGTCCAAAACCGGGGCCATCCGCCGGATCCACCACGCCAAAGAAGGGAGAGGTGGGAGGAACATTGGGAGTGCCAGCGGCGGCGACGGCGCCGACGCCATAATAGGGAGCCGGGCTGTTCACACTGAGAACAGTGTTGTTGAAATTCCAAAACGTCAGCGTCGCCGTGTTGTTCACGGACAGGAGCGAGGCCACGGAGCTGGTGACAGCACCATAAACATTGGTGACCACCACCACAAAATTGGCGGGATCGGCGGGCTGCAAATTGCTGATCGCCAGCGCGCTGCTGGCGGCGCCGGAAATCACCGACCCGGAACCTTGCGCGCCATTGTTTACGGGAGCGATAATGTTGCCGCTGAGGTCTGAAAAATACCACCGATAGGCCAGTGACGTGCCCGCCGCCGTCACGGAAAAATGCACGGTTCCGTCCAACAATCCCTGCGCGCTGGCCGGCTGGTCGGTGATGAACGGATCGATGACCGCCAACGAAACAATGCCGCTGGTGGCCGAGCCGGACGCATTGGTGAGGATCACAAAATAATTCGCCGTGTCCGCCCCCGACACGTTGTTCAGCGTCAAAGCTGCCGCTGTCGCGCCCGGAATCAAATTGGTGGTCGCCCCAACCACTTTATACCAGAAATTGCTCGCCGGATCGCCGCTGGCGGTGGCGTTGAAAACCACCGTGCTGCCCGCATTGGTCGAAACGCCTGACGGTGATACGGCCAGATTATTGGGCGCAACGCCGCTGGAGGTCAAAACGCCCTGAACTTCAAGGTCAGAGCCGCTGGCGTTGCCGTCACCAACATACCAGGTTCCCGCGAAGCCGGTTGCGCCCCAGTTCACAATGCGAAGGGTCACGGTGATGTTCGAATTGACATTTTGCAGGGCGGGAATTCCCGAAAGATTGACCGTCCCGATACTGGTGGCGGCAATGGCCGTGCCTTGAACGCCATAGGCCAGGGCCGTTACGTCGGTGAAGGTGATGCCATTGGTTGACCACTGCAATTCTCCGCTGGCCGGACCGGTGGCCGACTTGGTGACATAGAATTTGCTGAGGTTGGTCACGGACAGGGTGTAACCGGGATCCGGCTGGATGGTGAACGTGACGAAGTTATTGCCATTGATGGCTTGCGACTCGCTGTCGGCAACACCCGCATTGGTCCAGCTGTTGCCGCCCCATACATTCCCGGTGGTAGTATTGGTGACTCCCGCCCCCTTCGTCAGGCCGCCGATGATCAGGTTGGCATTGGCGGCGCTGGGCGCAAACGGCGATGGTCCGCTGTTCGCAAGTCCATTGACATCCCAACCGGCCAGAACGGTCTGCGCGGAACAGTTGTTGGGAGACAGAAACGCTGCGGCCACCAAAGCCACTGCACTGATTATTTTGATGAAGGATTTCGTTTTCATTTCTTTTGGGGTTTGTTTTTCCAATTATTTTTTAAAAGCTAATTCAGAGTCTTCGGTGAGGGATACCAATAGATGGCGCGCTCTTTCTGCCACTCCAGATTGCCCGACGGGGAGGTACAATCAAAATTGGCCTCGTTCTGCGTCCGCCAAAAGTCATTGGTCCTGGCCGGGCGGGAGCTGCCGTCACACATGGCAAAATTGCCGAGCTTTTTGTAGCTGTGCCGCGCAAAACTGTAATAGCCGGTGACATTGGAATTGGCTATGGTGGCGATTGAGGCGCCACTGGAATCCATGGCGTTCCCGTTCGCTTCGGCCAGAAAAACCGTGTCCGCCGGCTTGAGAACATCGGCAAGTTTTGTCTGGGAGATGCCGTGCTGTCGGGTGCCAAAGTTGACACACAGACGTGCATTCTCTCCATACATGAAATACGCCTTCCGCACACTCAAAGGCTCGGTATAACCGAGACTGGTGTCCGGGTCGGGCGCTGCCGGGCAGGAAAAGATGCTGCGGCTGCCGGGCAACGGCGGATTAAACGGATTACCGAACGCACCATAAAGATTTATCAATGGCGGTTGCGCTATGGTTGGGGCCACACAATTATACCAGGCATAGTGAAGGTTGTCCGAGGTGGTGGCCGACCCGGGATCGTTTATGGCGTTGAAGGTATTGCCTTCGTCCGGCACAAAGTCGTTGTTGTCGTCGCCGTACATGTGAAAACCCAATCCCCATTGCCGTAGATTGTTAAGACATTGAAGGCTCTGCGCCTTTTGCCTGGCAGCGGCCAGCGCCGGCAACAGCAACGCGGCGAGAATGGCAATGACAGCGATGACCACCAGCAGTTCAATCAATGTGAATCCGCTCCGCCCTCCCGGGGCGACAACGGCTTTGGATCGCGGTATTTTTCCGGTTGCCGTCCTGACCGGCCACCCCATTGGTGAAATCTCGTTTATCATTTGTGTTTGCGTTGTCCCCCCGGCAGGTGGTGAATGCGCTCCTTTCGCCTTTGCCGATAACCATCACTCGTTCGATTCAACCCAAGGTAGGAAATGTGTAAGACATTCGTAAGACGCAGGGGTTACGTTTTTGCAAGTTGCCAGCCGCCGGAATTCTCCCATTTCTAACCGGAGCTCCACACTCCTGTAACATCCAATCCGCACGGTATCCACGAACCGACGGTGGAACAGACCACCTTGGGACATTGGTCTCGCCGCGAAGATGCGCGCATGAGGCTGGTTCGGCGAAAACTTAAAACATGAATATGATGAAGGGCAGGTCCCTGATACTCGCAGGCTGTTTATGCCGGTTGGTCTGGCTCGGCCCTGCCCCCGTTGCCGACGAACTTTCCCGCGTGCGGGTTGACGCCGGCAACCAAATAGTTCGAACCTCAGCTGGAATTGCGCCGGACGCAAAAAGCCGGCACGGAGAAAAAATGATCGCTTTCCGATTGAAAACTGCGCCATGGTTATCACCTCAAGCATGAGAGTCCCGATTCACCGGTTGATTTTGGCAACGTGGCTGGTTTTTGGCCCGGGAATGAGCTCGGGCCATTTGGTTGCCGGCGAGGTCCAGTCCTTCGCTGCCACCTCCGGGTTGGTTGGCCGTCAGACCAACGGTCTTGCCACACCGGTCAACCAGTTCGTCACGCCCGCCGGAACCCTGGTCGAACTGCCCGGCATGAGGCCACAAGCACTGGCGTTGAGCCCCGATGGCAAATTGCTTGCCACCGCCGGATTGACCCATGAACTGGTTGTCCTCGATCCGGCTACGGGAACAATTTTGCAGCACGTTCCCCTGCCGGCCGACCAGACACCACCTCCGGCACCGGAAACAGAGGAAGTGCTTTCCCCGCCCCAAAAATCACAACTAAGCTTTACCGGCCTCGCTTTTTCACCCGATGGCTCGCGGATTTACATGGCCAACGTCAACGGCGACCTCAAGGTCTTTGGCGTCCAGGCAGATCACACGGTGGTCCCGCTGGTTGCCTTTCCCCTTCCGCCGGCCAATGCTCAGTCGCGCGCGGCGGAAATTCCCGCCGGCATCGCCGTTTCTCCGGATGGCAAAAAAGTCTACGTCGCGTTCAATCTCTCTGATCGCCTGGCCGAACTGGATGCCGTCACCGGGCGCGTGCTCCGGATGTGGGATGCCGGCGTCGCGCCGTTCGACGTTGTGCTCGCTGGGCGGAAAGTCTATGTCAGCAATTGGGGCGGCCGCCGGCCCGATGCCGGTAGTGCCACCGGTCCCGCCGGACATGGCACCCTGGTGCGCGTGGACTCCCGCTCCATCGCCAGTGAAGGTTCGGTGTCGGTCATCGATACTGGCCGCACCAATCAATCCGAGATCGTGACCGGCCGGCGCGCCGGCGCAATGGCGTTGTCGCCGAATGGACGCTGGTTGGTGGTCGCCAACACGGGTGACGACACATTGACCGTCATCGATACCCGCACGGACCAAATCACCGAAACCATTTGCGCGCGGCAAAATCCCGGCGATCCATTCGGTGCGCAGCCGAACGCGCTGGCCTTCGACAAATCGGGTAAAACCCTTTTCGTCTGCAACGGCACGCAGAACGCCGTCGCCGTTTTCCAGTTCAAACCCGGCCAGTCCCGGCAGCTCGGCCTGGTTCCGACCGGCTGGTTTCCCGGGGCGATTGCGTTCGACGCCCGGCGGAAGAAAATTTACGTGGCCAATATCAAAAACATCGGGACCACCAGGGAAAAAGCCCGACGGGGACTCGGCAATGGCTCCGGTTTCAACACCAGGCAATATTACGGCTCACTGTCGCTGGTACCCTTGCCATCGAAAGCCGAATTGGCCGGGTTGACGCAAACCGTGCTGGCGAATTTGCGTTATCCGTTGCTCACCCAGGCCACACTGCCCCCGCGCCCGGACCAACCCGCGCGGCCGGTACCCGAGCGCGCCGGTGAACCCGGGGTGTTCCAACACGTCATTTATATCATCAAGGAAAACCGGACCTATGACCAGGTGCTCGGCGACTTGCCGGACGGGAACGGTGACGCCAATTTGTGCATCTTTGGCGGGCGCGTCACCCCGAACCAGCACCAGCTGGCGAGTGATTTCGTGCTGTTGGACAACACCTATTGCTGCGGTATTTTGAGCGCCGACGGCCATCAATGGGCCGATAGTGCGTTCGCGACAGACTACCTGGAACGGGAGTTCGCCGGCTTCCCGCGCAGTTATCCCGCCGGCGGTGATGGGCTGGATACCAAGGACGCGCTGGCCTATTCACCCGCCGGTTTCATCTGGAACAACGCCCTCGCCCATGGCAAAACGGTTCGTGATTTCGGTGAATTCACCACCGACCAGAAGCACTGGAAAGACCCGGACCGCAAAGAGAAAATCAATTTCCTGGAAGCTTACCGGGATTTTATCGGCGGTTCGAATGCCATCGCCTACTCGTGTGAACCGGACATCGAAGCGCTGCGGCCGTATCTCGTGACCAACACGATTGGCTGGGATTTGAAAGTGCCGGATGTTTTTCGCGCCGCGCGATTCATCGAAGCGCTGAAGGCATTTGATCAAGCGGACCAGTTGCCGAACCTCATCATCCTCTGGCTGCCCAACGACCATACCAGTGGCACCAAATTTGGTTCGCCCACCCCCGCCGCCCAGGTGGCCGACAATGATCTCGCGTTCGGCCGGATCGTCGAGGCCGTCAGCCACAGCCGGTTCTGGACGAATACCTGCATTTTTGCCATCGAGGATGACCCGCAAAATGGCTGGGACCACGTGAGCGGCTACCGCACGACCGCCTACGTCGTCAGCGCCTACACCCGGCGCCATGCCGTGGTCGGCACGCAATACAACCAAACCGGCTTGTTGCGCACGATCGAACTCATGCTCGGCCTGCCACCGATGAACCAGATGGACGCGACCGCCACCCCGATGTTTGACTGTTTCACCGAAACACCGGATTTCACCCCCTTCAATGCCGTCACCAACGATGTTCCCCTCGACGAGATGAATCCCGCGCCGAGGAAAATCCCCGATTCGGCGTTGCGCCAGGATGCTTATGCTTCGGCGCGATTGCCGCTCGAAAAGGAGGACCAATGCCCGGAAGATTTGCTCAACCGCATCCTCTGGCGGGCGGCCAAAGGCCCACATGCCCCCTATCCGGCCGGGGCGGTGAAAACCGTGGATGACGACGACTGACCGTTGTTTGCTCCACTCGGCGTGGTTGGAAATTGCCTCTGACCGGGCAATCCCTGTCCATCAATAAATACCGACTTTTCTTGTAACTTTGGCCGGGTTTTGCCTAAGTATTGGTTGAAATCTGACTAACGTGGAATCTGTTTCACCAACACCCATACCGCCAACGCCCGCAACTTCGCTGGCCGGGCGATTGATGAATGTCCTGGCTGCGCCCGGCGAGGTTTTCGACGAAATCAAGACCGCCCCGCAATGCACCTCCAACTGGCTTGTGCCGGCGTTGCTTTCGGCATTCATCGGCGTGCTCTCGACGATTGTCTTGTTTTCACAACCGGCGATCATCCAGCAAATCCACGAACAACAGACCAAGGTGTTTGAGGACCAGGTGAGTGCCGGTAAAATGACCCGCACCGATGCGGACCAGGCCGAGGCGATGACCGAAAAATTCGGCGGACCGACCACCATGATGATTTCGGGCTCCATCGGCGCAGTGGTTGTAAGTTTTGCGCGGGTGTTCTGGTGGGCATTTGTTTTATGGTTTTTGGGGCTGGTTTTCCTGAAGACGAAATTGAATTACCTCAAGGCGCTCGAGGTGGCCGGCCTGGCCAGCATGATCGCCCTGCTGGGAGCCATCATCACCCTGCTGCTCTCCGTGAGTTTCGGCAAAATCGTTGCCCCCAGCCCCGCGCTTTTGATCAGTCATTTTAATCCGAAAAATGTCCTGCACCTGGCCCTCGCGGCGATGAACTTGTTTTCCCTCTGGCTGGTGGGGGTCCTGGCCGTCGGATTGTCCCGACTTTCCGGCGCCCGATTTTCTAAAGCGCTTGGGTTGACGGGTGGATTCTGGCTGACCCTCCAGTTTTTCCTCATCCTCCTCGCCGTCTTGGCCAATGTTATTTTTTCGGCGGCAAAATTAGGGGCCAAATAACGGACAAACGAAACAAAATTCCGCGAGACCTGTCTTAACACATAACTATCATGGCAAATCCCAAGAAACGCAGGAAAATCATCATTTTTACGGTCATCGGCCTGGTGCTCGCGGCACTGACACTGGTGGCCGTCTTCAGGAAAAAGCAGCCGGTCATCTCCGTCCAGACTGAAAGAGTCGTCCGCACCAACATCATCGAGACGGTCGTGGCCAACGGCAAAATTTATCCCGTCCTGCAGGTCCATATCAGCCCGGAGGTGAGCGGCGAAATCACCGAGCTGGCCGTCAAGGAAGGCCAGTTCGTCCACAAGGGCGATTTGCTGCTGAAGATCAAGCCGGACGTGTATATCGCCAACCGCAACCAGGCCGATGCCAGCTACAAGTCCGCCCTCGCCAGCGAGACGGTGGCCGAGGCCAACCTGGAAAAAGCCGAATCGGAATTCAAACGCGCCTCCGAATTGTTCCGGACCAACCTCATCTCTGAATCGGATTATATCACCGCCAAGACGGGTTATCACGCCGCCAACGCGCAGGTCACCAGCGCCGGACACCAGATGGAAATGGCCAAGGCCTCGCTGGCCAGCGCCGAGGAGGAACTCGCCAAAACCACCCTCGTTTCGCCGCTGGATGGCACGGTCAGCAAATTAAACTCACAACTGGGCGAGCGCGTCCTCGGCACGGTCCAAAATGCCGGCACCGACATCATGGTCATCTCGGACCTGGACGCCATGGAAGCGCGCGTGGATGTCGGCGAAATGGACGTGGTGCTGATCCGGCCGGGCCAAAACGTGTCATTGGAAGTGGACTCGTTCAAAGACCGGAAATTCGTCGGCACCGTCACGGATGTGGCCAATTCCTCGGAAGGTCTGAACTCGTTGTCCGCCCTCAGTTCGTCTTCTACGCAGGACGCGACCAAATTTGAAATCCGCATCCGGATCAACGAAAAGGAATCCTTCCGCCCGGGGATGTCGGTGACGGGCAATATCGAGACGCGCTCCGCCACGAATGTGCTGGCCGTGCCCTTTGCCAGCGTCACGGCCCGCCCGCCCAAACCCAAGCTGAAGCCGTCGGACAAGGCTGCCAAAACCAATCTGGTGGCGACGGCGGGCAAGACGACGAACGCGGTGGCGAGCGGCAACAGTCTGACCAACACCGCCACGGCCGGCGACAGCGCCACCAACACCGCCACGGCCGGCAAAAAACCCGGCGAATCGCAGAAGCTGGTGGACGTGGTGTTCGTGGTGGATGGCGACCACGTGAAGATGGTGCCGGTGAAAACCGGCATCAGCGACGAAACCCACTGGGAGATCGTTGACGGTTTGAAGGAGGGTGACGAAATCGTTTCCGGCGGGTTCCGCGCCATCAGCCGCGACCTCGACGACGGCAAAAAAATTCGCAAAGGTGGGGCGACCGGCGAGGATTCCAAGGGTTGACCGTGGCGCTGATTCGCCTCCAGAACGTTTCGCGGCGTTACCAGATGGGCACGGAAACCGTCCACGCCCTGCGGGATGTGTCGCTCGAAATCGAGCGCGGCGAATACGTCGCCATCATGGGCCCGTCCGGCTCCGGCAAATCCACCTTGATGAATCTCATCGGCTGCCTCGACACCGCCTCGTCGGGCCAATACGAACTCAACGGCGTCCAGGTCAGCGAGATGAACGACAATCAACTGGCGGAGGTCCGCAACCGCGAAATCGGCTTTGTCTTCCAGACCTTCAACCTGCTGCCGCGCTCGAACGCGTTGCACAACGTGGAGCTGCCGCTGATTTACGCCGGCCGGCCCGCCGACGAACGACGGCAGATTGCGCTGGAGGCCATTACCCAGGTCGGCCTGGCCGACCGCATGCACCACAAACCAAACGAACTCTCCGGCGGCCAACGGCAACGCGTCGCCGTCGCCCGCGCTCTCGTCAATAATCCGTCCATCCTGCTGGCCGACGAACCCACCGGCAACCTCGATTCCAAGACCGGCCGGGAAATCATGACCCTGTTCGCCGATCTGTCCCGGAAAGGCAATACCATCATCCTGGTCACCCATGAGGAGGACATCGCCCGCCAGGCCCGCCGCATCATCCGCATTCTCGATGGTTTGATTGCCAGCGACGAGAAGCTGCCCGAGCGTCGAGCGCCATGAACGTACTGTCCGAACTCAAGGAAGGCTTGACCATTTCCTGGGCGGCCATCCGCGCCAACAAAATGCGGTCCGTGCTCACCACGCTCGGCATCATCATCGGCATCGTCACCGTCACGCTCATGGGCACGGCCATCCAGGGATTGAACCAGTCGTTTCTGAATACCATTTCATTCATCGGCGCGGATGTGCTTTACGTTCAAACCACCGATTGGGCGCCGCATTCGCGGGAGGAATGGTTGAAAATGAAGAAACGGCGCCCGATCACCATCGAACAAGCCAATACCCTGGAAAAGGAACTGAATCGGGTCCAGGCCGTAGCTCCGGTCATGTTCTCGGGAGAGCGGATCCGCTATGGCAAACGGAGCGCCCGCGGCGTCACCATCGTCGGGACCACGGAGCAATTTCTCTTCACCGGCGGCTTTTCCGTCGGCCAGGGACGGTTTTTCTCCGCGCTGGAGGCCGATGGCGGACGCCCCGTATGCGTCATCGGTTCCCTGGTCGCCACCAACCTGTTCCCCAAAGAATCGCCCCTGGGCAAAAAAATCAAAATTGACCAGCAGCCGTTCGAAGTCATTGGCGTTCTGGAAAAACAAGGGACCTTTCTCGATAGCAGCATCGACAACCAGGCGATTATTCCCATGCCGAAAATGCTTTCCGGATATGTGGACACGCGCGATTTGGACCAGATCCAGGTGAAAGTGTCGGCCGTGACGGACCTGGACGAGGCGCGGGACGAGTTGCACAGTGCCATGCGAAGGATCCGCCACCTCGCGCCCAGCGACCCGGATGATTTTGCCATCAACCAGCAGGACCAGATCCTGGTCATGGTGCAGCGGGTAACCGGGGTCATCGCCACCGTCGGCCTGTTCATCACGGGCCTGTCGCTGTTTGTCGGCGGCATCGGCATCATGAACATCATGTTCGTGTCCGTGGCCGAGCGAACGCGTGAAATCGGCATCCGCAAAGCCATCGGCGCCAAGCGCCGGACCATCCTGTTGCAATTTTTGATCGAAGCCGCGGCCATCTGCCTGATCGGCGGGCTGGTTGGCCTCGGCATCGCCTGGCCGTTGACGCTGGTGATGCAGCGGTTTCTGCCGGCGGCCATGTCGTTCACTATCGTCGGCATTGCCCTGCTGGTTTCCCTGATCACCGGCCTGCTTTCCGGAATTTTTCCCGCCTGGCGCGCGGCGCGGATGGATCCGGTGGAGGCGTTGAGGAACGAATGAAACTGCGCCTGCCAACCTTGCTGCTGGCCGAGATCCGGGAAAGTTTCGGGATGGCGATGAATGCCGTGATGGCCCACAAGCTGCGGTCGGCGCTCACACTGCTCGGCGTACTGATCGGGGTGTTCTCCATCATCGTCGTCATGACCGCCATGCGGGTCTTGCAGGGCCGCATCGAAGCCCAGATCAGTTCCCTGGGCAGCCAGACGTTCATGATTAACAAATGGCCGGCGATTTTTTTCACCCTGCCGGAAGGCATTGAAAAAATCCGCCGCCGCAAGAACATCACGCTCCAGCAGGGCCTCCGATTCCAGGAAAAAGTCACCCTGGCACGCAGCGTCGGCATCCAGGCCCGTTTCTGGGCCGGGGAAATCCAGACGGCCCACGCAACCACCGCCCCGTTGGTGCAAATGCTCGGCGAAACCCCCGGCAGTTTTTCCGCGCGCAACTGGACCCTGTCGGACGGACGGATTCTGGCCGACACGGACATCAAGGGTGTGCGCGATGTCTGCGTGCTGGGCTTCACCCTGGCCACCAATCTGTTCCCCTCGGTTTCGCCCGTCGGTGAACGGCTCAAAATTGACGGCATCAATTACACCGTCGTGGGCGTGCTGGAACCGCAGGGCAGCGCCATGGGCGGCGACCAGGACAACTTTGCGGTCATCCCCATCACCACCGGGCTCAACCGTTACGGCGGCAGTTGGTGGCGCAGCCTCAATCTGCTCGTGCAGGCGCCGGATGCGGCCAGCTATGACGCCTGCGTGGAGGAAGCCACCGGCGTTTTGCGCGCCATCCGCAAAGTGCGCCCCGGGGAGGAAAACGATTTCGAGATCCTGTCCAATAATTCCATGATCGCCCAGTTCAATTCCTTCACCTTCGCCGTACGCATCGGCATGGCGGTGGTCAGCTCCATTGCCCTGCTCGCCGCCGGCATCGGCATCATGAATATCATGCTCGTCTCGGTCACCGAACGCACCCGCGAAATCGGCATCCGCCGCGCCATCGGCGCCAAGAAACGGAATATCATGACCCAGTTCATCATGGAAGCCATCGCCCTGTGCGAAATCGGCGGCGTCATCGGCGTCGTGCTGGGCATCCTCGGCGGCAACTGCCTCGCCTGGTACATGGACGCTCCCCCCGCCATCCCGGTGGATTGGATCATCCTCGGGCTGGTTATTTGTTCCCTGGTCGGAATCATTTTTGGGACCTACCCGGCCTACAAAGCCGCGAACCTCGACCCCATCGAGTCGTTGCGCTACGAATAAAGCCCCGGTCGCAAACCGGTGATTCTTTTACGCAAAGTGGCGTTGTAGTTGATTGCATGGTAAGTGTAAGCTCTTCTGCTGAAGCCCCTCGTCTTTCCTGAGAGTCGCATCACCGAAGTCGTTAGCCGTAATCGCCAACAACAACCAAACAACCAGCCATGAATACCAACCAAGATAAAATCAAAATAAAAAAACCAGCCGTGAAATCATACCTCTCCCTGGCCTGCCTGGGCCTGGGGCTGCCGCTGGCCGCCCTCGTCGGCCCCCTGGCACCAACGGCCAGCGCTTCCGTCTGGGCCCTGACGGGAGACTTGAATGCCCACGACCCCTGCATCTACAAGGAAAGCAGCACCTGGTGGATCGGCCGCACCTGGGCGGCCGGCATCGGGATCGCCTGGTCGTCCGACGGGCACAAGTGGAACACGGGCACCCCGATTTTCTCGGGCGGACTGTCCTGGTGGCACGCCTACAACGGGAATTCGGCCTGGACCTGGGCGCCCTCGATCGTCGACTACAACGGTCATGCGCTTTGTTACTACGCCGTTTCGACGTCCGGATCGCAACACTCGGCGATCGGCCTGGCCATGGCCTCCACCATCGCCACCGGTAACTGGAGTGATCAAGGCGCGATCCTTACTTCCAGCTCGGGCAATGCTTATAACGCCATCGACCCCTGCTTTGTGGCCGACTCCGCAAATGCTCCCTGGCTGTCCTTCGGCTCCTGGTGGCAGGGCATTTATCTGACGAAGCTGAGCACCTCGACCTTTAAACCCACCGGCAGCCAGTATCACATTGCCAACAACAGCCAGGGCATCGAGAACTCGCAAATTGTCTACCACGGCGGTTTCTACTACCTCTTCGTTTCGGTGGGAACCTGCTGCAGCGGCGCGTCAAGCACCTACCATATCGTTTACGGCCGGGCCACGAGTATCACCGGCCCCTACCTCGACAAGAATGGCGTCAACATGTTGAACAACGGGGGCACGACGCTGGATGCCGGCAGCAGCCGCTTCATCGCCCCGGGTGGCGAGAGTATCTTCAACAACGGCGGCAGCTGGATCTGCGCCCGCCATGAACTGGACAACCAGAACAACTACGCGACCGTCCTGTTCATCAACGACTTGTCCTGGGTCAGCAACTGGCCGACTTATTAAGAACAGACGCCCTGAATTTGCTTTCTTACACCCCGCTGGAGCTGCTCCAGCGGGGTCTTTGTTTCGGCACCGGCTGGCGATTTGTTAAGACGTAAATAAATTGGGACGAGAATAGTTTAAACGCTCGCCCTCATCCCGGCCTTCTCCCCCGAGGAGAAGGAGAATCGTTCACCGCGTGTTTGAAATGTCATGCGACTGAATTGGCCGGACAATCTTCCGCAAACTGGTGTTCCCGATCCATCGTCGCAAGGTTTTGATTAGTTGATCATATCTAACCTTCCAGCCCTCTAATAACATTCAGGATCCCCATAAGTATTTTGTCGGGTTTGCCGTTCTGCGGCACTTTAGTGGTGATAAATGACCGATCCCCGGACATTGCTCGCGGCCTATGTTGCCCAAGGCTCGGAGCCGGCTTTTCGCGAACTGGTGTCGCGCTACATCGATCTCGTCTATTCGACGGCCGTGCGGCTGGTCAACGGTGATACGCACCGGGCCGAAGACGTCGTTCAAACGGTGTTCGCGGACCTGGCGCAGCTGGCCGGAACATTGGCTTCGGACGTGATGCTCGGCGGCTGGCTGCACCGGCGCACCTGGCACGTGGCCACCGCGCTTATGCGCAGCGAGCGCCGGCGGCAAAACCGTGAAAGGCAGGCCTGCGAAATGAACCGATTACCCGACCAACCCGAAATCCAGTTTGAACTGATCGCACCCCTGCTGGATGAGGCTATCAATCAGCTGGGTACCCGCGACCGGGCGGCGATCGTGCTGCGCTTTTTCGAACATTGCGACTTTCGCACGGTCGGCGCAGCGCTGGGAAGCAACGAGGACGCGGCGCAAAAGCGCGTCAGCCGGGCCGTGGAAAAGCTCCGCGGCCATTTCGTCCGCCGGGGAATCGTTGCCTCCGCCTTCACGATCACCTCGGCCATTGCCGCTCATACCGTCCACGCAGCGCCCGCCGGACTGGTTTCATCCGTGACCACCGCTTCGCTGGCCGGAGCGACGGGCGCGGGGTCCTTCAGCCTTGCTTCAACCCTGACCAAAACCATCCTTATGAAAAAAACCGCTGTTATCGCATTGTCGGCCATTGTCGTTGCCACCGTCGTTTCCGTCGCCGCCGTAAAAATCCAACCGACCCGGGGTAATGCGCCCGTCACCGCGGAAAGCCTGCGCCAGGGGCTGGTGCTGGACCTGACCTTCGATACGGACGAGACCGACAGCGGTAAAATCACGGACCACAGCGGCAAGGACAATCATGGCCGGGCTGCCGGGGTGCGCTGGACCGCCGACGGCCAGAAGGGCGGCGCGTATGAGTTCACCGCCGACGGCAACGAAATTGTGGTGTCCAACAATGAATCGCTGAACCCGGATCAACTGACCCTGGCAGCCTGGGTCAAAACCTCCACCGCTGATGCGATCTGGCGCCGCATTTTCGATAAATCCTACAGCAAAGGTTATGCGCTCAGCATCGCGGGCGACTGGCAGAAAAACAAGTGGCGCGGCCTGGTCAGCCTGGAAATGGGGCCGGGAAACCACTTCAGTTTGACCAAAAAAATGGTGGCGGACGGGCAATGGCACCAGGTGGCGGCCACCTTTGACGGGACCGAGGAGCGGCTTTACGTGGATGGCCAGCCGGAAGGAAAGCCGGTCCATTGGAAAAAAGGACAGCAACTGGGAACCACCGACTTCAACCTGGTGATTGGCTGCAACCGATCCAATGTTGGCGAGGCTGACTTCGGCACCTCCTTTCGCGGATTGATTGACGGGCCCATGATGTGGAACCGGGCGCTTGCAACCAATGAAATCGCGTTCCTTTACGAATCGCAAAAGCAGGACACCAACAGCAATCCATGAACGGAAGATCGCCCTTCAAGAACTGGGCTCGCCGGTTGTGTAGCGGCGCAGCGATTGGCCTGATCACCTCCGGCAATTCACCGGCTGCCGAAACCCGAAGTTCCATCACTCTTCAACCCGGCCGGGAAATTGAAATTCCGGTCGCCGATGCCGGCCTGCCGCCGACCTTGTATTCCATGATGAATGGCACGGCGATAACACCTTGCGTGACCGTAAGGTTGCCGGATGATTACTCGCCCACGAACACCTACCCGCTCCTGGTTTATGTCCCCGGCAACGATGGCGGACCCAAAGGTAACATCGATAATGCCGAAACCATTGTCGGCCCCCGCGGCTGGATCGTCGCCACCCTGCCGTTGTTCAAGAAATCCATTGACCGGAGCGAGCCCTATGGCGGGGTCGTCGTCAGTTTCGAAGATTACCCGGTGTTGTCCCGGGCTTATGGTGCCCTGCTGGGGCGCCTGTTCGAACAGATCCCAAACATTGACCGCGAGCAGAGCGCGATGGTGGGATTTTCCAACGGTTCCATCACCATCGGCGTGCTGGTCTCGAATCATGACGAATTCATCCTGGCCCACTTCAGAAATTTTTGCCTGGTGGACCAAGGCATGTTTCATCTGACCGATCTTCACAAAAGCCAGGCGCGCGACTGCCGGTTTCTCATCCTGGTGGGGGACCGGGAAGACCTGGGCCGTGACGTGAAAATCAGGCAGGCCCGGCTGCAGCAGGACGCCTGGAAACTGCTCGGTGTGGAGGTGACCTGTCAGGTCATGAAGGACACCGGACACGAATTCAACGAGCCGCAAATGGAACTGGTGGGAACATGGTTGCGGAACGGGATCGTGAAAAATCTGAACTCCCAAACCAACACCAACCATCTCAACCAATAAACCAGGACTATGTCTCCGAACGCATTCATCGGGCAGGCGAAGAAACCTACCGATGGAGAACTGACGGTCGCACTGGGCCCGGCCAAAGCGGTTTGGGACCGATTGCTGGCTGAGCTGGATCGGGATTTAGCCGCGAATGTCTATGAGTGGAACAGCTATTCGCCCAAAGCCGGCTGGAGCCTGCGAGTCAAATGCAAGGCGCGGACCGTCGTCTGGCTTGGCCCGCGGGCAGGTTCTTTTGTGGCCGCGTTCATTCTCGGCGACCAGGCCATGCGCGCGGCCCGCGCCAGCAAGCTGCCGCAACGGATCATCAAGATCATGGAGGAAGCTCCAAGGTACCCGGAAGGAACCGGAGTACGGGTCGCCATGAAAAATCCAAAAGACATCGCGGCGGTCAAGCTGCTCGCCGCGATCAAGCTGGCAAATTAACCCACCCCGACTTTATGAATCGAAAAGAATTCCTAAAAAACTGCGTCTGCGGATTGTGCTCCTGCGCGGCCGTCGGTTTGATCGCCCCGGAATCTGCCACTGGCGCCGAGACCGAGGCTCCCAAGGACTGGCGTTTGAACTTCGTGAAAAAACGTTACGCCCGGCTGCTGGAAATTCTTGCCGGGCGGATGGATGAAAAACAATTGAACGAAACCTTGTTTGAACTCGGCACCTTTTGCTCGATGCAGGGCGACGAAGGGAACAAAAAATTCCGCGGCGACCTCGAAGGTTTCCGCCAGGCGGTTAAGAAAGGCGTGTCCGGCGATAACATCACCTACGATTGGGACCAGGGCCTGATTACGATGGCCTCCGACGAACGGAACGATTGTTTCTGTCCGTTGATCAGTCGTTCCAGCCACACCCCAACCACCGCCTGTAATTGCTCACTGGGCTGGCAGCAACACACCTGGGAGATGCTTTTGCAGAAAAAAGTCCGGGTGGAACTGAAAGAGTCCGTCCTGCGTGGCGGCAAACGTTGCGTGTTCGAGATCCACGTCCTGAAATCCCCGGCGTAAAACGTCGGAAACGCGGCCCGGAAACCGGAACCGGCCGCCTCCGCCTCCGCTTCCGCGCCATCCGCTCAATCCTCGGCGAACAGGTATTCCAGGTCCGTCGTCGTAAGGCTGCGGGCGAAGCCTTCCTCGCCCAGCACGTCGGCAATCGTCTGCGCCTTGCTCTGCTGCAGTTCCCAGATTTTTTCCTCGACCGTGCCCGGGGCAATCAGGCGGTACGCGTTTACCGTCTGCGTCTGGCCGATGCGATGCGACCGGTCAATCGCCTGCGCCTCCACCGCCGGATTCCACCACGGGTCGTAAAGCACGACATAACTCGCGTTGGTCAGGTTCAAACCCGTTCCGGCCGCGCGCAGGCTCAGCAAAAACACGCCGGGTTGCGAGTCGGCCTGGAAAGCATTGACCACCTGCTGCCGGTCCTTCGTCTGGCCGGTCAGCATGTGCGTGGTGATCTGCCGCTCGCGACATTCGGCTTCCAGCAGTTGCAGCATCTGCACGAACTGGCTGAACACCAGGACCTTCTGACCCTCGGCCACCAGCGGATCGAGCAGTTCAAACAGCGTTTCGGTCTTGCCGGATGCCGTGTCGCTGCCCACCAGCCGCGGGTGGCAACAAACCTGGCGCAACCGCGTGAGCGCGGCCAGCACGTGCATCTTGCTCTTGTTGAGGCCCTGTTCGGCCACCGCCTGCATGATCTGGTCGCGGCTGCGGCGCAGTTCGGCCAGGTAAAGCTTCCGTTGCTCGTCGCCCAAAGGACAATCGCGCCGTTCCTCGATGCGGTCGGGCAAATCCTTCGCGACGTGCTTCTTCAGACGGCGCAACAACAGCGGCCGCAGCCGGGCCGAAAGCCGTTTGCGCGCAATGCGCTGGGCCGACTCGGTTTTCTCGCCCCGCAACGGCGGCTCGGCCGGAACCGTCTCGTCCACGGCCGCGGTGCGCGGCTCGTAGGTTTCCAGAAATTGTTCCTGGCTGCCGAGGTAGCTGGGCTGGATGAAATCCACGATGCTCCACAAATCCAGCAGCCGGTTTTCCAGCGGCGTGCCGGTGAGCGCCAGCCGATGTTCGGATTTGAGTTGTTTGACCGACTGGGTGACCTGCGCGCCCGGATTCTTGATGAATTGCGCCTCGTCCAGGATCACCGTGCGGAACGCAAACTTTTGCAACTCCTCCAGGTCGCGCCGGAGCAGCGCGTAATTGGTCACAATCAAATCATGCTGCGGAATCTGTTTGCGCAAATTGTGCCGGGCCGCGCCGCTTTCGAGCACCAGCACCTTCAAACCCGGCGTGAACCGCTCGGCCTCGCGCCGCCAGTTGTGCAGCACGGACGCCGGGCAGATGACGAGGGACGGTTTGGGATTCTTCGTGTGCCGATCCTTGAGCCAGGCCAGCCAGGCCAGCGCCTGCAGGGTTTTGCCCAGGCCCATGTCGTCGGCCAGAATGCCGCCCAGCCGGATTTGCGTGAGATGACAGAGAAAGTCGAACCCGTCCTTCTGGTACGGACGCAGATCGGCCTGCAATCCACCGGGTAATTTCACCGCCGGAACGCCCTTGAAATTCCTCACGCGTTCGCGCAGCGCCTTTGCTTCCGGGGAATCGGCGAACCGTGTCAATTCATTCTCATCCAGGTGCGCGACGTGCTCCAGGCCGACCTTTTGCGGCACGGCAATGAGACCGTCCACGCCCATCTCCGCCATCGCCTCATGCGCGCCCTGCACGGCAGCGGTATCGAGTTCCACCCAGCCGGAATTCGGCAGCTTGACGAACCGGCTGGTGGCGGCCGCCAACCGCTCGAGGTCTGCCTTGGACAACTTCAGCCCCTCGGCCTCCCATTCGGCGGAAACGGCCAGCCAGTCAATGCCACTGCCCTTGACGATGAGCCGCGGCTTGAGCTGCCGCGGTTGCAGGAACAGGCGATGAAATGCCGGGTTGCCGAGAAATTCCGCCTCGGCGGGGCGTTCCGCCCACACGGCCGCGAGCGTGCCCAGGAAGTTTTCGTTCGCGTCCCCAATCCACAAACCGGGTTCGGGCGCAAACCAGTCGAGCCTGCGCAGCCATTGGATGGCGGGCTCGAGCCGCGGGTCGTCGAGGATTTCCGGCTTGTCCGCCGGCCGCTTTTTTACTTCGTTGGCTGCCCATTCGTGGCCGTTCCAAAGCCACACGCTCTGGTCGCGGTGGCTGCGGGCCAGCAACCGCAACCGGACCGTATCGTCGAGCAGCTCGAAAACGAACTGCGGTTTGGCCGGATGCGCCACGCACAGCTGCTCCCAATCCACGCCATGATTCGACTGCGTCTGGCGCAGGTGCAGCAGCAGGCGATGGCTGAGTTTGCGCACCGGCACGGAGGGCTGGTGGGCGAGATATTTGAGCACCGGCGACGGCGGCGCATTGCGCAGCAGGTAAAAGGTGTCGTGGATCAGCGCCAGCGGCGGCTGACGGTTGAAAAATTTCACGCCGGCCACGGGATGACTTTCACCGCCGGGCAATTCAATACGGTGCGTGAACGAAAGCTCCTTGTCGCCGTTTTCCAGGTGCGGGGCGAGCACGGCAACCTGGCCGTGAAAATGGAGCGGCCGGCCATCGCATTCCAGGCGCGGCGCGTGCCCCCACCGCGCCAGCCACTGGAGCAGCTCGGCATCCGACAACACCAGCGTGTCCGCGTCCCGCAGCGCGGGATTGCGGTTCGTATCGGCCAGCCATTGGATGAATTCCCAGTCAGCGGGCGAAAACAATTCCTGCTCGTGCGTGGCGCGGACGACCAGGTCGATCAGCTCGCGCAACGTGCGGGCCTTTTCGCCGGTGCGCGGACGCAGCAACAAAAATTGCACGGCGAGGCGATGGCGCGACGGCTCGGCCTCATCCGGCTGCACGCGGCAAACGACGCGGAGCGTGGCGCGGGGAGTGTCGAGCAACGGCAAGGCGGGCGGCGACAGCCAGTTTTCGAGTTCCTTGACGAGGCTTTGTTCCTGCTCGGCCGCCTCGGCCCGGGCGAAACGGTCCTGGCTGGCATACACCTGCAGTTCCGGCGGCACGGATCGCTTCGCGCGCAGGAACAAAAAGGCCAGCTCCTCCAGGCGCGACTTGCCCTGGACATTCAGCAGGCGGGGCCACCAGTTGATGTCGGGAAAATCCTTGCGCGAAAGCGAAAGCCGTTCGAAATAATCCTCCAGCAACAGCCACGAACGCTGCGAATCGGGGCACGTCGCGAAACTCTTCAGCAGGTCCTCGCGTTCGTTGACCGTCGCCTTGGAATCGGAGAGTTCGCGGCGCAAATCCGCGAAGGCGCCGTAGGTTTGCGCCAGCACCTTGTGGTGGGCATCGTATTTCGTCGTGCCCGCCCGCGGGCCATTTCCATTTCTGATTGAGACTTTAGGCATCTGAAAAAACTTAGACTAGTATTCCGTCATAAGCCCCAATGCCGGTCAATAGGAAACCAAAGAAAATTATGCACACGCCATCGACAACCCGTTGACATGCGAATGCCGGACGCTATAATGGATGTCTTTTATGAACAAAAAGCCCCATGTGGCGGTCGTCGGCGCAACCGGCGCCGTCGGTATCGAAATGATCAAAACGCTGGAAAAAAGGAACTTTCCGGTGGGCAAACTGACCCTGCTCGCCTCCGCGCGCTCGGCCGGCAAAAAGCTCAAATTTCGCGGCACCGACATCACCGTCACCGAACTGACGAAGGATTCATTCGCCGGCATCGACATCGCGCTGTTCAGCGCGGGCGGGAGCATCTCGAAGGAATTCGCGCCCCTCGCGGCCAAAGCCGGCTGTGTGGTCGTGGACAATTCCAGCGCGTTTCGCATGGACGACGCCGTGCCGCTGGTGATTCCCGAGATCAACGCCGCCGACGTGAAGCAGCACAAAGGCATCATCGCCAACCCGAACTGCACCACCGCCATCACGCTCATGGCGCTGTATCCGTTGCACCAGGCGTTCGGCGTGAAGCGTATTTTTGCCTCCAGCTACCAGGCCGTGTCCGGCACCGGCGCAAAGGCCATTGAGGAATTGAAGCGGCAGGTGGGCGAAGTCGTCGCTGGCAAACCGGTGACCAAGGAGGTCTACCCGCACCAGATCGCCTTCAATGTGCTGCCGCAGGTGGATTCATTCCTGCCGACCGGCTACACCAAGGAAGAGATGAAGATGGAAAACGAAGGCCGCAAAATCATGCATCACCCGGCGTTCCGCGCCAGCGTGACCTGCGTACGCGTGCCGGTCTATCGCTCCCATTCGATCGCGGTGAGCGCGGAATTTGAAAAGCCGGTGACGGTGGACGCCGCCCGGGCCGTCTTGAAAAAAGCGCCGGGCCTCGATCTCGTGGACGAGCCGGAGAACAAGAAATACCCGATGCCGCTGTTCACCTCGGAGAAATACAACTGCGAAGTCGGGCGCATCCGTCTGGATTGCGCGTTGGACAACGGGTTATGTTTCTGGGTGAGCGGCGACCAGCTGCTGCGCGGCGCGGCGCTCAACGCCGTGCTGATCGCGGAAGAGCTGCTGAAATAACGATTACGGCGCTTTGAGCCGGTAGACGTTGCTGGTGTTGGATGACCGCAGTACGACTTGATTCTGAAGATTCGTGAGATTCAGCACCGGCGGGTTCGTTACGACTACCCAGTTCATGCTGGTTAAATCGGAATTCTGTTGAAGCACAAAATTTGTGGAAGGCACGATCCAGGAAACGGTGAGGTTGGTCCTTGAAAAGGCGAGGTTCAACAACGGCGCGGGGATTGATTTTGAAGTGTAGATGCCAGCGTATGATACCGCCGCCAACTTGCTGCCGTCCGCCGATGAGGCAACGTTGCACCAGATAGTATTAGGCGCACTGTTCGATATCCAGGTGGTTCCCGAATTTGTTGAGCTGTAGATTGCACCGTCATATGCCACAAGTACCAACCTGCCCCCATCAGCAGATGAGGCGCCATGCAACCAAATTCTGTCTGGCACACTATTCGTTTTCCACGTGGCGCCTGAATCGGTCGACGTAAAGATGAGGTACACAGCCACCGCGACCAACTTAGTTCCATCCGCCGAGGAAACGAGCGAACCCCAACTCGTATAAGAAGGAAGTGGTGCAAAGTTCGTCGTCCAAGTCGATCCGGAATTGGGAGATGTATAAATCGGACCGTTGTTACCTCCGAAATTAACCATCGCCGCCAACTTGGTTCCATCCGCCGAGGAAACAATATAGTGCCAATAATTGCTGGGTACGCTGTTTAATGTCCAAACGGCACCTGAATTCGTCGACGTATAGATTTGCCCCATGCCCGATACCCAACCAGCGGCCGCTGTCAATTTTGTTCCATCTGCTGATGAAGCGACCGAGTTCCAATAGCTGTTGGGAACGTTGTTTGATTTCCAGGTTTTTCCCGAATCATCTGAAGTGTAAACCGAACCACTGTCCGGATATCCCGCTGCTGCCACCAATTTGTTTCCGTCCGCTGACGATGCAACACAAGACCAGTTGATATTTGGCATACTGTTCGATGTCCAAGTCATTCCCGAATTGGTAGACGTATAAATCAGGCCGCTAGGAGCGCCCGCCAAGGCTACTAATTTGTTTCCATCTGCCGACGAGGCTATGCTCGTCCAGTTGGTTGCTGGCGAATCAGTCGGAGTCCAAATCTGCGCAGCCCCTGGATTCACAGCGGTGAACCAGCCGCAAACGGCAATAACGGTGGGCCAAATTTTCATAAGCCGATTTCAAACAACCAATTACAACATAAAGTATCACTTACTTTGTAAATTTCAAATTTTGAAAATTCTTATCGAAACCCCGGTTCGGCAGGTGATTAAAATGCCACACCGCGAAAGAGTTGCTGAAACAGCAGTCAATTATTGCTTGGGTGCTTCCTTGGTGAAGGCGACCAGGGACTTGATTTTCGCCGCGGCGGCGGCGTCGCGAATTTTCACGACCTTCCCCCAGGGCGCTTTTTCATCGGCATTGATGGCCAGGACGACCTCCGGGTTCTTTTCTGCCTGCGCCACCAGTTCGGCTTTCAATTGCTCGAACGTCCTGGGCAGCTTTTCCAGGTAATAAACCCCGTTGGTGTCAATGCTCACGACCAGCGGCGGGTTTTCGTTCGCGCCGGATTTCTTGGCCTGCGACGATTCGGGCAGGGTGAGCTTCAGGGACGACTGCTGCTTGAAGGTCGTCGTCACCGTCAAAAAAATCAGCAGCACAATCAGCACGTCCACCAGCGCCACGATGATGACGGTGGGCGTGTTACGGCGTTTGCGGATGCGGAAGTGCATTTATTTATTTTTGGCCGGCTCGAGTGGCTTGGATTTGGCATCGGGGTTCTTCGGTGCTTCGGCCGCGGGAGCCGCCACGCCGGGTTGGCGGTATTGCCGCCGGATGAAATCGTCGCAGAGCGCTTCCATTTCCACGGCGAACACCTCGACCTTTTTGGTGAAATAGCTCCACGCAATGAGCGACGGGATGGCGATGAGCAAACCGATCAGCGTGGCCCACAGGATCAGCGCGATGCCCTGGGCCAGCTTGGTGGCGTCGTTCAGGCCGGTCTGGCCGAGGTTGCCGAACACGGTGATCATGCCCACAATCGTCCCGACCAGGCCGAGCAACGGGGCGATGCCGACGATGACCTCGAGCACGACCAGGCCGCGTTCGAGCCGGACGATTTCATGGCGGGCCGCGGTTTGCAGCGCATCCACGTTCTCGTCCTTCGGCCAGTCAAGGTGGTCGGCAGCGAGCAGCAGCAGGCGCCCGAGCGGCGATGGTTTTTGTCCGCACACGCGTCGGAGCCCTTTTACGTCGTCGCGCGATTTACAGGCCGAGAGCGCGCCGGTGATGTCCGGTGGCACGACCTTGGCCCAGCGCAGCGTCAGCGCCCGTTCCACGATGAACGCCAGCCCGATGACCGAAGTCATTCCCAACATGATATAAACCAGTATTTCCATAAATTTTTCGTCCGGCACCACGGCCGGCGGCGGTCAGTAATAATAAAATGTGAACGTGATTTCGCGATAATTCTCGGCAATCTGCCGGCGCATATCGCTCGGCCATTTGGCGAACGGCGCCGGATCGCTGATGGCCTTCTGGCAAACATAGCCGAGCAGGTCGCCCACCGTGTTTTGCACCACACTCATATCGGTGATGGTGCCATCGTAGTTCAAGTGAAATCGCAGTGTCACCTTGCCGCTCCGATCCAGCGCAAACTGCTGGCTGTCCAGCAAATCATACCAGCGCTGCGTCACCGCCTCGATGAGCGCCTCGTCGTAGGCGCCGAACGGCGTTGCCTTCACGTCGAACGACGGCACGAGTGCCGTGCGGTGCGTTCCACCTTGCTGTCTCATCTGCGGACCGGGCAACTGGTGCGATTGCTGCGCGAGCGCCTGGTTGACGGTGCGCGGCCGGGGCTTCTCCTGCGGCAGCGTATTGTCCGGCTTGCCCAGCGTCAAATCGCCGGGTTGTTTCAGCGGGGTTGGATTGTTGGGCCGCTGGGCAGGCGTCGCCGGTTGCAGCTTGTTGGCCTCCGGCCGCGGCACATTCTCGGTTTTTATGACTTCGGTCTGTTTGCCGTTCAACTGCGGGATGTCCTGGTTGCCCCTGGTCGGGTCGGCGGCGCGGGAATTCTGGCTGGAATAATATTTCGTATCCTTCGGCGCGTCAGGCGATGGCTGGGCCACCTCCACAAACGTCAACTGTGGCTCCGGTTGCGGCGCCGGCTTGGCGGGCAGGATGACCAGCCGGGGCAACCACGCCGGCCAACGCCAGGCCTGCCACAGGCCGAGTTCCTTGCCGGCCTCGTAACCGCCCCAGCCCAGCAGGTGCACCACGAGCGACAACGCCACCGCCAGGCCCAGCCGCCGCATTTCGGGGCTGCTGAGCCGCAAGGAATCCACTGGGGTGCCGACTCCCGTCATGCCGCTAAATTTGCCGCAGGCCGGGGCCGGGAGCAACTGTCTTCGCCGCCCGGTCCGAAAACCCCGGAAATGAATCGGAACCGCACGTCAGGCGCCCAAACGAGCCACCACCTTGCCCGTCCAGAGCGACGCAAATTGCGTCAGCATGACGGAGATGAAAAACAGGAAGAAGCCGTCCTTCACCTCGATGCTGGCCAGGCCGCCGGATTTGACCGTCAATACCAGGATCGCCACCACAAAGACGTCCAGCATGGACCATTTGCCCATGTTCGACACGAAATGGAACAATTTCTTTGCGTGCTCGACGTCCAGCCGGGGAAACAGCCATAACACCAGCATCGCGGTGATCTTCACGAACGGAAAACAAACCGTGAACACGAACAGGATGAGGAAGAGAAACAACTCGCTGGCCTGCCACAAAATGATCAACCCGTTATACACCGAGATTTGATTCTGAAACAGCCACAGCTTCGTCACCGAAGTGAACGGCCGGAAAATCCCGGCGACAAACAAAGCCATGGCTGCCACCAGCATCAGCACAATTACGATGCCGGAGCGGGAATGGCTTCTGACCAACGCCCGGTTGCCGTTTAAACCGCCCATAACTGGCCTGCAAATTGAATGCCAGCCGGCAAACAGTCAACCCCGCAACACCGCCCGTCAAATCCGCCGCACATCAACCTCCCGCGCCAGCCGATCCACGTCCGCCCGGTCCAATTCGCCAACCGCGGCTGTGAGGGCGTTCGCCGCCCCCGCGGCGCCGGCCCAGCGACAAGCCTCCCCCAGGTCATCGCCGCGCAACAATCGCCACACCAGACCGGCGGTAAAGGCGTCCCCCGACCCGATCGGATTCATCGCCTTGATTCGGGGCGCGATGATGCGCCAGAAATCCCGTCCATCAAACGCCAGCGCCGGGTCCTTGCCTGCCGTCACAATCACCCTCCGGGCGCCGCGTTCCCCCAGCTCGCGCATGGCCGCCATCACGGACGCATCGTCCTTGAGTTCGCGCCCGAGGGTTGCCGCTAATTCCGGCCGGTTCGGTTTCACCAATCCCGGCCCGGCTTTCAACGCTTCCAGCAACGGCGCCCCCTGAGCATCCGCCACGGAAAGGGCCCCGGCCGCTTCCGCCATCCGGGTGCATTGGAAATACAAATCCGCCGGCACGCCCCGGGCAATGGTCCCCGACATCACCACCGCCTGGCAACCGGTGACGCGCCGCCGGATGACGGCCATGAGCTGCTCGTTCTCCGCCGGCTCAATCGCCGGGCTTTCTTCAACCAATTCCGTATGGGTGCCGGCCGACTCGTCGATTACGGTGGTGCATTGCCGCGTCTGCGCCGTCACCACCACAAAATCACTTTCGATCCCCTTCCCCGTCATTGCCGACCGGACGAATTCGCCGCGATCACCGCCGACGAACCCGACGGCCACTGGCTGTTCGCCCAGTGCCTTCAACACCTTGGCCACGTTGATGGACTTGCCGGACGCGACGTCCAGGGTCGTCCCGGCGCGGTTCACCGCATCCAGCACCAGCCGGCGGAAGAGCATCACCCGTTGCGCGCACGGGGTTGTCCCAAGGCAAAGGATATTGGCGCTCATTTTCCGCATCCTAGAACGATTCCGGCACCCAGGCCAGAAATTGCGCGTCAACCATCTCGACGCTTGTAGATCACTACCGAGCCATTGGTGAAGACCTGGTCGGCATTTCCGAGGATGCCACGCCACGCCAACGAATTTTGACCCAACGCCTGCTTCAGCACGCCGTCGGCAAAAATATATTGAATGTCGGTTCCCCAAAATTCGCGGGACCGGCGATCGTCGTCCCGGTTTGCCTGTTCGTCCAACAGGTTGTTAAACCAGCTTTCCCGTTTTTCAAAATCAACCGCCATGGCCCAATGCCCCCACACCACCGTATTCCCGGCGAAAGCCGGAATCAGGCGACTGGTCTCCAGGGTGGCGAAAACCACCTCGTTCGGCCGGGTCCGGTCCTTGAGGAATTTCAGGCCGGCCATCACTTCGTTATTGATGTAATAAGCCCCGTCGGGGTTGCTCTTTACTTCCCGGCTTTCGATGACCAGCAGATTCATCGGCGTTGATGCCAGCAGTGGCAGGAGGACGGCGGCAACCACCGCCAGGACCCACTTTGGAGTCCGCGGTCCGAAATACCAGACCCGGATCCGATCGCAGGCGATTCCCGCCAGGATGCACAGCGGCAGATGCGCTCCGAAGATAAGTTTCTTCTGAAACCACAGGGGCAGGTAGGAAAATGTCACGGGCAGAAGAAACCACAGCGCAACCTGCCAGTACTGTTTCAGCCAGCGGCCCCGTTCCACGACCAGGCCCCCAACACACAATAACAGGGGGAAGCCGAACCCGATCGCGTAGGAAGCGAGGGGAGGAGATTTCATTTCACCGTGCGCACTGTGTTGGGAAACGACCGGATCGAATATCGCCACCAGGCCCACGTACAGGACAAAAGGCAGCACGGCGGAAAAATACCGGCACAAATATCCCGGCGCGTCCGCCCTTCGCCGCACCGTCGTAATGACCACCGCGAAAACGAACAACAGCGGTTGCGAGTACGGATGGATCAAAGCCAGGCCCCCCGTCATCAGGCCGCTGAACCAGAAATCGGATTTTCGCGCCTCACGCGTCCCCCGGTCCAATCCATGGACGGTGAGCAGCATCAGCGCCAGCGAATACGGGAACAGGGGGTTCCACAAGAGTGACCAATAGGTGTTCATGTCCACCACCTGCAGGTCGGCGGGAACAAAGGGCAATTGGTCCGCACAACCCAGGAAATAAAGAAACCAGCCCATCCCCGAGGAAATCCCCACGAGGATCGAGGCGGCGATGGATTGAAACCGGTTCAGTCCCAGGTAGTCGACATACCGGAAGAAGGCGGCCAGAAAGAATCCGACGCCTACCGCCTTCATGACCCAATGAACGACGCCGATGTCGCAGGCAAACAACGCACTGAGCCAGCCGCAGACGAGAAAAAACGGATGAAACAGGAAGGGCGATTGCGGCAATGCCGTGTATTTTATCTGGAACAACAGGCTTCCGTGAGCGGCCTGTTGCGACCAGCTCTGGTAGGCCAGCGAATCTTCGAAATACGGCGGCACAATCCAGGTGTAATGATAACCCGCCGGCGTGGAGAGCCAGTTCAGCAGGTAAGGAACCGAGGTCGCCACCACCATGAACGCCGTCCAGCCCCATCGAAACGCACGGAGCCCTGCCCGGCGGCCATTCACCGTCGCCTCGCATTGCTCCGGGGATTTATCCCGACGGGAATTTTGCCCCATGGCCGGTTCCGGGGATGGGCCGTCTTCTGGTTGCTGCATGCAGTCCAAGCCTGAATCAAACAACATGCAAATTCAAACGTTTAGCTGGATACCGCCGTTTTTTCGGGATCAAACCGCTTAAACCAGGCTGCCAATCCGCCGCAGTTGTATGAATGGCTCTCCTAGAGTGCGGGACTGGACCAGATCCACCTCAAATTCCGCCACCCAGTCGTTGGCTTCCTCCGGGTCAACCAGCATCTGCTGGACACGCCAGCTCTTCTTGTCTTCGGAGGGAACAACATGCGTGTGCCGCAGGTTCCGTGCGTTCGGATCGAGGCAGATACGCTCGTGTTCAACTTCGTAGGCTTCCAGCGCCGCGCGTAATCGCTCGGCCGTCCAGGGCTGACCCCCGGCATCCGCCGGTGAATTGAGATTGGCTATGGCCGCTTCGCAGTCGGCAATCACCAGCCCGCGCAGGAAAACAAAAATGCGGTTCCGAATCGCCGCCGTGAAGGCTTTGGTGTCACGCGTGATGTCCTGGGCGGCTTCCTCGGCGCCCGGCGGACGCACCTCCTTCGTCTCGGCGCGCAGGAAATTCGGGTCGCGCATCTTCTCCCATTCGTCGAGCAGGCTCGAATCCACCTGCCGGATCATCGAGGCCAGATAAATCTCCATCTCACGGATCTGATCGTTCTTGGCGGCATCGGGAACGTTCTGAGCGAGGACCTTGTAAACCCGGTTCAAATGCCGGAGCAGGACGCCTTCGGCGCGCTGCAGTTCGTAGTCGCGGATGTAATCGGAAAACGAGCGGAACGACTCGAACATCTCTCGCGCGATGGATTTCGGCCGGATGTTTTCCTGGCCCACCCACGGATGCCGGTCGGCAAAGGCGTTGAACGTTGAATAAATGAATTCCTGGTTCGGCTTCGGATACTCGAGCTTTTCCAGTTCTTCCATCCGCTGGTCGTACTCGATTCCTTCCATCTTCATCTGCGCCATCTTCTCGTCCTTCA
>CAYPSF010000040.1:0-6963 GCA_964413165.1 uncultured Bifidobacteriaceae bacterium
TCTTTGCCATACTGTCTCCGCAGAATTCGGCCATCGCAAGGTAAACCCGCTTACGCCCGCACGAATAATCCGTCCGGCGAGAGAATGTGGCGTCACTTCCGATGGGTTGGTGCTGCTTTTTATCGTCTCAATTAAATGTCCATCTTTGACAAGCCATGTGCCTGTCCGCTGGTAAGTGTTGGTGCGGTCAGTATGCCTGAACCACGACAGCTCTACAAAGCTGCCATCTGCTGCGACGGTGTTTGTGCATCGCATACTCAGTGACCCTCCCACTCTGGGCTGAAGATTATCTTCCTCTCGCAACCAAACGCCCGCCAGCCTCTCTCGAAAGGCTTCATCTCTGGCTTGGGAAATCTTGGCGTGATACTGAAGCAATAATGCACACGCGATGACAATCGCAGCCAGCAATCCGATAATCGCGATTTTTTTCATGGCGCGTAAATGATGCCTAACAGTGTTAATAAACGAAAAAGTTTTCGGTTTATCAGGAAAACGGCGTTAACGATTGCGTTTTCGGTTTTGCCGGTTCTAATAAATTCGTTTTCCTGACTTGCCTAGACCATAAGGGTCTGCTATGCAGCCGTCAAGCCTGAATTGACCACCGTAATGGTGGTGAATTGGCTTCCTGATAAACCGAAAACTTTTTCGCTTTATCCGGCGTTTATTGGGCGGTCTAAACCGAAAGACCGCGTAAAACGACAAGCCGTCGCGCGGCAGGTCAAGCTGGAAGGCAATCGGAATATGAAGGAAATACGGTTTGTGGAATGGGCCCAGGTATTGGCTCAAAGCCAACTGCCGGAACGTCAAAAACGATCTTGGGAAATCACTCTGCGTTGGTATTTGAGTTTCTGCCGGCGCGGCCGGGCGAGTGTCACGGTGCAATCGGCCCGTGATTTCATCGCTTGGGCTCAGGCGGAAAAACAGGCGCAGCCCTGGCAAATCGAGGAGTGGAAGGAGGCGATCAACTGGTTTTTTCGGGAGGCCAAGGTGGCGGCCAAGGGCATCCAAACAGAGACGCCGCCAACAAAGGTCCAGAACCCGACAGTCAACGCTCAACCTCCAACCCCCAGCGCGAGCAAGGAGAGGAGTAGGCCGGAGCCTGTCCGGGGTCGCGAGATTCCCGCCTGGAAGACGGCGTTTCTAACCGTGGTGCGGCGGCGGCATTATTCGTATCGGACCGAGCAGAGTTACCTGGTGTGGCTCGAACGGTTTGCCCGCTTCTGTCGGTCGGACGATCTGGCGTCGGTCGGGATGGAAGACATCAAAGCGTTTTTGGACGGGCTGGCGCTGGATCAGCAGTTGAGCGCCAGCAGCCAGCGGCAGGCGTTGAACGCCGTGGTGTTTTTGTTGCGGGAAGTGTTCGGGAAGGAGTTGGGCGATTTCTCGGATTATCAACGGGCCAGGGTGCGGGCACACGCGCCGTCGTGGCTGACACCCAGCGAGGTGAAGGGGTTGTTGGAACAACTGGAGGATCGTTGGGCGTTGCTGACGTGCGTGGCCTTTGGGAGCGGTTTGCGCTTGATGGAGTTGTTGCGCTTGCGGGTAAAAGACGTGGATTTGGAAAAGGAAATCATCACGGTTAGGGCGGGTAAAGGGGACAAGGATCGTTTTACACCGCTGGCCCATGTGGTGGTGGAGCCATTGCGAGGGCATTTGAGCCGTGCTCGACGGTTGTACGAACAGGATCGTCAGGCGGGGATTGCCGGCGTGTGGCTACCGGACGGATTGGAACGGAAATATCCCAAAGCCGGAGAGGAATGGCCGTGGTTCTGGGTCTGGCCGGATGATCATTTGAGCCTGGATCCGCGCAGCGGAGTCCAACGGCGTCATCATGTATCGGACCGGCTTTTCCAGATGAAGATCAAGGAGGCCGGCGGCAAAGCCAGGTTGAACAAGCGGGTGACGCCGCACGTGTTGCGGCATTCGTTTGCCTCGCAAGCGTTGGACGGCGGCACGGACATTCGCACGCTCCAGGAACTGCTTGGTCACAAGAGCGTGGAGACGACGATGATTTATACCCACGTCATGCAGAGGCCGGGGCTGGGAGTCAAAAGCCCGCTGGACAGTTTGTAGGAGATGGCAGATCGGAGATGGGGGTGGCCGCGTAAAGCGCTTTGCGCCACGCGGCTTCAATTTTGGGGATTGCGTTCGGGTAGTTTGCTGGCCAGAAGGCCCAGTTTGAGGATTCGGCGCGTCTCCTTCAAGCCGACCCGACGCACCATGTCTTTCCAAGCGTATGTATCGCGAATGCCCCTTTCAGTGCCCTTAGTCACTTTGTCCACTTCTTCACGGGAGTAACGGTGCCCTGATGCGGCCGGCAGATTGGCGACTTTTCGGCGTTTCTTTTTCATAACGTTTCCCAATTGGATGAGGCAAGGGTGCAGTGTTGGCCATAAACATTCCAGAACTAAAGTGCGATCCTGAGCTCCATCCACCACCTGCTTCTTGCTGCTTCTATTTTTCCCGCGCTGCCTTCCTGGCTTCGGTGGCGTTGGCGCGGTTGATCTGTGCGTCGGCACCGGTTTTTTCCACCACCCCGAGCATGGCATCGGTCAATGAACCGGCGTAGTAGTAGGCGATAACGTCCCGGATGCCACTTTGCAGTGGATAATGCGCGTCTGTGTCCGCCATGCCGTTGATCAAGTCCTGTTCCTTGAGGGCACGCAAGGAGCGCATTTCCAGTTCGAGAGCCTCAATGGTGTTGTTTTGGAAAACGTTTTTGTCCAAGGCTGTATTCACACCCACGACACCGGTAGCAATCGCGGAAAGAATCGTTTTTGCTTCTGAACCGCCAACAGCGGTGGAAGCTGCGGTCAAACCCAGTGTGACGATGTCCGCAGCTGTATTCTTTGCAACTTTCTCCGAACGGAGCCGGGCCTCAAATTCGTGGTAGTTGAAATCAATCACCGCCATTAAATCACTGAGGATCGCATTTCGAACTTTCACCTTCTCTGCTGGCGCCGCGGTGTTGTAAACCGTCAAATAGTAATTGGTGGCCCGGGAACCTGTATAATTGAAGGATGGCAAGCGCATAGCGCTGATGAGTCCGGGTTTAGCCGCCCCGGTTGAAGCGCAACCCACACAACACAGACCCAATATGCAACCGGCCAATAGCAGTACGGCGATGTTCAAATATGATTTCATTGTTCCCCTTTTCCCTAGATGGATTAAAAAAAGCCCGCTGGAACGAGTGAACCCAGCGGGCCATTTGAAATGCAGCTTCAGTGTAGCGTCGCTCTTACATCGACATGTGGGAAACAGGATCGCTCCAATCGCTGTAACCAGTGGCGCCGCCCACCGCCCTTGCCTGGACTGTGTACGTCGTGCCCGGCGTGAGGTTCTGCAACTTGACTCGCCGCGCCTGGGTGGAATCCACGACTGGCAACGGGGTATTGCCATTTCCCGTGACGCTTGCGCGGATTTGATAGGAACGCGCATTGACCACTGGCTGCAGACGCACGGTCAATTGTGTCGTCACATCATTGGAGATGTTCACGATGGTCGGAATGTCCAAGTGTCCTTGTGCTCGGTTCGTACTGGCAGCCTCATAACCGGAAGATAGCAGCAGCGGCAGATCATGGCTGGCGATGCCTTGGATGTATGCCGCGTTCTTCCGCAACGCATCCACCACGAGACCTCGTGCGGTATTTTTAGCCGCAGTGGCCTGTTTTCCACCTTGGGCTGAGGTGGCGATTGCTTCCTCGAATGCCAATTGAAGGCTCGTCAAGTTACCCAGAGTGGTTTCGATGTCGGTGATGTCCACCTTCTTGCGAACGCCACCGACCGGGGTCGTAGATGCGATCGGAACCGGCGGGGTCGGAAACGCTGCATTATTGTTCATGCAGGTGATGACGTTGCTGATAAATTCGTCCAGTTCCGAATCAGGCAACCGGGCGAAACTAAGTGTGACTCTGTAGTTGTTGTTCATTTTATTCTCCCATTTTTTATTTTTAACCCTACGGCTGAACAATCGGCAGACTGCCTCAGTCTGGCCCCCAACCGTTGTGACGCCGCTCACAAGCGCAACAGTAATACCACCCTGATAATAAAATGTTCTTTGACGCAAAGATTAAGAACCGCTGCTATTTTAATTCAGAATTTGTTTATGAACTTCAT
This sequence comes from uncultured Bifidobacteriaceae bacterium, assembly GCA_964413165.1. Lineage (GTDB taxonomy): Bacteria > Verrucomicrobiota > Verrucomicrobiia > Limisphaerales > UBA11358 > UBA11358. The sequence continues at coordinate 4,117 of CAYPSF010000040.1, forward strand.
CTCCCTGACGCCGTGTTACGCTGTCTTAATAATTTGCAAGATGTTCTGACTCGGACGGTAAGGCTCCCTGCTTCACGTTGCAAATACTTCCCCTGTTTGCGGCGCTCTGTTGTTAACACACACAATCGTCATGTTTGACTTCAACGGTCTGGAACCAGGTTGCGCAGAAGTGTTGTTTGGGAGCAAAAGCATTTTTCCTGTATGCAAATCTCTTACGCTTAAGAACAAAACAATTTCTTAGTCTGCAAAAAATGATCTGCTTGGAATCAAAAATATTTGACCTGGTGACAGGGACATTTCGCAGGCGAGCAAAACTCATTTGTTTGGGAGCAAAGACTTTCCGTCACTTGACTCAGTTACGTTGCGGGCCAGCAAAGCGCCTCGACTTAGCGGCAAAACCGGGATTTGACCAGATTGGGGACAGGCCCGACCTGAAAAGGCAGATCTATACCGTCAAAACACAAAGTACTAGAGGGATTTGCCAACGAATAGACACGCATTGACGCAAACTTGAACAACCAAGCGCGAATGCAGATCGGTCCATGGCGCTGCGCACGGAGTGACGCCCTACCGACGGAAAGAAAACGTCGAACGTTCAACGCTGAATGTTCAGCGTTCAAATTTGGTTCTCACTGGGACACAAGGAGGTCAGCACCAATTTCATCACTTGAACGTCCAGGGCGAAGTGTCCACGCCGAGCTCCGCAAGCAGAAAGGCGTAGATGTCGGCCTGTTCGGCCACGCGGTCTTTCAGGGACGAGCCCATGCCGTGGCCGGCGGTGGCCGTGGTGCGCAGCAAAATCGGCCGGTCGGAAGCGGTGGCCGCCTGCAGCCGGGCGGTCATCTTGCGCGAATGCGCCGGGTTCACCCGCCCGTCATTTTCACCGCACGGAAACAACACGGCGGGATAGGCCGCGCCGTCCTTCACGTGATGATATGGCGAATAGGCGTGGAGCGCCTTGAATTGGGCTGCGTCTTTGACCGAGCCGAACTCGGTGGTGTTGAACGCGCCGTTCGGGTCCAGTTCCACGCGCAACATGTCGTAAATGCCCACGCGGGAAACGACAGCCCGGGCCAGGTCCGGCCGTTGCGTAAGGAACGCGCCCATCAACAGGCCGCCGTTGCTGCCGCCCATTACCGCCAGTTTGTCCGGGCTCGTGTACTTGCGTTTAATGAGATGTTCGGCGCAGGCGATGAAATCGTCAAAGACGTGCTGCTTGCGCGTCAGGTTGCCGGCGAGATGCCAGTCTTCGCCGAACTCGCCGCCGCCGCGCAGGTTGGCCACCGCATAAACGCCGCCGGCATCGAACCAGATGCGCCGCGTGGAACTGAACGCGGGCGTGAGGTTGATGCCGTAGCCGCCGTAACCGGTGAGCAACGTCGGGTTCTGTCCATCCAGCTTGATGCCTTTCTTCCGCAGGATGTTGATGGGGATCTTTGTGCCATCCCGGGAAGTGGCCAATTCGCGGACGACCTCGATGTCGTCGAAGTTGGCCGGAGAAGTTGTTCGCAACGCCGTCGGGCGCGGCTTGGCCAGTCCCGGCTCCCACTCATACCAGCCGGGCGGGACGAGGAAACTGGTATTGGAAAACAGCAATTCATCGCCGTGCCAGCAACGCAGCCCGCCCACCGATGACACCGGCAGGATCGGCACCTGGACCGGCGAACCGCGGGAATAAAACCAGAGGCGCGACGGCCCGCCTTCCATCAAGGTGACGTAAAGCCCGTTGGTGGACGGCGCGTAATCATCCACGACTCCTTGTCCTTCCGGCACGACCACAGTGGCGTTCGTCAGATCCAGGCCTGCCAGCGGCAGGCGCAGGATTTTTCCGCGCGGCGTATTTTTCCTGGAGAGCAGATACAACGCCGCGTCTTTGCCGAACTTGATGACCTTGACGCCGTCCTCGAACCGCGTGAGTTGGTGCCACGAGCCGGAGTTGTCACGCAGGTAATGGGCAAAATCGCCGCCGTCGCCGTTGGCGACCGTGGCCAGCAGCCAGCGGCCGTCCTCGCTCGGGGCAAGTTCAACTTCCGCGATGCGCGGGAAATCGCGGCCGAGTTCATAGGTATCGTCGCTGACCGGGGTGCCGAGTTTATGAAACCAGATTTGCTGGTAAAAATGCAGGTCGTCCTCGGGCCGTTCGCCGGGCCGCGGGTAACGCGTGTAAAAGATGCCCGTGCCATCGGCATTCCACGCGGCGCTGCCGCCGCCCGTGGGGTACTGGACGCCGGGAATGACGTCCGGCAGTGCGCGGCCGGTGTCCGTCTCGAAGACATGCAGCACGCCATCTTCGCTGCCTTTCTCGGAGAGGCAGATGGCCACGAGCTGTCCGTCGGTGGACGCCGCCAGCCAGTCCATGGCGGTTGTGCCGTTGGAGTTCCAGGCATTGGGGTCGAACACGACCTGGCGCAGGGCAGGGGGAAAGACCGAGTTCAGCCGCACGAGCACGGGCTGCTGGGCCGGCGGCTTGAAGCGCGTGGCCAGGATGATTCCACCCCGGCAATCCGCCAGGCCGTAGCTGGCCGATTCATCCGCGATCAACTCGGAAAGTTCCTGCTCCAGGCCGTCATGGAACTTAAGCTGGTCGAAGAAGGCGCGGGTGCGTTCATTTTGTTGGCGGGTCCAGTCGCGCACGGCGGGGTTGGTGCCGGCTTCCAGCCACTGGTAATCGTCCACGACCGTCACGCCATGATAATTGTTGGTGACCGGCTCGTGCGCGGCGGGAACGAGCGGCAAGGGCGCGGCGCCGGCGGCGGCCGCCACCAGGCCAAGTCCCAATATGACCGGAAAAACAGCGCGAACACGGTTGGAATAGCACATGGGCCAGACAGTAATGGCCGCCGGTTC
>CAYPSF010000040.1:7063-29946 GCA_964413165.1 uncultured Bifidobacteriaceae bacterium
CAGCGCGAACACGGTTGGAATAGCACATGGGCCAGACAGTAATGGCCGCCGGTTCGCGGGCAAGATTTTTTCGTCGCGGATTTTTCCGAAGCTGGGAGTGAAACGAAGGCGGAGTTACGCATGCGGCAGGCTAGCTGCTGAAGTGCAGGACGAGGCGGGATCCCAAGTCCGACCGAACGTCGCGAAGCGTCTGGAGTGCGTGCGGTTTGCCGCCGCTGGGCATCGTGGAAACCATAAATCGGCCAATTCGCTCCGGTTCAAAAGCGGTGCTAAAGCACGCGCAGTCCAAACGCTGTCGCGACGGCGGGATGGGCTTTGAATTTCGTGCGGTGTCCCGGCAGCGCAGCGAGCCAGGGCGTTTGAACATTTTGAAGCCGCGGCTCAGGGATTTTTCGGCGCGAACATTTGGGCGGCCATCTTCATGCCGGCAATCTGCATTTTGCGCTGCGTCACCTGGAATTGTTCCAGGGCGGTGATTTGTTCGGGCGTCAAAATTGATCGGGCGCGCGCGAGCACCTGCTGGTCCAGTCGTTCCTTTTCCGCCGCAAACTGGTCGATTTTGTCGTCGGTGAACATCGTGGCAAAATCGAGGTTGGCCTTATTTTGATCGTTGTAATCAATCGTCCATTTGAAGCCGTTCCGTTCCTCGCTCATCGCCTGGATCAATTGCTGTTGCTGGTCCGGGCCCAGGGCCGTGGCGCCGCCGGCCAGCGAATCGCCGAACTGGCTGACTTCCATGCGGTCCGGCGTGGTTTTTTCGTAAGCTTCGAACGCCGGGTAGTTGTCGCCGAGGGACTGCTTGATCTGCGCGTCGTAATCGTCCATCTGACTTTTCATCTGTTTGGTCAGATCCGCCCGTTGCGTGGCGTCGGCATCGAGCAGGGAAAAGCCGGCGTCCGCGCCGGCGAGCATTTTCTTTTGGAGCAGGTCCTTCAATTGCGCGCTTTGGTCGGACGTCAGGTTCAACTGCTGAAACAGGGCCGCGTATTGCTTGTCAAGCATCGGTCCCATGAACGCCTTTTGCTGTTCTTTGATCATGTCCCGCATCTTGGGGTCTTTGAACATGGCGCCGATGCCTTGCATGGGATTGTTGGTTTTGGCCGCGGCGAGCGATTGCTGTAATTGTTCGGCCTGGCTTGTTTTTTCCTTTGCCAGCGCGGAGGTTTGCACCAGGGCTTCCTGCAACGCCTTCGATTTCTTTTCGGCAAAGGCGGTTTTTTCGTCGGCTTCGGACTTTGCCTGCAACTCGTTCCGGCTGGCGGCGAGCTCCGACTGCACCTGCGTGAGCTGTTTTTGTTGATGCAGGCAAAACGCCCCGAGAGTGATGGCGACCAGGAGCAAGATCGTGATGGCGATATTTTTCATAAAAGAAGACTTTTCAGCTGTTCGGCAATCATGAGGCCGCCGGTTGAAAATGACAACCTTGTTTCGAGGATGTCGGGATTACGCCTTGGACAAACACAATACGGCGTTGGATGGGCTCCCTCTCCGCCGCGGAGCGGGGCAGAGGGTTGGGGAGAGGTGGCACTGATTTGCAAAATGCCCGGATTGAAGGTTGCTACGTTCAAAAATTCCCCTCTCCGGTCGCTGCGCGACACCCTCTCCCCGCTTGGGCGGGGCGAGGGAATCAATCTATAGTTTGTCAAAGACACAATCCTGCCAGGATTTGATCGTGAGCCCTTGAAATGTCAGCCGCCGGCGAACACCGGCCGAAAGTTTGCCTCGGTCAGGATGCGCGCGACTTCCTCGCGTTTGTCGCCCTGGATCTCGATCTGGCCGTCCTTGACCGTGCCGCCGGTGCCGCAGGCGCGCTGCATCGCCTTGGCCAGTTGCTCCTTTTCCGGCAAGCCGATACCGACAAAACCCTTCACCACTGTCACCGTCTTGCCGCCGCGCCCGGCCGTTTGCCGGAGGATGTCCACGCGGCCGCGATTTTTCTGCGCCGGTTTGCCGGTCGGGGGCCGGCTCGCGGGGACGCTCGCTCCAGCGGGATTTTCCGGCGCGGGCGGGAGCCCGGCGCTGGACAGGGCGGCAAACGGGTTGTGAGTCAAACCCGGTCCGCCGTCGGTGGGAATGCGTTTATTTCCACTCATGGGTGTTCCGGGCCCAGCTTAATCAGCTTCCGGGGCCGAAGAAAACCAAATCCATCTCCGATCTTTCCGGCCGGCAAATCATGACCGTTGCTTCCAAAAGTCGTGGACGGCTTGCCGCAGCCCATCGGGGTTCCGGACCGGCCGGGACTGCCACCAGGGCGGGAACAGGCGGCGATAACGCAATTCCTTGAATCGTGCGTCAATGAGCAACACCACGCCGCGATCGGTTTCCGACCGGCTGACCCGTCCAATGGCTTGCAGGACGCGGTTCATGCCGGGGAAGGTGTAGGCATAATCAAATCCCGCGGCCTGCCTCTGGTGGAAATAATCGCGGATCAAATCCCGCTCGACGCACAGTCGGGGGAGGCCGACCCCGACGATGACTGCGCCGATCAAACGCTCGCCGACCAGGTCGATTCCTTCGCCAAAAATTCCACCCAGCACGGCGAACCCGGCCAGCGTTTCGCCGTTATCGGCGGAAAAGGCGGCCAGATAGGCATCACGCTCCGATTCGGTCATGCCGGGTCGCTGGACGAGCACCGGAACCGACGCGTAGCGCGCCTGAAATTCCTGCAGCACGGCGTTGAGATATTGGTACGAAGGAAAATAGATGAGGTAGTTGCCGCGCCGTCCCTGCACCAGGATTCCGATAGCATCCGCCACGTTCCCCAGCGATTCTGCCCGGCCTTTGAACCGGGTTTGAATCCGGTCCTGCACGAGCACCGCCAGATTTTCCTTTGGGAACGGCGAGGACAGTTGCAAAACCGGGTCTTCCGGCGCGCCTCCCAGCAGGGTGAGATAATAATCGGTCGGGGTGAGGGTGGCGGAAAAAAAGATGGCCGCCCGTCCGCGGGTGAGCGCCTGCCGGAGCAGGAATGATGGATCCAGGCAAAACAGCCGGATCTTCATCGCGGGTCCGCTTTCGATTATGGTCACGTAGCGCTCGTCGTAAAGTTCGGCCGTGCGGCGGAACGACTGAAGCCGGTAATAGAGCGCGAGCAAATCCTGCCGGAAGCCGGCCGGTTGGTTTTGGGCGAGCCAGACCTCCGCCTCGGCGAGCGCGGCCTCCAGCAATGCGGTCAACGCCCCGGGAAATTCGCGGTGGGTGCTGACCTCGATTTTTCCATCCCGGTCCGCCTGCGGCGTCGGGCCATTGCGGGAGGATTCACCGGCTGCGGCCGACCGGTCCGGAAACAAATTGAGTTCGACGGACGGATCGGAAAATTCTTCGACCGGTTCCCGGGGAGGGCCGCCGGCGCCCCCGGACTTTCGCATTCCCGAATGCAGTCTGGCCAGCGCCCTGGCGCAGCGCGGCACCGCCTGTTTGATCGCCCGCCGGACCGCCAGGATTTCCCGGCCATCCAGGTCAGCGGAAAACATTTCCCGGGCGCGATCCACGAGGTTATGGGCTTCATCCACGAGGAAGCCGTATCGGCCGCCGTCCTCGGCGAAGTGCCGGCGCAAATAAACCTGCGGATCAAAAATGTAATTGTAATCACAGATGACCGCATCAGCCCAGACGGAGACGTCCAGGGAAAGTTCGTAGGGACACACCTGATGTTTTCCGGCGACGGCTTCAAGGGCGGGCCGATCGATTTCCTCCCGGGCGAGGGCCTCGCGCATCGCCGGTTTGACACGATCATAATAGCCCAGGGCCAGCGGGCACGTTCGAGGATCACAGGGACGGTCGTTTTGAACGCAGACCTTGTCTCTGGCCGTGAGGGTTACGGCGCGAAGTTTCAGTCCGCCCTGGCGCAAGTCAGCCAGGGCCTTCCCGGCGATGGCGCGTCCCACGGTGCGGGCGGTCAGATAGAAGATGCGCTCCAGTTTTCCTTCACCCAGCGCTTTGACCGCCGGGAACAGCACCGAGATGGTTTTGCCGATACCGGTGGGAGCGGCGAGGAACAACCGGCCGCCATTGGCCAACATCCGGTAGGCCGCAACGGCGAGTTCGCGTTGTCCCGGACGATACGCCGGGAAGGGGAAGGCCAGTGTGCGGATAGAGCGGTCGCGTTCCCGGGCCCACCGATGCTGCTCGCGAAGCCAGTCCAGGTAAATGCCGGTGGTCGTGGCAAAGAAATCGGATAGTTCAGCCGATGAGAAAGCCTCGCGCAGTTCGGTCACCGTGCCGGTGGCAAGTTCCAGATACACCAGTTGAATTACCAGACGATCCAGGCCGTGTTTGCGGGCGTAGAGGGAGCCGTAAATTCTGGCCTGTGCCCAGTGCAGCGGATCGGCCTGGCGATTCCAGGTTCCCGGTACGGTTTTGATTTCCTCCAGCACCACCTCCGCGGGCGTGGCCAGCAAACCGTCAATGCGCCCCCGGATGTGCAGGGTGAATTCCTCGGCCTCCACGACGTGATCAACGGGAATTTCCGTTTGATACCCCGGCGGGCGCGAGCGTTGAATTTTTTGGTGGCCGCGAATCCCGGCCAGGGCACGGTCCGGTCCCACGAACTGGTCCTGCGCGGCGAGATCACCCCGCCGCAGCGCAAACTCGACCAGCTCGCGCACCTGGACCGTATGGACCGGTTTTGGTTTCACGCCGCCAATTTAACCCGGAACCACCGGATGGCGAAAGACCTCAAAGCCGTGTTCTGGTTGAAAGCGGGGGCAAAATTTGTCTTCCGTCTTACGACTTCGTTCCTTTAGCGCTCAGCCTTCGGCTTTTTTTGTGAAACGGCCCTGACAACAAGTGTTTAATCCGAACATCGGAGGAACCAAATGCACAGATCTGCCTGCCATCAGAGCCGACCAAATATACCTCATTTTCATCCTTTTGCCACCCGGCGCGGTTACACGGACGCCAGGAGTTCGCGCACGGCCTGGACATCGAATGGCTTGGCGAGGGCGCCGGCGAGACCGAGGTCACGGTGGTTGGCGAGCATGGCACTGGTCGAGTAGCCGGTCATGACGACGATGCGGGCTGCCGGATCGATGGCGCGCAGTTTCCGGATCACTTCTTCACCCGGGAGATCGCCGGGCATGGTGAGATCGACAAATACCAGGTCAAACGGCCGCGAACCCGACCGCGCCCGGGTGAATTCAGCCAGGGCCCCGTCGCTGGTGGCGGCGATCGTTGCGCGATGCCCGAGTTTAGCGAGCATGGTTTTAAACACCTCGCGCACTGCCGGGTCGTCGTCCAGGGCCAGCACCTCCAGCACCCGGTTGCTTTCGGCCGGGGGTCGGGCGGCGGGTTGCTCGATCACGGTTTTGGACGACGCGGGCAGGTGGATGGTAAAGCAGGCGCCACTGCCGGGTGGGGAGGCAACCGTCACATGACCGCCATGCCGGGTCACAATCGAGTGGACGGAAGTCAGCCCCAGTCCGCTGCCGGTTCCCTTGGTGGTGAAGTACGGGTCAAAAATCCGGGACAGGTGCCTGGGAGGGATGCCGGCCCCGGTATCCTGGATGGTGATGCGCACGTAACGGCCCGGCGGGATCGGGAGATGATCGGCTTCCGTGAGCAACACATTGTCCAGCGAGAGGACCACGCGCCCGCCGTCGGGCATCGCCTGCTTGGCATTCAACACGAGGTTGTTCACGGCCTGGACCAGCTGGCCTTCGTCCGCCTCGATGAAATCGAGCGGGCGGGTAATCTGGACCTCCAGAGCGGCCGGCGACCCGCGCAACGCCAGTTCGGCGGCCTCCCGCACCGGGGCTTCAACATTCAGGGTCTTCTTCACGGGGGCGCCGCCTTGCGCGAAGGTCAGCAGCTGCCGGGACAGGCCCCGGGCGCGATGGCAGGCGCCTTCCGCGCTTTCCAGTGCGGCGTTGATCGGGCTGTCTGCCGGCAACTCGTGGCGGGCCAGCGAAATGTTGCCGAGAATCACCATGAGCAGGTTGTTGAAATCATGCGCGATGCCCCCGGCCAGCAGGCCGAGCGACTCAAGCTTCTGGTTGCGCAGATTCTGGTCCTCGATTTTCCGCTCGATCGAAATGTCGCGGATAATGAGGACGGAGCCGCCCACCGCTCCGGCTTCATTGACCAGGCAGGAGGCATTCACCGAAACCAGCCGGGCCGCTCGCTCCTGCGGTTGCAGCCACGCCGCCAGCCGGGAACCCGGCCGGGCGGGGACGTCCCCCGGCGGGAACAGCGCGGACGGCGGCAGGGCCTGCCGCGTTTTCTCGTCCTCCAACCGCAGGATTTCGTGGATGTCGTGACCCGCTGCTTTTTCACAGGACCAGCCCGTGAAACTCTCGGCGGCCGGGTTCATGATCGTCACGCGGCCGGCGGCGTCGACCGCAATGATCCCCTCGACCAGCGACTGGATGATGGTCTGCAGCCGGCCGGACAGAGTGCGCAGCTCCCCGGTGCGCTCATCCACGAGGTGTTCGAGGTGTTCCCGATAGTGGGCCAGTTGTTCCTCGATTTCATTTTTCGCGGTGATGTTGCGCGAAACTCCGACCGTCAACCGCGTCCGTCCTTCGAGGTCGCGCAGCGGCGACTTCACCGTATTGAAAACCTGGACGATCCCATCGTGCCGCGTCACCTTCTCGGCCGGGATGTTGAGCGTCTGGCCGGTGGTATAAACCTGGCGGTCATCGATGACGTATTGCTTGGTGTTCTCGGCCTCGTTGAACGGCGCATCGATGATCTGGCGCAGCTGTTCGTTCGACATCCCATAGTAATCGCGAAACGCCCGGTTGGCCCAGACGATCCGCGAACGCTCGCCCTTGACGAGGACCATGTCGTCGATCGCGTCGAGGATCTGTTGATAGACCTCTTTTTGATCGAGGAACTTGTTTTCCCAGGCCTTCGTGTCCGGGTTGGTGGCGGGCGCCGGGGCGGAGGGCGTCCTCCTGGCGGCATCCCGTGGATCAAGCTGTTGCATGATAAATAGCGGTCGGGAGTTTGCCTTGAGGCGCCTTGCCGGCGGGTGGGCGTTGCGTGGACGAGTCAGAATGGGCTTCTGTTCTCACTGGGTTTGGATGCAGATAGTGCCAGACGGAAAAGAGGGGTCAAGCAGCGGGTTGGGCGGGTAGTGTCCGGATTTGATGTGCGTTGAGCCTCCAGCTCAACTATCGAGCCAGAGGCTCGACTCTACAGCAGCCAAATCAGGACAGTGCCATTGGGCCGGTTCGGATGGTGCCCGGCATCCACTTTCCCGGCGGGTGCTATTTTTTCAGGGCGGCCAGCTCCGTCGTTGCGCTGATGTATTCCGCATAACTCTTTTCGCCCGTTTCGAGGGATTTCCGGAACAGTGCGGCGGCGCCTTCCTTGTCGCCGGCCAACAGATGTTTCATGCCCGCGTAATAACCGGCCTGGCAAAGCTGGCCGGTCTGCTGTTTCGGATTATGCGCGGAAATTCTGGCGACATTCAGAAAATCTCCCTCGGTGATGTTGCCGGTGAGGAATTGCCCGATTTTGGCGGTCCAATCCGCCGCTGCCGCGCCGGAAAGGGATTTCACGTGGCCGGCCAGTTCCTGGGTGGCGGCCTCCGGTTCACCGAGCCGGGTACGGATGAGCCAAATGCGGAAGCGGGGATACTCCAGCCGGGGATCCAGTTGCACGGCCGAGCGGAAGTTTTCCCGGGCCGGCTGGAATTGCGCCTGATTATTCTGAAGGGACCCAAGATCTTCATGGGCCGGTGCGCTTTGGGGATCCAGTTCGACGGCCTTGGAGCAATCGGTAAAGGAGCCGCCCAGGTCCTTGAGGTTTTCCCTGGCCAGACCACGATACGACCAGGCCAGCGCGTTTTTTGGTTCCAGCTTGACCGCCTGGTTGAAGTCGGCGATGGCGTCGTCGAATTTTTTCAACCGCCGTCTGGCTTCGCCGCGGAGGACGTAGCCGGAGGCGTCATTCGGGCTTGATTCGATGGCCTGGTCGCCATCCGCAACGGCCCCGTCAAAGTCGCAGAAGGCGCATCTTACCCAGCCCCGGTTGATCAGGTAGGCAGCATTGTGGGCGTCCAATTCGACGGCGCTGTTGAAATCGGCGAGGGCCGCTTCATAATTTTTAAGCTGTTTTCCGGCCAGCCCGCGGAAGTAATGGCTGTCGGCGTTTTGCAGGTGGAGGTCGATGGCGCGGGTGCAATCGGCAATGGCCCCGTCAAAGTCCTTGAGAAAATACCTGGCGCCGCCCCGGGTGGAATAAGCCATGGCATGATTGGGATTCAGGCTGATGGCCTTGGTACAATCCGCGATCGTTCCGGGGTAATCATTCAGATAAAACCGGGCGCTGCCGCGGGCGCTGTAGGCATCCGCGTAATTGGGTGCGATCGCGATGGCCTTGGTGTAGTCCCCGATGGCCCCGGCGTAATCCCGGAGGGCCAGCCGGGCGTTGCCGCGGCTCCAGTACCCATAGATGTACTGGGGGTTGAGCGCCAGGGCCTGATCATAATCATTGATGGCTTCGGGGTATTTTTTGACGTTGAATTTGACGCCGCCACGGGCGGCATAAGCGTCCGTAAATTGGGGGTTCAAATCGATGGCACTGTCAAAATCGGCGATGGCCCCGATGTAATTGATGCGCGCGGCCTCGACGTTGCCGCGCCCGAAGTACGCGCTGGCGCTTTTCGGGTTCAGTTGGATGGCCTTGTTATAATCCAGGATCGCATTCGGATAATCTTTAAGGGCCGCCCGGGCCTTGCCGCGGCTGAGATACGGTTCGATGTTCTTGGGTTCCAGCGCGATGTCTTTGCTGGCGTCCTCGATGGCGCCGGCATAATCCTTGAGCGCGAACCGGGCATTGCCCCGCATGTAGTAGGCCAGTTTGTATTGCGGGTTCAACTCGATGGCCTTGGCGTAGTCCGTGATGGCCCCGGCGTAATCCTTGAGCAACGCCCGGGCGTTGCCGCGGGTGGAATAAGCATACGCGTACCCGGGGTTGAGTTCGATGGCCCTGGTGTCGTCGGCGATCGTCCCGGCATAGTCCTTGAGACGGCTTTTGGCTTCGCCGCGGTAGAGGTAGGCATCGGGATAATTGGTGTTCAGGGCCAGGGCCTGGTTGAAGTCGGCGATGGCCTGGTTGCAGTCGCCGGACTGCAATTCATTGACCCCGGTATTGAAAAATGACTCGGCGCTCCGGGCGGGTGGCGGCGGACGATGTCGGGAACAGGAGGTGCCGCAGATGATCAGGGCGGGCAGGAGGAGGCCTGGCCAAAATCTCCGATAAGATTTCATGCGCCGGAAGCGTACCATGATCGCATCCGGGGACAAGCGTTGTTGAAATCCGGCGGGGATATGTTTTGACGGGGGATCCTGGCGGGCCGCCGCGTCGCCTGAACGATGCGGCTGCGTGAAAAGCTTGCCACACCGTGCGCGAGGAAAATGATTTTTTTTCAAGGCAAACTGTCTCAATGACCTGCCGCTGCGATGCCCCGTCTTCGCCTCCGCCGTTGCTATGTTTTGACGCAACAAGCAGTTACGATGAGAAAAAAAGAAGAAAATGCTGGAGCCAGTGTACATAAATTAGACTACTTCAGTTAATAATTTTTACTTGACACTTTCATGAGGCCGAATAGACTGCCGGACAGTTGCCGGGCCAAGGATAAAACCGGCTGTGACTCTGCCCGGCTCAAGGAAAAAAACAATCGAGGTTAAATCAATGTTATGAAAACGAACCGGCTCCAGAGATTCCTTCCGCGTCTGGCCGGAATCGCGCCGTTGTATGCCGGGGCATGCTTGTGCGCCGCCCCGCTGACGTGGTTTCCCGGGCCAACCATCGACCCGCCTTTCAGCGGGGCAGCGACCGCTGTGTTTTCGGGCCTGGGCAACGTCCTGATTGGCGGCGATGGTTATTCCGATTACTATTATCCGCTGACGTATCCTGAAAATCTAATCGCCACCAACCAGTATTGGAATTACCTGTCGCCACTGTACAGTCTCAACATCGCGCCCGGGGCCGTGGCCAGCGGGGGAATGATCATCCTCTATGGCGGCACCGACGGCACCGCTTCCACGAGCGCCGTCATTGGTTACAGTCCTTCCGGCGACAGCCCGCTCACGCTGGCCTCGATGAGCGTCGCCCGTTCTTATCTCGGTTATGCCCCGGACCGCAACGGCAACGCTTACGCCATGGGCGGACTGGACGGCAGCGGCCAGGCGCTTTCATCCGCCGAGCGTTACCATCCGGACACGGACACCTGGGCCCCCATCGCCAGCCTCCCTACGGCCCTTTACAATTTCCCGGCCGTGTTCAATCGCACGAACTACATTTACGTTTTTGGCGGACGCACCAATACGACGTCCGGAACGGAAGTTGCCACCGTGCTCCGCTACTCGGTCAGCGCCAACACCTGGACCGCGATGGCGCCAATGCCCATTGCGGTGGCCGGCAGCGCGGCGGCGTTGGGGCCGGACGGGAAAATCTATGTCGCGGGAGGCGTTTCCGGCGCGGTCACAATCGATGCGGTCCAGGTTTACGACCCGGCGGCCAATGCGTGGGTGATTTCGACACCTCTGCCCGAAGCTTTGAGCGCCGCCGCCATGGGTGTGGACAGCCTGGGCCGACTGATCGTGATGGGTGGCATAGACGCCAACGGCAACGATGTCGGCGATGTCTGGCGAAGTCAGCGATTGAATGTGTCCGACAGCGCGCCGGTGTTGACGCAATATCCTGCCACGAACGGGGTCTATCCGGTGGCTTATGTTTCCTCCATCAATGCCTCCGGCAGTCCGCCGCCGACCTACTCGCTGGTCAGCGGCCCGGCCGGGATGCAGGTTGACTATTATAGCGGTGCGGTTACGTGGACGCCACAGGGGCCCGATCAGATCGGAACCATTCCCGTGACCATCCAGGCGGCCAATTTTGCGGGGGTCACCAATTGGAATTTTACCATCACCGTTCCCAACCCGCCGCCGACGATGATCACCAACCTGACCGTTGTCAATGTGACCGAGAGTTCAGTGACCTTGGCGTGGGCCCCGGAAGACCCGGTGGTGGGGCCGGTCTCCTGCAGCGTTTGGCTCCGGCATGTGCTTCACGACCCGAAGGGCAGCGGTGCCACCGTCTGGTACACGCAGATTGGCAGCACCACCACGGTGCCCACGATAACCATCACCGGCCTGGCGGCGGGATTGTCGCATACCTACTATGTCGTTGCCACGGGCGCTGGCGGCACCTCGGGCTACGCCGGCATTAGCGCCACCACACTCGCCGCCCCGATGCCGACCAACCTGCGGGTTACCGGACTTACTTCGACAACGGTCTCCCTGGCGTGGGATGCGCCCGTTGGCGGTATTGCGGTTGCCAGCTACCAGCTTCTGGGCGTGTTCAATGGTGTCTTTGTTCAGTATCCCCTCAGTTATGCGAATATCACTGCCACGACTTTTACCGTCACCGGCTTGGCTCCCGGCACCGCCATATTGTGGGGGGTCAGCGCCCGTGATACGGCGGGAAACGTCTCCAGCTACGATTACCTTCCGTCCCTGGTCGTCAATCCTGTGCCGACACCCGCCGCGCTGGCGGCGATCGCTGCGTCACCGGCGGCCGAAGGTTTTAAATTCACCGTGCAGGCCAGCGCAGTTCAAACCACGCTGGTTCAAGCGACCACCAATCTGATGGATCCTCTGTCCTGGGTGACCATTGCCACCAATCCGCCCAGCAGCACGCTCACCTTCACGGACGCCAACGCCAGTCAGTTCCCGACGCGTTACTATCGGGTGGTGAGTCCGTAGGGCAACAAAGGCCAGGGCTTATTCCGGCGCCGGCTTTCGGAAGAAACGGTCAGGACGTATTGCGACCGTCACATTGCCGACCATCGAGAGAACGTAACCGCGTTCTTGAAGAAACTCATCGAGCACATTTTTCTGACGCCGGGGATAATACGCGTCGTTCCAAAGGACGGCGAGCACGGGAGGATGCGCCTGGAGTTCCTCGCGGTAATGTTGATCGGACACGAGGTCACGGACGAGCGGCATCGCTTCCATGATTTTTTCGGTGTCGTATCCGGCCGGGTCGAAGGTATTGAACCAGACATAAAAGGTGTCGCGGCGAAAGATGGGGTGAAGAGCCGGCACCGTAACGATCCAGTCCCCGGGTTCCGTGATCTTGTTCAGGGCGCGCAGGAGACTTCCCTGATCTTGCGCCGGGCGGGCGTTCATCTCAGTGGATGCGGTTGCGACGGACGCTGAAATCGAAAGGCCGCACAATCCGAGGTGGACCAGGCTGGCCGCGTGTTTTTTGATGTCTTCCAGGGCCGAATAAAAGAAAGGGAAGAATCCGGAGGCAAAGAGAAACCACTGTCCATAGTACTGCTTATAGGGATAGGAAACCAGCGCGGCTTGCGCCGCGAGCCAAAGAGCCAACGCGGCCGGATATGCGCCGGGAACCGATCGGGCGCGGATGCAGTGGATCATCCAGATCACGAAAGCGGCAAGGATTGGCAGGCTCAGGGTGGGTAATGCTATAATTCCTCGCAGCAGTCCATGGCCGAACGTCGAATGGAAATTGCTCAGCGAGTTGTATTTCACAAGGCAGGCAAAGGCCAGATTCGAGCTGATCCCGTTCGCCGCCAGCCAGCACCAGAAAAGTCCTCCGGCGACGCCAATGCCAGCGGCGTACGTCACGAAGGCCAGCCAAGCGGCCTTCAAAGGAGCCCGAGACCTGACCTGTTCAAAGACGAAAATCATTGGCGGAAGCAGCGCCAGTTTCGGGCAAAAAAACATAGTCGCGATCCCGGTCCCGATGCCAAATCCCAGGTATCGCCAAGCTTGACGCGAACGCAAAAGCCACACGATGCTCCAGGCCGCGAGGGCATACCCCCAGCCGTCGATCCGGAATTCCTCAAGGAATGCGAGCACCGCCGGGTGGAAGGCAACGAGGGCTGTCCCCAAAACAGCAACGAGCCGGGTCGTACCACTGCTGGTCGCAGCCACGGTTGCCAGCCCGGCCAGGAATAAAAGATTTCCCAAGGCCGCGACCAGCCGTAGTGTCACCAGGAGCGCGACCGGGTCGGTGTAACCTCGCACCAATGGGGCCAGAAGCGCGAAGTAGGGGGGATGGCATTCGAAAAAATCCTGGTACGGCCGAAGGCCTTGCGTGGTCATCCAGATCGAGTGGGCGCGTTGCACCTCATCATAGTCGTAACCGCCATGCGCGATCCCCAGACCCCAGGCGATCCCCCCGGCCAAAACGACCAGAGCAAGGGCAATTGAACGAAACCAAATCATGCGACAGCTTACCTTGTCGCCTGCAAACTTCGAGCATTTCCCTTGAATCGATGACAGGGCGCGGGCAAGTTGGCCGGCCAATGAGCCAACCGTTCGCCTGGCTGAAAAAATTTGCGCTCCTGCCGGCATTGTGTCTGGCGGCCGGCGCGTCGCCGGCGCCGGCGGCTTCCGTCAACGGCCGGGCTTACGTGCCGCTGGTGGATTGGGCGCGCGCGAACGGCCTGAAATGTTACTGGCTCAAACGCGGGGACGAACTCGTGGCCACCAATCGCACGACCCGTCTGGTGTTCGACAAGGATTCACGCATGGCGGAAGTGAATGGGACTGACGTGGCGCTGTCTTTCCCGGTGGCGGTGGACCGGGGCACGCCGTATATCGCGCAACTCGATCTGAACACGGCGATTCACCCGTTGATCTATCCGCCGCGGGCTGCCGCCGCCCGCCGCATCACGACCATTTGCCTTGATCCGGGTCACGGCGGCAAGGACGCGGGCAACCACACGTTCTGGCGCAGCGAGAAGACCTATACGCTGGCGCTGGCGGTGGAATTGCGCGACCAGCTCAAGCAGGCCGGTTTCAATGTCATCCTGACGCGCAGCACGGACCAGTACATTGAATTGCCCGACCGTCCGGGGCTGGCGAACCGCCGGGGAGCGGATTTATTTGTGAGCCTGCATTTCAACGCGACGCCCACCGGCAAAAACGAGGTCGAAGGCCCGCAGACGTATTGCATCACGCCTGTCGGCGCCAGTTCGACCGATGCGCAGGGGGAGGGCGCCAATTCCGGGGCGACGGTGGCTAATCGTTGTGAAGACAAAAGCCTGCTGCTCGCGTATCAGGTCCAGAAATCCCTCGTGAGAAATCTCAGTGCGAAGGACCGTGGCGTGCGGCGGGCGCGTTACGCGGTTTTGCGCGATGCCACCATGCCGGCGATCCTGGTGGAAGGCGGCTACATGACGCACCCGGCCGAGAGCAAAAAAATTTATAGCGTGGCGTACCGTCGCCAGATGGCGCAGTCGATCGTGATTGGCATTCTGTCCTACCAAAGGCTGGTTTCGCCGCCACCGCCGCCGCCCGTCACCAATCGTCCGGCGCCGCGGGTGCCACCGGCCGCGGCAGCAGGCGTAAATCGGGTGGCAACGAACCATTCGGCAACCCGGCCCAGGAAATCATCCCCCGCGCCGGACCCGTCGGTGATTCAAGTCAAACCGTCGACCAACTGGTGATGAGCGGCCGGGGAACGAAGACTAAAGATGGAGAATGGGATGGGGTGTTGGGTGTACACCCTTCAGGGTGCGGCGGATCCAGACACGCTAAAGCGTGGACACCCAGCGCATTTTCGGTGTATTTGAGACTTACGAAACAAAATATATAAAGCTGAATGAGCATTGCGACCAAGACCGGTGATGCTGGCACGACAGCGCTGATGTACGGCCGGCGGGTGCCGAAGACCCATCCGCGCGTCGAGACTTACGGCACGGTGGATGAATTGAACGCGGCGCTGGGAGTGGTTCGCGCCACAGCCAGGGAAGGTTTCGTGGGCGACAACGTGCTGGCGCTTCAAAAGGACCTGGTCGTGTTGATGGGCGAACTGTGTGTCTCGCCCGAGGATTTGCCGCGATATACCGGGGACGGCTATTCGCTGGTCACGCCGGCAATGACGGCGAAGCTGGACGTGCTGGTGCGGGAGATCGAAGGGCAAAAGGTGAGTCTAAAGGGTTGGGCGACCCCGGGCGGGACGGCCGATAGCGCGGCTCTGGACGTGGCGCGGACGATTTGCCGCCGGGCGGAACGGCGGGTATGCGGCTTGCAGGAAACCGGTGAATTGAAGAATGCCGAAATCATCATTTACCTGAACCGGCTGAGCGATTTGTTGTGGTTGTTTGCGCGCTGGGCGGAGACCCGGGCCGGTACCTCGGACAAATAGATTGTGGCCCAGATTCGGTCTTTTGGTGGGGCGAGCGCTGCTCGTGCCGTAGCCAGGCGAAGGCTGCTCCCCGCGAGCCGTCCTGGGCATGACAACCCGGCAACGGCTCGTCAGGAGCCTCACCCCACCAAAACAATTCACCTCTGGAAAATGAAACACGCGCAGGAAGGGTCCTGCGCGTGCGGGCGGGCAGCAACCGTCAAGAACGGTTGCGCTGGCGGAATCCCAATAAAGCCGTCAGACCCAATCCGCCCAAGACCACGGTGGCGGGTTCGGGGACGGGGGCCACGTCGCCGGGTGAACCTGTTTCCATTCCATTGAACGAAAGGAAAGCGCCATTGACGCCCGCCGCGCTCACCTGTGAAATCGTGCCGCTCAATCCGGCGGCATTGTCAAAGCTGACCCCGGTCGTGGCCGCGCCAAAGGTGACCCCGGCCTGGAGCACGCCGGTGCTGTCATAAATGTTCACCGCATCCGAGGTCGCACTCAGGCCCACGCTCGAACCTCCGTAGTTCGCGATGGTGAATCCGAGCGGCACGCTGGCGCCGAACCAGGCGCTGATGAAGCTGGCGTCAAGCGTGGCGTCGGTGGTCCCGGTTGCGTTGCCTTCGAGGAAGACCACGGATTGACCCGGCGCGATGCTGGTGATGCCCCGGAGTGCGACCGCCGAACCGAAGGAGGCGGAATTGTCGTCCATCTTCCAGCCCGTGAGGTTGACGGTTGAAGGGCCGGTATTCCTGAGTTCAAACCAGTCGGCACCATAGCTGGCGCTGCTTCCGGTCGGATCAACTTCGGAAATGATCAGTTGAGCGTGGGTGGCGACCGGCAACAGGCCGGCGGTCAACGCCAGCGCGAGC
Source organism: uncultured Bifidobacteriaceae bacterium (assembly GCA_964413165.1). GTDB lineage: Bacteria > Verrucomicrobiota > Verrucomicrobiia > Limisphaerales > UBA11358 > UBA11358. The sequence continues at coordinate 23,056 of CAYPSF010000040.1, forward strand.
AACGAGGGGGCGAGGTTTTTCTTCATAATTTATTATATTGAGTCAACGTTTCAGGTTCCCAAACTTGCGGGTGATGATTAAAAAGGTTTGTCTCAAATGCATGGCATGCCGTTGACGTTTGGGTGACAAGTTATTGACAGTTCTTCTCCACGAGGCAAAAGCAGAACCGGCGCAGCCAGGCGGCCGCGCCGGCGGGGCGATGCGGGACCGTTCTAATTTTTACCGATGCTTTGCGCGGCGGTGAGCTCGGCTTTGACTTCGGCGAGGTCCTGCTGAAAGGTTTTGCTTTCTTTCAACTGGCGGACGATGGCCTGGGCAAAGACGCGCCCGGCGTAGATGTCCGTCGGGTAATGGCGGGCAATTTCGACGCGATGCCAGCCGATGGCGCGGGCCCCGGCGAGGATGGCGTCGTGCCGGTCGGGAAACAAATCGGCGAGCACGAGGGCCAGGACCATGGATTCGGTGGAATGGCCGCTGGGGTAGCCGAAGCTTTTTTCCAGTTTGCCGGACGCGAGGGCCGGGTCGAGAACGTACGGTCGGGGGCGTTTATAATAATCCTTGGCGTTGTCGGTCACGGCGGCGGCATCTTTTTGGACGCGTTCAAAAAAAGCTGTCGTTTTCGGCAGGTTATTCGATTGAAAAAACACGCCGACGGCCGGGGTGAAGTTGTAAACGGAGAATTTCTTTTCGGAAAAGGCGACGGCGACATCGTTGCTGGGGGCGCTGTGGCAGACGGCGCGGACTTCCGCCATGTCGGCGGCCTGTTCCGGCGAATCGGGCAGGGGCGGCGGTGCCAGGAGCGTCACCGCGTCGGGTTTGCCCTCGCGCAGATAGTGCAGTTCGTCCGCAGCGCGCAGGGGTGTTGCCGCCAGCAGCCAGCCAGCCAGGCTGACGTTGAGCAGGCGCGGCAGGTAATGGCGAATGAAATTCATCTTCATCAGTGAGGTCATTTTACGAACAGATTCAGGGTCAAATTCAATTGATCACGCGGTTGCCCTGGCAATCCCACTGGATGTTGGCATTGCCGGGATCATGGCCGTCGGTAATGGCCGGGTTGTCGTGGGAGATAACGTCATCATATTTGAAATATTCGGCATGGCCGTCGCTAAAGGTGATGTTGCCGCCCTTGTTGTGCCGCGAGGAGAAGCGCGTCGTATAGCAGTGCGGCGTGGCCAAAGTCACCGAGTTGCCGCTGGGATACTGGTTTGGCGGATCGGCGTAAAAGGGGGTTTCCGCGGAACGGTTGCGGACGTCAGAAAAAAGTACGAAGGCTGAAGGATGGGCCACCATGCTGGTTTTGAGAACGGTGACGACGGTGTTGAGATTCTCGTTGGCCAGCGATTTTGAATTCATTCCGTAGCCGAACAACGGGCGGGCGCCCGGAATCATGTCGTATTTGTCCGAGGCCGCGACCGCGTCCGCCGGGTCAATGCCCTGGGAGGTGGCGGTCGGACAATAGAAAATGGTCTTGGCGTTATAGAACAGGATTGAATTGAAAGCCCAGACATACATCGGTTTGTCGGCGACATAGGAAGGCAAGGCATTGAACCAGACATCGTCGCCCACATGGAGATTATGATAGCTGTTGATCACCAGCCAGGACGGATTGTCCTGGTCCACGGTGGGAGCCGGAGCCTGATACCTCGGGTAGGGAAATACGTCGTTGTAATCCTGCACATACATCGTATCGGCCAGACCCCATTGCTTGGCGTTGCTCATGCAGCTGATCTGTTGGGCCTTGGTCTTGGCCCGGGCCAGCGCGGGCAGCAGCATCGCAGCCAGGATGGCGATGATGGCAATGACAACCAGAAGTTCAACGAGCGTAAAACCGGCGGCGTGTTTGTTTTTTTTATTCGGAGAATAAATCCTGTTCATTGATTTCAAACTCTCAACCCCACGTTTCGATTGCATGTCGGAAAGGTTACAAATTGGTGACATGAACGAATCGAGCTCATTTGGATTGTTTTGTCACCTAATCGTCACCCCGGGGTCGTTTCTTCGTAACGCGCGGTGGATAGATAAGGCGCGGCACAAACGGGAGTGCCATCGGATTTAAATTGGACAAAAGGGGACCGACAAACAAAAAACCAAAAGCTAAATGAAAATAAAAAACATCGCTTGCATGGCGTCAATGCTACTGTCTTCGTTGTCCGGAGCTAACGCCGCCACCACCCTCACCGCCTGGACTTTTGACAACCTGGTCATCGGTGCCAATAGCAGCCCCCAACCCGCCACCGGTTTTGGCACCGCGAGCGCCCTGGGCATGGGCAATGCCTTTAACAACACCAACAGCATCAGCAATCCCGATGTCCAATCGTTGGCGGGCAGTTCCTCGGGCGGGGCCAACAGCTGGCGAATTCGTGGCAATGGCGCGGCGCCGAATGGCGGCAACGGCTGGTCCACGAGTGCTCCCATCGGCACGCAGGGCGCCCGGTTCGCCGGCAGCACGGCCGGCTATTACAAGGTGAAGGTTTCGTTCGACGTCAATGCGACCGCGGACGCGGAAGCCAATCTCCAGGTTCAATACACGACGGAAGGTTCCATTTGGCGCAATGTCACCAACCTTTCCTCCGCGGGATCGGGCGTCATCACCATTAACGCGGATACCAACCGGGCCACGGTGGTCGGCGCTTATGTCTCCCTGGCCAGCGGCTGGAACAATCAAATCACGGCGGATCTGAGCGGGATCTCGGGGGTGGATAACAACCCCAATTTCGCCGTCCGCCTGGTGAATGCCTCCACGGGAACGAACTGTGTGAACACGACCGGGGCCGCGTACAACAACACTTCTGGCAACTGGACTTTTGACAACGTCGTCATCCAGGGCATCTCGATCGATACGGCGGCGCAATGGACGTTTGAAAGTGAAGGGACAGCGGCCTTCGTTCCGCATCCGGCGCCTGAATTCGGTTCCGGCACCGCCACCGGCCTGGGCATGGACAACAGCTATGTTTTTTCCGACGGCACGGTGGGCAGCACCAACAAGCCGGATGTGCTGAACAATGGCTCGCCCTTCAGCTCGTCCGGTGCCGCCGGCCCCTTCGTCTGGCGTGTCCGCGGCGCGGGTTCGGGCAGCGGCCATAACGGCTGGAACACCGCCGCCCCCATTGGTACCCAGGGCGCGGAGTTCGATGTCAGCACGGTGAATTTCAGTGACGTCGTGGTGACCTTCGACCTTTTCTCCACGAGCCAGGGCGAGGCCAAGATGTGCGTGCAATACACCACGGACGGCTCCACCTGGAACGATGCTCAGACCCTCTCTTACCCGGCCAATCCCAATTTCATCCTGACGAACTCGCCCTCCAATCCCAACTACAGCCCCGATACCGTGACCGGCACCTACTTCTATCAGACCACGGGTCAGAATTTTTACAATAACCTGGTCGTGGATTTGACCGGGGTGGCCGGGGTGGCCAACAACCCCAGCTTTGGCATTCGCATCGTGAATGCCGCGCAAAACAACGACTGCGTGGCCTTCAATGGCGGTTCCTATAATAATTCTTCGGGCAACTGGCGTTATGACAACGTCACCGTCGGCGGCACCTATACCGGTTCAGCTCCGCCGGTGCTGGCCTACGATCCCAGCGCCACGGTGGATGGCCCGTTCACCAATACGTTCACCGATGACCCGATCTGGCGCTCGCTGATCACCGCGGTCTATGTGAACGGTTCGCTGTTGACGAATTCGGCTTATACCACGAACACGGCGGGCATGATGGTATTTACGCCGTCCAAATCCGCCCTGCTCAAGACGAGCGGCGTCAAGAGCATCGTCATCTATGCTACGGGTTATGGCAATGCCAAGGTGACCCAGCCCCTGGCTGCCGGCGTGGCCACGAAACTGGCCATCACCACCCAACCGGCCGCCCCCGCGGCGAGTGGCGGAAACCTGGTCGCGAACCCTGTTCTGGCCGTCACGGATCAATATGGCAACGGTACGACCAACCCCTATCCCAATCTCGCGGTCACGGCGACCGTCGGCGGCGCCGGCGGCTGGACTTTGGGAGGCGCTGCCAGTCAGGCGGCCGTTGGCGGCATTGCGACGTTTACTAATTTATTTGCCACAGTTAACGGCTCCACGACCGTTACCGGCGCGGTCATTACGTTCACGGTGACGGGTTACACGAACTCGGCCAATTCCACGACGGTCACCAACCTGAATTCATCCAGTTTCAACATCGGTGCGCCGCCCGTTGCCTTTACGCGAGGCAATCTGGCCGTCTTGCAAATTGATACCGCGGCGAACAATACGACCTTCAGCATCATTGAAGTAAAGCCTTCCGCCGCCAACCAAACCTCGCCCGTCAACATCGTGCCCATCAGCGCTACGGGAACGAATGGCCTGCGCCAATCCTCCTCCGGCAGCACCGGCCGGCTGGCGCTCAGCAATGACGGGACCCTGGTTTGCTTTGCCGCCTTTTTGGATGACAGTGCGGCGACGGCCGACGAAACTCTGGTCCTCAGCCGGGCGGCGGCAGGGGTGAATTACACCAATGCGTTGACCGTGGGCATGCGGTACACTTCAACCTCATTGGGCGGCAGCCAGGCTCGCGCCGCCTGCACCCTGGACAACATCAACTGGATTGCGGATGACAAAGGCGGATTATTCTATGGCAACTCAAACAGTCCGGGTGTCGACATCAATGCCAATAATAATATCGTCGTGAAGACTTTCGGGGGAACCCCCTATGTCGAGACGCAAAAAACCGCCGGCGGATCTCCGATTCCGGTGGTTTATGCCCTGGACCCGAATGATCCCACTGTCACCATCCCCAACAACCTGGGCACGGATCCGGTGGCAACGGATTTCTACATGATTTCCACCAACGGTGGCCTCACCTATGACATCCTGTATGTCATCGATCAGATCAGCTCCACTCTCGGCGTTATCAACAAATATTCATGGGCTCCGGATAATACGCAGCTATCGGGTTTTGGCTGGGCCGCCAGCGGCTCATTTACCAATGCCCTCGGCGCCGACGGCCTGTTTGCTACCACCAATGGCAACGGCGGCGTCTATCTGTTCTTCACGACGGGTGGCGGCGGGACCGCCGGCAACACCATCGTTCGGGTCACGGACGCGGCGGGTTGGAATCAGCCAATGAATATCATCTCTACCAACGTGATTTATACCGCAACTGCCGGCACCTCCATAAAAGGTCTCACCTTTGTGCCGCAGCAGACCGCCAATGCTCCCGAGCTCATCCCGCCGCCCATTCTCACGGCGCAGAGTGCCGCCCCGGTCAGCAGCGTATTCAGTGTGACGAACACCCCGGACGATCCAACCTGGCGTGCGGCCATCACCGCCATCACGGTGAACGGTTCCACCCTGCCGCCGGCTGCCTATAACAAGACGCTGGCCGGTAAGATTGTGTTTGATCCGTCCCAATCCTCCCTGTTGCAAAGCGCTGGTGCCAAAACTATCGTCATCAGCGCAACGGGTTATAGCACCAACTCGATCACGCAAACTCTCACGGCCGGTACGGCGGCCAAACTGGTCGTCACCACCCAACCCACGGCCCCGGCCGTCAATGGCGGTCTTCTGGCCACGCAACCCGTGGTGGCGGTGCAGGACCTGTTCGGCAATGCCACCACCAGCACGGCCAGCATTCTGGCTGCGGTTGGTACCGGAAGCTGGACGATTGGCGGCACCACTACCAAGGCCGCGGTTTCCGGGACGGCCACGTTTAACAATCTGACGGCAACCAGCGCTTCCGCCGTGATTGGAGCCACCATTCACTTCACTTCCGGCAGCTTGACGCCGGCTGATTCAACCCCGGGATTCAATATTCCCGCGCCCTCGCAGCCAAAATTGGTCGGAGTCACGCTGAGTGGGGGCAAATTTGTCTTCTCCTTCACCAACGCCACCGGGTTGAGTTTCTCGGTGCTGGCGACGAACAATCTCCTCGTGCCAACGGCGAACTGGCCGGTTGTGGGGCAGGCGATTGAGAGTCCTGCCGGTTCCGGCAACTATCAATACACCAATTCGGCGGCGACCAACGCACAGCAGTTCTACATACTGCGCCAGCCGTAACGGAAAAAGACGGATTTGACCCGATTCGCCGGCAGGGCGGGCAAAGGCCCGCCCTGCTTGCTTTATCGTTCAACCTGGCTTTGGTAGGCCTTTTCGGGGTTCCAGGCCGTGTTACGAACCGGTTACGCTTCGCAGGGATGCCCTGTGAATAACCTGGGGTTTACTCACTTTCGCTCGACCCGCCGGAATACGACAAAAACCTCGATTCCGATGCGTTTGAATGATTTGATTTGCAGAGGCAGGGCGCCCGCCAATCGAGGAAAGCCCCGGCCATCAGCAATGGTCGGAGCTTTGCGCCCGCCAAATATTTTCGGGGAGATCGTTAGATGCAGCTCATCCACCAAACCGGCCCGAAATAACGCATCATTCAATTCGCCGCCACCTTCGCAGAGCAGGCGTTCGACGCCCCATCTCCGCTGGAGCCAGCGCAACGCGATGCGGAAATTGACCTCGTGCCGTCCGCAAACCTTTACCCCGTCCGCTAAGGTCCGTAGCTGGCGCAACTTCGCCCGCGATGCCCGGCTGGTGGTCAGGATGAGAATGGGTGAAGAACGGTGCCGGAATATTTCCGCAGCGGGATCGATTGATCCGCCGCCGCTGACGATTACGCGCAGGTTGTACTCCTGGAGACCGTTTTTAAGCCGCAATCGCCGGAATCGTGCCGAACCCGGCTCCAGATTGACGGCGGTCGAGTCCACGGTGCGTGCCCCGGACACCACCGCATCCGCCGTCGCGCGCAATTCCAGCATATGCTCGTGGTCGCGCGCGCTGCCAAACGTCGGCGGAAGGCGGTTGGCGGTCGTGATTTTCCCGTCTGCCGTCATCACCATGTTCACAAAAACAAACGGCAATCGCGG
>CAYPSF010000041.1:0-28670 GCA_964413165.1 uncultured Bifidobacteriaceae bacterium
CAGCAAACTCGGCATTGACGCCACGAAGAAATTGCCGGGCGAAGGTTTCAAACGCGCCTGGCCACCCCTCATCAAGATGGATGACGCGGTGAAGGCGAAGGCGGAAAAACTTTTTGGAAAATGAATCTGCTGGTTCCAATTGAAGCGTTCGATAATTTCAAAGGAGTAAAAGATTTTCCGATTGCGGATTTGTCGCCGGATTTAATTCCTGCTGTCAAAAAACTCGATGAACGGGAAGAATTTGAACCGTTCTTGCGTTCAATTCTTACTGACACATCCCCAACGCCACACGGCCCAGCCGAAATTGTAGATATTTTCACCCATCAAGTTGTCGTCAATGGGCAACATGGAATGGCCGCATTCATTTTGAAAGGAAAGTCATTTCCCACAATTCGCCCATCCGATGTTTCGCACCAAATTTACCGACTAAAGAAAATTGAAGGTTTGAGGTTTGCGATATTCGCAGCACCCGGAACAATTCTAGACGCAGCCAAAGAACAATTCGTTGCGACGTGCGAAGAAATTAAATGTTTCTATTCTATTTTTAATGCCGAAGATTTGGCGCGGCTTTTTGTTGCTCATGGGTTTTTCTGTCCGCGTGACGCGAGTCGAATTTCGGCGGGCAGATGCAAATGCGGCTATTCTCCCAAAAAACGAATTCTGAATCTTTTTCAAAAAGAAGCGTTGGATGGTCTTTCAACGGCTCATTCATTAGGACAGAAGACAGGCTTGGTTGTATTACCGCCCGGAAGCGGCAAGACACGAATCGCTGCCGAGGATGCAAAAAAGCAAAATCCAAATCGGATTTTGTATGTCGCTGACACGCACGAAATCTTGGACGTGGCAGAGTCTGAATTTGAAGCAAAATTTGGAGCAGAAAAGATCACTCGCCTGGAGCGGGCATCTGCACTCCGCCACTTAAATCATGTCAACATCGCGACAATCAAACTCTTGGCAAGGAATTTAGAAAAATTTTCTACTGATCAGTTTGATTATGTCGTTATTGACGAATTTCACCACGCCGCAGCAAAATCTTACCGGCTTCTGATTGAGCGACTCCGCCCCAATTTTCTGTTAGGTCTTACAGCCACACCGTTTCGCGGCGACCGACAAGACATCCTGCAACTTTGCAACGGCATCGTCGTAGCTAACTATGAATTGAGGTTCGGAATCGAAACTGGAGTCCTTTGTCCATATCACTATTTCGGATGCTTCGACGACATTGATTATTCACAAATCAATCACAATGGTTTGTCTTACAATGTTCGTGACCTTGAGCGTGCGCTTATCGTTCCAAAAAGAAATCCGGCGATTATTCGGAAGTGGCGTGAAAAAGCGGATGGCAAACCGACCGTAGCATTTTGTTGTTCAATAAGGCACGCCGAGCGCGTCGCGGCTAGTTTTCAAGCTGAAGGGATTGCAGCAGCGATTTACACATCTGAAACGGACAGACAAACCAGAAAACGAATACTCGATGAGTTCAAAACAGGTGCGGTGTTGGTGTTGTGTGTTGTTGATGTTTTGAACGAAGGAGCAGACCTGCCATTTGCCGAATGCCTGCTTTTTCTTCGACCAACTGAATCGAAACGAATATTTTACCAGCAACTTGGGCGAGGGTTGCGAAAATACGTCGGAAAATCCCACTGCATCGTTATCGACTTCATTGGAAATTTTAAGAACGCACATAAAATAATTGAGTATCAAGGTCTGTTGCCATTTGCAGAGGATCAGGATTCCGGCACTTTCGGCAGTGCCAAAACACGCAAGGAGGTTTTGAATCTGCCGCTTGGCTGCGAAGTCCATTTTGACGACAAAGTAATTGAAGCGTTTGCAAATCAAACGTTCGACCCCGCATACGCAACGCGCCACAACATCGGACGCATTCTGCTCTACCAATACGAACGACTAGCTCGCAAACTCAATCGGAGGCCAACAAAGCTAGATATTGACCGGCACTATTTAGTTAACAGCGATATTTACGCTACTTTGTTTGGAAGTTGGAAGTTATTTGAATTGTGGATTGATGGAAAAGCCAACGCTTGATTTGTCACGCGCCGGGCAGCGACAGGAATTCCAGCCCGAATTTTTTCGCAATCTCCAGCCCACGCGGGATGTCCGGCGGTGGCTTCAGTGACGGGTCTTGTGGTGGGTAACAGCTTTGTTGAAGGCGCGATGAGCTACGCGGTCGCTCTTGCGGCGGGTTTGCCAGCCGGCCTGTTTTTCCGCTTCATGCAGGTAGCTGATTTCGCGCCGGAGTTTGACGAAGCTCTCATGCCGTTCGCGCGGGAGCGTGCCGGCGGCGACGGCGGAGAGCACGGCGCAGTCCTTCTCCTTCGTGTGCGTGCAATCGCGGAAATGGCAGCCGGCCGCCAGCGCTTCGATTTCGGGAAACGTTTCCTTCGCGCCTTCGCTTGCACCCCAAAGGTGGAATTCCCTCATGCCGGGCGTGTCAATGACCACGCCGCCCTTCGGCAAAAAAATCATCTCGCGCCAGGAAGTTGTGTGCCGGCCTTTGGCGTCCTGCGTGCGCACTTCCACGGTCGGCATCAAGTCTTCGCCGTAGAGCCGGTTGATGAGGCTCGATTTGCCCACGCCGGAAGTGCCGATGAAGGCGACGGTATCGCCTTTCTTGATTTGCGCAGAAAGTTTTATCATGCCGCGACCCGTGAGCGCACAAACGGCAAGCACCAGGGCATCGCCCGCCGCTTGCGTGGCTGCGGCAAGCTTGGTCTCGAGGTCGTCGCACAAATCAATCTTGTTGAGAATGACCACCGGCCGCGCGCCGCTTTCGCGACCCATGACCAGCATGCGCTCCAATCGCGCGGCATTGAACGTCGGATCGGCGGCGGTGACGAGAAAAACGGTTTCGATGTTCGTGGCGAGGATTTGCGCGGCGGTGTTGCGACCGCTGGTCTTGCGGGTGATTTGGGTGGTGCGCGGCAGCACGGCCTGGATGGCGGCCTTCTCCTCGTTGGGCACGAGCTTGATGGCCACCCAATCGCCGACCTTGGGAAGAACCGAATGATCACGGCGCGATTCGTGAATGAATTTACCGGTGACTTGCGCGGTGAGTTCCGCGTCCGCAGTCCAGACGCGGTAGAAATGTTTGTCCTCCACCGCGACGCGCGCCGGGATGAAACCCTGCGCGAGATAGGGCGCGAACTGTGCGTCACGCCCGGCGTTCCAGCCGAGCCTGGTCAGGCCCATAAGGATTGGATTGGTTGCATCATGCGTCCCGAACAGGGTTGCCCGCCGCGCAACCCGATGTCTAGTCCAATGCTCACGCGCCAGGCAGCAGAAATTCCAGCCCGAATGTTTTTGCATTCTCCATCACGCGGGGGATCTAATTTTTCTGCCTCGCCATTCACAGTAGCCGCACGTGGCTATTAAATTTATTCTTCCAGCATGGACCTCGAATGCTCAGTATTGACGTGACGAAATGCTGTTGCCCGATGACTTTATCTTGAAACGCCTTCTCAAATTTTTATTCGGTTCCGGGCTGCTGCTTTCGCTGGTTGCCTTGACGTTGGTGCCGCGCGCATGCGCAGCCGACCTGGGCAACCTCTGGCCGCTGGGCGATTCCATCACCTATGGCCAGGGATCTGCCGGCGGTTACCGCGAGACGTTGTACACGAATCTGACCGCCCGAGGCTACTCCATCAATCTGGTGGGAACGCTCACCTCCAACCCCACCACGCTGCTTTCCGTAACGGGCCAGACCCATCACGACGGACATAGCGGTTACAGTATCACCAACGCGACCGACATTTCCGGAACGCCTCGAAGCGGCATTTATGAAGGAGTGGTGTCGTGGCATGGTTCCATCAATCCGCCGAACGTGATTCTGCTGCTGATCGGTATCAACGATCTCAATATTGATTACAAAATTGATACCGCCCCTGAACGTCTGGATCTACTGGTCACCCGTTTATTCGGGTATTTTCCCAATACCCGGCTGTTGATTGCATCCCTGCCCGATGCGGAACAAAACAACCCGTATCGGCACGGGGCCACCAATGATCTCGCTGTTGCGGTGAGCAACTACAATGCGGGAATCGTTTCGGTTGTGGCCAACCATCGGGCCATGGGACAAAAAGTCGCTTTCGTGGATATCCATGCGGGATTGACGCTGGCCGATCTGGGCGACGGGCTGCACCCGTCCGCGGCAGGCTATGTGAAAATGGGGAACATCTGGGCCGACGCTGTGGTTGCGGATCCGCCAAAGTTCACGAGCCCGGCCATCTCCGTGTCCGGCGGCCTGGTGACGCTGATGGCTACCGGCGCCATGTACACCAGCTACTCGCTTCAGGCATCCACGAATCTCGCCAGCGGCGCCTGGACGCTGGTGACCAATGGCAACATTTCCGCAACCCCGTTTACCATCCGGGAGGCGTGCACGAATACCCAGCGGTTCTACCGCTTCGGTGCGCCGTAATTTTTTCCTCGTCCCTTCAGGGGAGGGGATTAAGGTAGCCGCCACAGTGCAACCTCGGGCTGGAAGTAGGCGCGCCGCTCAGTTAATTTCCTCATCGGATGCTGTTGCCGGACCCCAACTGGCAGATGACCGTGTTTTTCCTGCTCGCGCTGGCAGTGGTGGGATTCGCGATGAAGCTGGTGGCGTTGCTGTTGCCAGCCAAACGTGAGATAAAGCGAGGAGCCATGTCGTGGGTGCTGTTTTCGCCCGACTCGGTCTTGCGTGCGCAACGGGCAACCGGCGCTGGGCCGGTGGTGCTGCGAATCCTGATGCTGTTTGCTGCTGTGTTGTTGACTTATTGGGTCTATTGGCAACTGGTCCGTGGTTTTCAAATTCACGGAATTCTCCTGAGCTATCTTGCCGTGCCACTTCTGCTTCTGATCGGAGAATCGCTCGTTGCCATTATGAACCTGTTCCTGCTGCCCGGTGGCTACCTGCTTCCCGCGCTGCATTGCCGTCCGTGGGCGGCGCGGAGCATTGCGGACTTTTGGGGCAACCGATGGAATCTTTGGTTCAGCGACTGGTCTCGCTACGTCATCTTCGGCCGATTACGCCGTCGCCCCATGTTCGCGCTGTTCCTGGTCTTTGCGGCTTCCGGCATCCTGCATGAATGCGTGATTAACGTCCCGCTTTACTGCGTCACGGGCAGAATTCTCTTCGGCACGATGATGGTTTACTTCCTCCTTCAAGCGGTCGGCATCCTTGTGGAACGCCATTTCCTGAATGGCCATCCGCGCTTGATGGTGATGTTTGTCTGGCTGGTGGTTTTCGTGCCATTGCCTTTGGTGCTTAACGAAGGATACCTTCGCGGGCTCCAGCTTTGGTCGGAATGCAACTAGATTTGTATTCACGCGCCGGTCGGCGGCAGGATTTCGAGACTGAATTTTTGCGATCTCCATCACGCACGGAGTTTCCTGCGGTTGCTGCGCCAGTGCCTCAATTCATTTCTGTGGCGGGGCGGGAATCAGCCCAGGCTGGTTCATCACCGCGTTGATCGTCTCCAATTCCTGCAGGCTGCCGGTTTGTCCTCCCGGAGCGCACTCCGGATTGAAGCCCGCGTTGCCAAAGTTTCGCAGGGCCAGGTGATAGCCCACGTTTCGGGGAATATTCCACCACAGGCCTGTGCAGGAGCGGGCCATTCGTTCGATGATGGAAGGAAGGGAATAGAGCCGTCGGGCCGCCCATTCCATGCCCATCAGTAATTCGCGCGGCGACATCAGCGCCGGCTGAAAGACCACGTCCTTCTTGCCGTTATACTTTGACCAGTCCCGCGTGAGGATCCGTCCCTCCGCCTCGAGCCGCCGGAACAGCGGGGTATTCGGAAAGGGAATCAACACACTCACCGTGGCGGAATCCAGCCCGGCCGAGCGAAAAAACTCGACCGTCGTCCGGAAAATCGAACGGTCGTCATGATCGAATCCGAAGACGACGCCGGCCTGCACCGCCATGCCATGATGATGAAAACGCCGGATGACTTCGCGATATTCGTCCGCGCGGTTGTGCCGTTTGTTGGCGACGTTCAAGCTCGCCTGGGAAATCGTTTCCAAACCCAGGAACAGCGCTTTGCATCCGCTGCGCGCCGCCAGACACAGGAACTCATCGTCGAACGCAGCGTCCGCGGTGCATTGGCTTGTCCACCAGCGTTTCAGCGGCGCGATGGCCGCGAACAATTCCTTCGCGTAGTCGTGATTGGCGCCGATATTGTCGTCCCACAAAATCAGGGCGCGCCCGGGCATTCGCCGGATTTCATCCACGACTTCGCCCACGGGCCGATAGCGCATGCGGCGCTGATACATCTGGGGAACCGTGCAATAGTCGCAAGCAAACGGACAGCCGCGGGTAGCAATGGTCACGCCTTTGCCATACCCGCGGCCCTTGATCAAATCCCAGCGTGGCGCCGGCATTTTCTTCAGATCCGGCAGGGCGCAGGATTGGTAAATGCGTTTGAGTTCGCCGCGCTCAAAGTCCGCCAGCAGTTCGGGCCAGACCAACTCGCCTTCGCCAATCACCACCGCATCGGCATGTTCAATAGCCTCCTCGGGCAACAGCGTCGCGTGCGGCCCGCCAATCACGACCGGCACACCGCGCCGGCGAAATTCCGCGGCCAATGAGTAAGCATGCGGGGCGGCCGGGGTGTTCGCAGTGATGCCTGCCAAATCCACGCGCTTGTCGAAATTCACGCGCTGGACGATCTCATCCGTGTGGCTCACCTCCCAGTGGTTTGGCGTGCAGCCCGCCAATAGCGGCATCGTGAGCTGCGGAAACCGAATCAAGCGCCGGTGACGCACCAGGCGCGATGCCTCGGATTCGGCGGTGATCAGCTCGACGCAATACCGCCGGGATGAGGCGGCTTGTGCAGGCACCTTTAACACGTCACCAATTTTTGGGTTGATTGCCAAGGGCTATGGCCTGTTGCCATTATGAGCAGAATTGCCACCGTCAGCAAGCCGGGCATTGTTTCGGCGCGTCACACGCGATGTCGGCCACAACGCTGTTGGCGCTGTTGTGATTTCCGAACCAGAACCCAGGATTGCAATCCGTTGGGACAGTCCGGTTCGACAAGCAAAGATTCTTGAGTTAGTTTGCGCAGCGATGTACCTACTCAGCCGCTGGCTTCGGCCACGAGCGTTTGCTTGTGCCGGCGGTCTGTTGTTATGGCTCAACAGCGTTTCCGCGCCGGCCGAAGTGGCGGTGGACATCGGCCAGAATTTCACCGGCAGCACTTTTGGCGACATTTCCCAGGCTTTGCCGCCCGACGCCAACGGCGCCATCGGCCCGGCCCATTTCGTGGAATTCATCAATGGCGTCGTGTCCTTCTACAGCAAAACCAACCCTGACGATGTGGTGCGCATCGCGGATGTGGACTTCTGGAACGAGGCCGGGGTGACCGTTTCGTCGTCTTCGGCGGTTACTGATCCGCGCGTCATTTATGATCCCGTTTCCCAACGATGGTTTGCTTCGCAAGTGGACTTCAACGCCACGGTCAGCGACCCCACGTTGACGGCGAATAACTTTCTGCTCGCCGTTTCGACATCATCGGACCCGAATGACCCGTGGCACGCTTTTCGATTTCGGGCCGATCCAACCACGGGCCGGTTTGCCGACTTTCCGACGCTCGGGTTGGATGCGAATGGGGTTTATATTTCCGGTGATTTTTTTCACGCCCAGACGAACATTGGACCGGGGCTGGTTTGCATTCCCAAAGCGGACTTGGTCGCCGCCACCCCGACCATTGCCAATCTCACCCGGTTTGGTGTGATGAGCTTCACCAACCGGGGCGAAGTGATACAACCGGCCATTTGCTTCGACGGCAGCAGTTCCGGCAACATGCTGGCGATGGGGGACATTGGCAGTGACAGCGAGCCGCACTCGAACGTCGTGAGTTATGCGGTGCAGAATGCCGCCACCGCCAGTGCCACGCTTACCGCCCCGATCAGCATTCCGGTAAGCCCCTATGTCGTTCCATTCAATTCCGACATGGGATTCCCACTCTTCAATCCGGTGCAGCCGGACGGCTCCACCACGCTGCAAGCCAATGATGCGCGTTTGAGCGCCAAAGTTTATGCGGTGCGGGGTGTGCTTTACGCCGTTCACAACACGGAAATAAATGGGCGCATCGCCATCCGCTGGTATCGGATCAACGCGACAACCCGCGCGCTGATGGAATCCGGCACCATTGCCGACCCCAATCTGGATTTGTTTTTTCCTTCGATTGCCGCGAACGCCGGTGGAGTCGTGGTCATCGGCTACAACGGTTCCAGCATCAATACTTTGGTCAGTTGTTTCGCGATCGTCGGCGCGACCGCGAACGGGGTGACCACATTCGGCAGCCCGATGTTGCTCCAGTCTGGCGTCGCCAGCTATCACGACATCAATGAAATCCTGGCCCAGCTGCTGGATGAGCCGGTGACGGACAGCCGCTGGGGCGATTACAGTTCCCTTTCCGTTGATCCGGACGATCCCAATCGTTTCTGGAGCATCCAGATGTATCCGTCCGGCGTGGATTCCTCCACCGGTTTTGACGTGGGCATCTGGTCCACGCAAATCACGGAAATTTTGACGGCCAACCCGGTGCTGTCCATTGCCGTTTCCAACACCACTGCCGTTGTGTCCTGGCCGGGAACCGCCATCGCGTTTGATCTGGAATCCAACACCAATCTGGCGGCCGCCAGTGGCTGGACCATCGTCACGCCCAATTTTTCCACTAACAACGGCCTGGTTTACTATCAAACCTCCCCGACCGGCCAGGCCCGGTTCTTCCGCCTGCACAAACCCTGACCTTGGCCAAACACCGGTTGTTGAATAACTTCCGCACGTGTGGTCTTGCAGCGGGGCCCGCGTTTTATCAGAATCACCTTAGAGGTTCCCATGAATTATCACTTGCATCGGGACGGCCAGAGCCTGGGGATTTTCCCCCTGGAGCAATTCTTTCCAGTTCTGTTTCCAGGCCGGCAAGGTCAGCGGTTCCGTAAACGGCCAGCAGGTTTTCAAGGACGTGGACCCGCCGGAAAACTGGTATTTCTCCACCAATGAAATCTATCTTGGCCTCGGCGCCTTCAACGACATGAATGACACCGTAATTCGCTACAGCCGCGTCCAGGTCCATCAGTTGCCCGTCAATTGAAATGTCCGGCAACCGAAAAAGTTTCCGGGCGCTGGCTTCGCTGGCGCTGTTGCTGCTCATCGGTCCGGGTTGCCGCAGCATCACCTCCCCGGCCGTAACCACGGAACCCGAACTGCTCAAACTCTCGGGCGATCTGGGTGTCCATGATCCGGTGATCATCAGGGAAAAGGACACTTACTACATCTTCTGCACGGGCGGCGGAAGACGCGGCGGAATCATTCCCATCCGCTGTTCCACCAACCTGCTTGACTGGACGCGCTGCAGCAGTGTCTTTACCAACCTGCCGGAATGGGCTACGAACGAAATCCCCCTGGCGCACGGGGCTTGGGCGCCGGACATCTCATATTTCAACGGGAAATATTACCTTTATTATGCCGTCTCCAGCTTTGGCGTGAATAAATCCGCCATCGGCCTGGCGATCAACGCAACGCTGGATCCGACCAGCCCGCTCTACCGGTGGGTGGACCAGGGCCTGGTCGTCCGCTCGCGGTCGGGATTGGATGACTTCAATGCTATCGACCCGACACTCGTCATCGAGGACAAGCACCACATCTGGCTTTGCTGGGGCAGTTTCTGGAGCGGGATCAAAATGCGGCGGGTGGACCCGTCAACCGGCAAGCTCTCGGCCACCGACACCACCCTGTATTCCCTCGCCGGCCGTCCGCGCTCGAGAACGCACCAAACACCGCCGGTGGAAGGCGCCATTGAAGCTCCCACCGTTGTGCGGCGGGGTGATTACTGGTATCTGTTCGCTTCCTATGACTTCTGCTGCCGCGGCACTAACAGCACCTACAACGTCAAGGTGGGCCGCGCCCGCAAGGTCACCGGACCCTACCTGGATCGCACCGGGAAACCTTTGACCGAGGACGGCGGTACACCGGTGGTCGCCGCTGCGACGCCAAACTGGCGCGGAGCCGGGCATCAAACGGTGTTCTTTGACTCCGGCCGCGACTACCTGGTGTTCCACGCCTATGACGGCCGGACGGGCCTGTCCCGGTTGCAGATATCCACCATGGTCTGGGAGGACGGCTGGCCGCGCGTGGCCCGCCTGCCGTGATTCCCTGCCTGTGGTTCCGTCGTTCTCTTCAATTGCGGCTTACGGGTCACGCTCCTGCTTTTGCCAGGATTGCGCAGATGGCTTCGAGGGTGTTCCAGTTACGCGTGGTGGCCAGCAGGCCAAGGTGTTTCTCGACGACGGCGTTGGCATATGTCTGGCCGAGTCGCCGGATGCTCGAGGCAAACCGGCCGGTGATGGCGACGATCCGGACCTCCCACTTTTTGCCGGCGGGTTGCTCGATGGGAAGAGGAGGCACCGTGCGTGGTGCGTTCTGCAACACGCTGACAAACCGGCCCAGGTCCTTTCCCACGGGCGTGTTGCCAAACCAATCTCCGCGCGAGCACGTCGCGTGCCGGGCAAATCATCAACTCGGGTTTGAATGGCAGCCGGCGCAGGATTTCGCCGCGTAACTTCACCGGGCTCACCGGCTCGCGCACCACAAATGTTCCCGCCGCGCCGAGGTTGACCACGTCGAACATGGCCAATGCCTTTGCGAGTTTGCCAGGTTGAAATGTCTGGTGACCAGCCACGTTGACAGCCCGGAAAAAGACGATCGATGCCATGGGATGATGTGTGTTCAGGCAATAATCCGGTCTTCCCGACAGTAAACATTCATGCCTTCACCCCGGAGGAAGCCGACCAGTGTCTGGCCGCTTTCGCGGGCAAACTGGACTGCCAGGCTGGACGGCGCTGACACCGCGCACACGATCGGCACCCGCGCCGCCAGCGCCTTCTGCATGATTTCAAACGAGGCCCGGCCGCTCACCAGCAGGATATGAGCATCAAACGGGAGCCGGCCGGCGAGAAATCCGTGGCCGACCACCTTGTCCACCGCGTTATGCCGGCCCACGTCTTCGCGCAGGACCAGCAATTTGCCGTGGCGATCAAAGAGGGCCGCCGCGTGCAGTCCGCCGGTCTGGTCGAAGGTCGGTTGGGCGAGCCGCATCTGTTCCGGCAGGCGCCCCAGCACCCGGGCGGCGACCGTGAGGCGCGCGGTCAGCGGCGGAAAATGTTGATGCACGGATTCGATGGTGGCTTTGCCGCACAGGCCGCAACTCGACGAGGCAAACACATGCCGCGTGAGTTTTGCCAGGTCCGCCTTGACCGAGGGTGCCAGGAAAACGTTGAGCACGTTTTCGGGTTCGACCGCGTTGCGGCAATGAGCGATGAGCGTCACGTCGCTTGGCTCGCGAATCAATCCCTCGGTCAGCAGAAATCCGGCCGCCAGCCCGGCGTCGTGGCCGGGCGTCCGCATCGTCACCGCCACGCTCCGGCCGCGAACCCGGATCTCCAGCGGTTCCTCGCGCGCCAGCTTGTCGGTTTGGGTCTTCGGCTTTGCACCGGAACGATGGCGCCGGATCTGAGCCAGGGCCACGGCCGGGTTGGTCCCGGCTCCGTTTGCTGACACCGGCCTGGCCGCCGGCGCGCCGGCGCGGGGCTTGGGCAGGTTGCGGCCGCGCTTGGGGTTCATTTTCAAGACGCTTTCTCCACCGTTACCTGCGCGTTGTAGTCCGGCACGCCGTCGGCAGGGTCAATCACTCCCCGGCGAATGATCACGTTTCCCTCCGGCCAGTGGATTTCCAGGTTGCCGCGGGCCATGGGGGCAAGGAAAACCCGGCCCGCGTAACGACCGATGCCATTGACCAGCAAGACGCGGTCACCGTGGGTGAGGTGAAGCGAAGCGGCGTCCTCGGGGTTCATCAGGATTGCGTCTCGCGCCGCACCGGTCAACGGGTCCACCTCCGCATAGACCAGCGAATTGAACTGCTTGCCGCGTCGGGTGGAGACGCGGAATTTTTGACCGGCGGCCGGCGTTGGGTGATGGCCCGCGTTGTACGTGGCAGGCAAGGCCACCGCCTTGAAGTGCGCTCTGCCGTCGGAGGTGGGAAATTTTCCGCCGGCGCACAAGTGGGGACCGCCGTATTGCACCGCGTCACCGGAGTTTTTGAGGTTCTGAATACCGTCGTAGAATGGCACCACGCGTGCGATCTCCTCCCGTATTTTCCAGCCGGTCTCGCAACCCAGCAACGACGCGCGATCCGGATCCACGGTCGCTGCCAGTTCCCGCAGAATCTTCCATTCGGCTTTCGCTTCGCCGACCTGGCGCGGAATTTCGGGGCTGAACATGATCCGCCGCTCGGTGCTCGTCTCGGTGCCTCCGTCGTCCTGTTCGTAGCGCGTCCGGGCCGGCAGCAAAATCACCTCTTCCGGCGCGGCGATGAACATCTGGTCGGTGAGAATGATGTCCTGATGCACGCGCATCGGCACTTTGGCCATTGCGTGGCGGACGTGTTCCGGCTCCGGCAGGGTGCGCAGAAAATTGCCGCCCAGGCAATAAAGCAGGTCCAACTCACCCCGGCCGGCGGCCTCGACCATTTCGGTCGTGCTCAAGCCCGGCTCGGCCGGCACGGAAAAACCATAGAGCGCCGACAATGCGGCGGCGGTTCCGGGGTTGATCGGCTGGCCGCCGGGAAACGCCGTGGCATACGCGCCCATCTCGGCGCCACCCTGCACGGACGAATGCCCGCGAATCGGCATCAGCCCGCAGCGGTCGCGCCCGACGAACCCTTTCACCAGGCCGAGATTCAGGATCATCTGCACGGCATCGCCGCCGAACGCGTGCTGCGTGATGCCCATGCTCCAGACCAGCACGGCGGTCTTCGCCTCGCGAATCAACTCGGCGAACGCCTGCATCGCGTCGCGGCCGACCCCGGCTTGCGCCTCCAGTTCGGCAAAGGGGAGCGGCAGGATTCGGGCTTTCAAATCTTCGAAACCGGCGGTGTGCTGCGCAATGAATTCGCGGTCTACCCAGTTGTTCTCGATCAATATCTTCAACACGCCGCTGAGGAAGGCGATGTCACCGCCGATGGCGACCGGGAACCAATGATCGGCAATGTCCGTGCCGAACACGGCGCTCGCGGCCGCCGAGGGCACCCAATATCGTTCCATGCCCGGTTCGCGATATGGATTCACCAGCGCCACCCGGGTGCCCAGCCTTTTGGCTTCGTGCAGGTATTTGGTGGTGACCGGCTGATCGTTGGCCGGGTTGGAGCCAAAGAAAACGATGAGGTCCGTGCCATACCAGTCGCGATAACTGCACGTCGTGGCCGCGACGCCGATCGCGTGCTTCATTGCCGCCGTGCTGGGCGCGTGGCAGAGCCGCGCGGCGTTGTCCACGTTGTTCGTGCCCAGGAACCGCGCCACTTTCTGGGCCACGTAATACACCTCGTTCGTGATGCCGCGCGCCGTGAGGTAAAATGCCAGCCGGCGCGGTTGCGAACTCCGGATGCGTCCGGCGATGCGGGTGTATGCCTCGTCCCAGGAAATGCGCCGGAAGCCGCGGGCATTTTTTTCACGCACGAACGGGAACGGCAACCGGCCCAGCTCGCGCAATTGCGCGTTGTCGAGCGACTCCAGTTTTGAGATGTCTTCGAGCCGCTGCGGATCCAGCGCCGGCATGGTATTCAACCGGAGCAGATTCAACCGCGTCATGCACAGGTGGACGCTGTCGATCGTCCAGTCGTGGAACCCCGCGACGCCGAGGGCGCAACCGTCGCACACCCCGCGGCTCAGGACCTTCCAGGCGTAACCGAGGTTGTCGCGGTTCTGCCACGCCACCCGGGCCATGTCGCGGAAGTGCTTCGGTTTGACCCGGCCCAGGCCGAACGGGACCATGGATTTCAAACCGGACTTCCAGTCCTTTTGCAAGCGGTACGAGCGCATCGGGTTAAGCGACTGCATCCTATCAGGCTGCAAACTAAAGGGCGCTATCCGCGGTTGTCAACCTCATGGACGGCTCTCATTCGCGCTTCAAAGCCAGGCCCGGCCTAAATATCCGGGTCCAAATAAGCGTGGGGGCCCGCGCCTCCCGCAAAAAACTTTCGCTTGCCATGCGCTTCGGATTGGTTTAATAGTTAACCATATGGTTAAATATTCACCGCGATTGTTGAACCGGACGTTTGCGGCGCTGGCCGATCCGACACGCCGCCGCATCCTGGAACACCTGGCCGGCGGCGACCGCTGCGTCACCGACCTGGCCCGGCCCTATGCCATGTCGCTGCCGGCGGTCTCGAAACATTTGCGCGTGCTGGAAAACGCGGGACTGATCCGCCGGCGACGAAAAGGCCGGGTGCATTCGTTGAAATTGGAGGCCAAGCCCATGCAGCAGGCGCAGGCGTGGATCGAGGAATACCGGAAATTCTGGGAAGACAGCTTTGACCATTTGGACGAGTACTTGAAACAACTACAAACCAAGGAGAAAAAATGAACACCACCGCAACCATCAAAGAAAACAACATCAAACTTCAACTCACCCGCGTTTTCGACGCGCCGCGCGAACTGGTTTTCCAGGCCTGGACCGATCCGAACCAATTCCAGCAGTGGTTCGGTGCGGCGGGGTGCGACGGATCGTCGTTGCAATCAGTGAAGGTGGACGCGCGCGTCGGCGGCAAATATCGCCTTCAGATGCGGCGCGCCGACGGCGAATTTTTCACGACCGTTGGCGTTTATCGTGAAGTGAAACCGCCGGAGCGGCTGGTTTTCACGTGGCAATTTGAAAAGGACGGCAGCGGCGATGAATACGGCGAAGTTGAACCGCCCGAAATGCTCGTCACGCTGGAATTCAAGGCGCGCGGCAAGCAGACGGAATTGATTTTGACGCACGAAAAATTTGCGTCTGTCGAAAGCCGCGACCGTCACGAGCAGGGTTGGACTCGTTGTCTTGATTCGCTTGCAAAATTCGTCGGAAAATAAAATCTGGCCGCAAAATCCAAAGCCGCAAAAGATTACACCGGTCGGCACTTGGTCATCCTGCGTGAGTTTGACGCTCCGCGGGAACGCTTGGGCGAGCATCTGGTGAAGGGGAAAGCTGCGTTGAAACGGCCACGCGCTGCCTCTTGACTCAGAGGCGCCGACGCGGGATATTCCGATGAAATTTGCCAAAGGAGCCAGTGAGTCAAGCCGGGATCAACGACCAGGAACCGCCGGAAGCCTTCCAGGTGGTGGAACATCTTTTTCGTCACGAGGCGGGAAAGATAGTGGCCACGTTGACCGGAATTTTCGGGATCGAACAATGGACGAGGAACGCCGGAGGTTCGACGGCGCGCGGGAGGGGATGACGCAAGGTTGGACGGGAACTTTTGAACAACTTGCGAATTATTTATCGACAGTATAATTTTTTTTAAAAAAACCGAGGTGCCAAAATATGAAAGTCGCAATCATCATTGTCCGCCTGCTGATGGGGCTGATGTTCCTGTTCGCCTCCATCGTCGTCCTGTTCCACCTCATGCCGCCTCAGGAAATGAAGGGCAATGCCAAGCTGTTCATGGACGGCCTCGTGGCGACGGGTTACTTCATGACGCTCTTGAAGGTCACCGAGCTGGTCTGCGGCCTCGCTTTCGTTGTTGGCCGTTTTGTGCCGCTGGCCACCGTGGTGATCTTTCCGATCACCCTGAACATCCTGCTTTACCACGCGTTTGTGGACCCGGAAGGCCTCACCGTGGCGATACCGTTGATGCTGGGAAATCTGTTCCTGGCCTTCGCCTGCCGGAGAAATTACAAAATGCTGCTGGCCCCAAAAATTGCCTGAAGCCCTCACCCGCCACCGAGAAAATGCAAAAGATCACCCCCTTCCGGTGGTTCGACGGCCGGGCCAGCGAGGCCGCGAAGTTTTATACCTCCATCTTCAAGCGTTCAAAGATCGAAAGCATCAGTCCCATGTCCGCGGTGTTCCGGCTTGACGGGGCGAAGTTCATTGCGCTGAACGGCGGGCCGCAATTCAAGTTCACCGAGGCCATCTCGTTTTTCGTGAGCTGCCCGACACAGAAGGAGATCGATTATTTCTGGGAAAAACTTTCTGCCGGCGGAAAAGAATCGCGCTGCGGCTGGCTCAAGGACAAGTTCGGGGTGTCCTGGCAGATTGTGCCTCCGATTCTGGGTGAACTGTTGAATGATGAGGATGGCGCAAAATCGCAACGTGTGATGCAGGCCTTGCTCAAGATGGCCAAACTCGATATCAGGAAATTGAAGACGCCCGCGAGGCAGAAATAAAGAAACGATCAAACCCACCAAAACCAAATGAAAAGAAGGAGAGGGCCATGAGCAAAGTACGAGTACTGGTTGGCACAAAGAAGGGCGCGTTCATCCTGACCGCGGATGGCAAGCGGCAGAAATGGAAGGTCAACGGCCCGCATTTCGCGGGCTGGGAAATGTATCATCTCAAGGGATCGTCCGTTGATCCGAACCGCATCTACGCTTCGCAGACGAGCGGCTGGTTTGGGCAGATCATCCAGCGATCCGACGATGGCGGCAAGACCTGGAACACGCCTGGCAGCAGTTCCGATGAGCTGAAAGGCCCGGAAGGCATGCCCAAAGGCGAAAGCAACAAGTTTGCGTATGAAGGCAAGGTGGGCACGCACAAGTGGTATGACGGCACCCAGCATCCCTGGGAATTCAAGCGCATCTGGCATCTCGAACCTTCGCTGACGGATCCCGACACGGTTTACGCCGGCGCCGAAGACGCGGCGATTTTCAAGACCGTGGACGGTGGCAAAACCTGGAAGGAACTTCCCGGGCTGCGCAGCGCCAAGGGCCAGCTCTGGCAACCGGGCGCGGGCGGCATGGCCGTGCATACCATCATCCTCGACCCCAAGAATCCCAAGCGCATTTTCATCGCCATTTCGGCCGCCGGCGCCTTTCGCACCGATGACGGCGGGAAAACCTGGAAACCCATAAATCGCGGCCTGAAGTCCCAATACGAACTGCCCGATCCGGATGCGGAAGTCGGCCATTGCGTTCATCGCATCGCCATGCATCCGTCCCGCCCGGGGGTTTTGTTCATGCAGAAACATTGGGACGTAATGCGCTCCGACGACGCCGGCGAGCAATGGACCGATGTCGGCGGCAATCTGCCGTCGGATTTCGGCTTCCCGATCGATGTTCACACGCACGAACCGGAAACGATCTTTGTTGTGCCCATCAAGAGCGATTCCGAACATTTTCCGCCGGACGGGAAATTGCGGGTGTATCGGAGCAAGACGGGCGGGAACGAATGGAAGCCGCTGACCAAGGGCCTGCCGCAGAAGGATTGCTACGTCAACGTGCTGCGCGATGCCATGGCTGTGGATTCGCTGGAACCGTGCGGGGTTTATTTCGGCACAACCGGCGGACAGGTTTATGGTTCCGCCGACGGCGGCGACACCTGGAATCCCATCGTCCGCGACCTGCCGGCAGTTTATTCCGTCGAGGTGCAAACCCTGCCATGATCCGGGTGGTACTTCCCTATCACCTGCGAACCCTGGCGCGCGTCGATGGCGAGGTGCAGCTGGACGTCGGCGAGCCGGTCACCTTGTCCTCGGTGCTCGACGCGCTCGAAGCCTGCTATCCGGCGCTGCGCGGGACCATCCGGGACCACGATACGTTGAAGCGCCGGCCATTCGTCCGGTTCTTCGCCTGCAAAGAAGATCTGTCCCTCGAACTGCCGGAAACCCGGTTGCCCGATGCCGTCATCGACGGGACCGAGCCGTTCCTGATCGTCGGGGCCATGGCGGGAGGTTGATCCCGGGAAACATCCTCCATCAAATCAGCAATCCAAGACCTATGTTCATCAACATTCTCCTCGCCATCGCAGTCGCCATTGTCGTGCTCGTCTTCGTCGTTGCCCTGCAGTCGTCCGAGTTTCGCGTCACCCGGACCGCCACCATCTCCGCTCCGGTGGCGGTGGTTTTCGCGCAGGTGAACGACCTGCACAAATGGGAGGCCTGGTCGCCGTGGGCCAAACTCGATCCCGCGGCGAAAACCACCTACGAAGGTCGGGAAACCGGTGTGGGTGCCTGCTTCCGCTGGGCCGGCAACAACCAGATCGGGGCCGGGAGCATGACGATCCTGGAAAGCCGGACAGGTAATTTTATCCAGTTCCCGCTGGAATTCCTGAGACCCTTCAAGGCCACTAACACCGCGGAATTCAACTTCAAATCCGAAGGCAGTCAAACTACGGTGACGTGGAGCATGTTTGGAAGAAATAATTTCATGGGCAGGGCCGTGGGCCTGGTCATGAACTGCGACAAAATGGTCGGCGGCCAGTTTGAGCGGGGTTGGCGCAAATGAAGTCGGTGGCGGAAGCTGCAAACAAAAATTAGGGCCGGATTCCCCGGCGGGCGGCCTGGTTGCGCTTGAGATGGGAACGAATTCGCGCTAGTCTCCCGGCGTTGCAGCGAATTCACGCGCAACCAACCAAGTGAGGTCATCATGAAACGCAAAGCATCAGCCGTCTGGCAGGGCGATTTGAAGGGCGGCAAGGGCAGCATCTCCACCGAGAGCGGAGTACTCAAGGAAACACAATACTCCTTCAGTACCCGCTTCGAAAACGGCGTCGGGACCAATCCCGAAGAACTCATCGCCGCCGCTCACGCCGGCTGCTTTTCCATGGCGCTCTCGGCGGAACTCGGCAAGGCCGGCATCGTCCCGGAATCCATCCGCACCACGGCGACGGTCACACTGGACAAGAACGACGCGGGCTGGGCGGTCACCGAGTCGCATCTGGACCTGACGGCGAAAATCCCCGACCTGGATTCGTCGAAGTTCAACGCCATCGCGAACGGCGCCAAGGCCGGTTGCCCCATCTCGCGCCTGCTCAAGGCGAATATCACGCTGGACGCAAAACTTGAGGCGTGAGTGTCGGTCCGGTCCCGGCGGCGGGTCGCTGGCTGAACGTTCGCCATTGCCGTGTGGCGGAAATTCAGCCAGTTTCCCGGGAATTCAATGACTGCTTCGTCGCCAGCGTCGGAGGGAGGCCGGGGATGGTTGCGTCATTTATGGGACCTGGACTGGCCGAAGGGATGGTTGCTGGTTGCCGTCGTCCTCATCGCTTACCTGCCGGCCTGGCACGGCGGGTTTATCTGGGATGATGACACGCATATTTCCGCCAACGAGACGCTGCGCTCATTAAGTGGCTTGCGGGACATCTGGTTCCAGCCCGGAGCGACTTGTCAGTATTATCCTCTGACATTTACCGTGTTTTGGGCGGACTACCATCTCTGGGGTTTGAACCCGCTGGGCTATCATCTGCAGAACCTGTTGTTGCACGGACTGGTGGCGGTGTTGCTGTGGCAGGTATTGATGCGATTGGCGGTGCGCGCCGCCTGGCTGGCCGGGGCGATCTTCGCCCTGCATCCGGTGAACGTGATGAGCGTGGCGTGGATGACGGAATTGAAAAACACGCTGGCCGGGGCGCTGGTTTTGGCGGCGGTCTGGGCTTACCTGCGCTTTGCGACCCTGGGAGTTTATGAAACCGCGGCGCAAAAAGGGACAGACTGGCGTTATGGTCTGTTGGCCCTGGCGTTTTTCCAGCTGGCGATGTTTGCGAAGACGGCCGTGAGTTTCCTGCCGGTGACGTTGCTGCTGCTGGTGTGGTGGAAACGCGGGCGGATCGCCTGGCGGTGGGCGTGGCCGGTGGCGGCCATGTTGGGGACTGCCCTGGGGATGGGTCTATTGACCTTGCACGTGGAGCACATTCACGGGGCAACGGGCGATGATTTCCAAATGGGCCTGCTCGATCGGGTATTGGTTTCCGGACGGTCGTTCTGGTTTTACCTGGGAAAACTTTTCTTTCCGTATCCGCTGATTTTTATTTATGAGCGTTGGCAGATCGACGCCAAAATCTGGTGGCAGTACGTGTATCCGGTGGCGACCCTGGGGTTGCTGGGCAGTTCGTGGTGCCTGCGAACACGGATGGGCAAGGGGCCCTTTGTCGCCCTGGCGCATTTTTACGTCGCCACTTCGCTGCTGGTGTTGATCCAGGTGCTTTACATGATGCTGTTTACCTTTGTATCGGACCATTGGCAGTATTTCGGGTGCATGAGTATTGTGGCGCTCGCGGCAGCGGGAATGGATACGGCGCTTGATTTTGTCGCGCCGGGCCGGCGGCGCCTGAAATGGGCCGGTTACGGGGCGCTGCTGCTGACCCTCGGGATGCTGACCTGGCGGCAATGCGGGATGTATGCCGACCTGGAAACGCTCTGGCGGACAATCCTGGCCCGGAATCCCAATTGTTTTCTGGCCCGGAACAATCTGGGCAACATTTTTTTCCGCGACGGCCAAAAAGCTGCAGCCATTGACGAATATCAAAAGGCCCTGGCGGTCTGGCCCCGCTATGTCCTGGCCCGGAACAATCTCGGCAATGCCCTTTTGCGAAGCGACCGGGTGGACGAGGCCATCGGGCAACTGGAACTGGCCCTCGCCATGCAACCCGAAGATGTCGGGACCCACTACAATCTCGGCAATGCGCTGCTCAAAAAAGGGCGGTTGGACGAGGCGGTTGCCCAGTTCCAAAAGGCCCTGGCGCTTTCGCCGGACGATGCCGTATCCCACGATCACCTGAGCAGCGCCCTGCTGCAACAAGGTCGGGTGGATGAGGCCATGGGTGAATCCCAAAAGGCCCTGGCGCTTCAGCCCCGCAACGCCGACTTCCACAACAACTTTGGCAATGCGCTGCTGGGAAATAAAGAATCGGATAAAGCGATCGAACAATATGAAACCGCCCTGACCCTCCAGCCGGCCAGCGCCGAATTTCACTACAATCTGGGCATCGTCCTGCTCCGGAAGGGGCAGATCGACGAATCGATCCTTCAGTTTCAAAAGGCGGTGGAAATCCAACCCGACTATGCCCGGGGGCACGAGGGTCTGGGCATGGCTTTTTTTCGTAAAAAACAGATGGATGCGGCGGTTCTCCATTTCCTGAAGGTTCTGCAAATCCAGCCCGACTTTGCCGAAGCCGACAACAACCTGGGCGCAGTCTTTTCCCAGGAGGGGCGGATCAGCGAGGCGATTGTTTATTACCGGAAGGCCATGCAACTCGAACCGCTTAACGCAGAATTTCAAGGCAATCTCGGCTATGCTCTTTTCCTGGCGGGAGATGTGCGGGAGGCGATTACGTGCTACCAAAGGTCTTTGGCAATACAACCCCAAAATGCCATTACCTGCAAGAACCTGGCCTGGATTCTGGCCACCAGTCCGGACGCAGGCGTCCGCAACGGGCCCAAGTCAGTCGAGCTGGCGGAACAGGCGGTCCGGTTTTCCCGTCGACCGGATCCGATATTTATCGGCACGCTGGCGGCGGCCTATGCGGAGGCTGGACGATTTCCCGAGGCGGTGGAGACCGCGCAACGCGCCCGACAACTGGCCGCCACTCAAAGCAACTCCGAACTGGTCGATGCCCTGCAGCTCCAGATTGGCCTCTATCAGGCGGGCGCTCCCTTTCGCGACACCAGCCAGACCAACCCCCCGGCTCAAACCGGATCGCCTTGACCGGCCCCGGCGGTGATGAAAAACTTTCCGGCGAAGATGGCCTCACGTTGAACTCACATGGCTTCGGAACGCAAAACCTCCCACCAGTGGAAAATGGCCCCTTTGAAAAAGAGCGGGAACGTCCCCCCGCGCGGCAACGCGCTCGGGCCGTCCCGGCCGGCGGCCCCGGGCTCCGGCGGGCCGGTCTTCGGCATCTGCCTCTTTCTGGTGGCCATCACCCTGGCGGTTTTCGGCGGGACGTTGCGATATGAGTTTGTCAATTATGACGACGGGACTCATGTCTATGCGAACCCGCAGGTGCTTCCGGGTTTGACGTTCCAGGGAATCGCCTGGGCGTTCACGCACAGCCATAATGGCCACTGGATTCCGCTGAACACGATCTCCCATATGCTGGATTGCCAGCTTTATGGATTGAATGCCGGCGGACATCATCTGACCAATGTCCTGCTGCATGCGGCGACGACGGTTCTTTTGTTTCTGGTCTTGCGGCGGATGACGGCCACCTGCTGGCCCGCCGCATTTGTGGCGGCGGTGTTTGCCGTTCATCCATTGCACGTGGAATCCGTGGCCTGGGTGGCGGAGCGCAAGGACGTGCAGAGCGCATTTTTCTTCGTGCTGACGCTCGGGGCGTATGTGCGATACGTCCAAAAACAGCCGAGAAGCGAGGATCGAGGGTCGAGGGCTGGAACTGCTGGTTTTGACCACTCCCGGCTCTGGACCCTCGACTATGGCCTGGTGCTGTTGTTCTTTGCCTGCGGCCTGATGTCCAAATTGATGGTGGCGACGTTGCCCCTCGTACTGCTGGCGCTGGATTACTGGCCGCTCAATCGTTTTGCCCCGGGGCCAACGGCGGAGGCCGGAGACCAAAACCGCTGGCCGGTCTGGCGGCGACTGATCCTCGAAAAAATTCCCCTGCTTGCCCTGGTCCTCCTGGCCGGTTTGGCGTTGTTTTTTTCCGAGCATGAAACGGATGTGACGTTCCGGGTCACCGCCCAGTCTTCCCAAACCGGGTACGCCCTGCTGACCCCCCTGGCTTATCTGGGGCAGATGGCTTATCCGGTGGGATTGAGCGTGTCGCCGCCGGCGCCCCCGGATCCTTCGGTCATGAAAGTGGCGGTGGGGACCATCCTGCTGGCGATCATTTCCACGGTGTTTTTCCTCGGTCGCCGCCGCTGTCCTTATCTTCTGGTGGGCTGGCTGTGGTATCTGTTGATGCTGGCGCCGGTGTTGGTCCTGATTCAGCGGGCATCGGAATTGCGATGCGATCGTTACACGTATTTGCCACAGATCGGCATCGGTCTCATTTTGGCCTGGGCGGTGATGGATCTGTCGGCTTCCTGGCGTCATCGCCGCCTGATCACCGCCGCCATTGCGACCGGGGTGATCGCCGCCCTGGTTTGGAGCGCGCGCCTCCAGGTTTCCTATTGGCGCAATAGCCAATCGCTCTGGGTCCGGGCCCTGGCGTGTTCCCCGGACAATGTCCTGGCCCGGTACAATCTCGGCATCGTGCTTTTCCAGCACCAGCGGCTGGACGAGGCCATGGAACAATATCAAATCGCGCTGGAACTCCGCCCGGATTACATCGAACCCCGGAAGAACCTTGCGTCGACCCTCCTGCAACAGGGACGCTTGGACGAAGCTATCGTTCAATATCAAAAGGTCCTGGAACTTCAGCCTCGGGATGCCGAGAGTTGGTACTATCTGGGCAATGCGTTTCTCCAGAAACGCCAGGTGCGCCCGGCGATTGAAGATTTCCAAAGGGCGTTGGCCATTAATCCCGCCCAGGTGGACGCCCTCAATAATCTGGCCTGGGTACTGGCAACAACTCCGGACGCCACGCTGCGCAATGGGGCTCGGGCAGTAGATCTGGCCGAACGCGCCAACCAGCTTTCTCGCGGGACCGATCCCGTCGTCCTCGGCGCCGTGGCGGCGGCTTATGCCGAGGCGGGACGATTTCCCGAAGCGGCTGAAACCGCCCGGCGCGCTCAACAATTGGCCGCCGCCCAGAACAACACCGAACTGGCTGCCGCCCTTCAGGCCCAAACGGGACTCTATCAGGCCGGTTCACCCTTTCGCGATACCGGTCAAACCAGTACCCCGGCCCCCCCGCAGTGAACCGCCGCCCACCCATCAAACATCATTGAAAAGTCCATGGCTTTTTGCTTGCCGTTACCCGGAACATCGCCGCATCTTCCCACCCGACTGAAGCGAGAGCTTTAAAGCCCAAAAGAACCTGAATTCTATGCGCAATGCCAATCGTTTGATGTCGTGGTCGGGCGGCCTTTTTGCCGCGATATTGGTCACCTTTCTCTGCACCGGTTGTCACTCGGCGCCGCGATCCCATCCGGCGCCGGCCATTGCCGTGACTCCGCTTCCGGAGCTTCCCCGGCCGAAGGATACCCCGGCGCCAACCGTGGCCGCCACGCCGGCCGCTGCCGCTGCACCCGCTGCCGTTTCCGCGCCCATTGCGGCAACCACGCCAGTGCCGCCGCCCGTTCGCATCAAGGCCGGCTTGTTTACGTCGTTCACGGATTCCGACGGCAATGTCTGGCTGCCGGACCAGGGGTTTGCCGACGGTGAAACCACGGACCGCCCCGATGACTTGTCCATCGCCAACACCAAGGACCCGGCGTTTTATCGTACGGAACGATACAGCATGACTTCATTTTCGTACCCGGTTCCCAACGGCAAATACGTCGTGAAACTGCATTTCGCCGAAACCTTCGACGGGATCAGCGGGCCGGGCGGGCGGGTGTTTTCGTTCAAGGTCGAGGATCAGGAGGTCAAGGATTTTGACATCTGGGTCAAAGCCGGCGGGGCAAATACCGCCTACGTCGAAACCGTCAATACGGAAGTCACCGACGGCAAGCTCGATATTTCCTTCACTGCCCAGGAGGAAAATCCCGAAATCAACGGGGTCGAAATCCTGCCCGCACCCTGAAGCCACTGCCCGGGACCCGGTTTTACTCATCCCGCGGCGGCAATCGCACTCCGCTCGGTTCCAGTTCCGCCAGCGTGCGGCTGACCTGGAAGACCGCGAGGCAGGTTTGTGCCTGCGCCGGGTCGTTCAGGCAAAGCGCGCCCGCGCGGATTCGCGGAACCGGCCCATCCTCGAGGCTCAGGGGAAAACGTTCGCTCAATGAACGGGCGTAGCCGGGAAAATCATCAAAGCCCCCGGCCCGCGCCATCGGGCGATTGACGAGACGGAGCAGGCCGCAGCTTCCCTGGCAGGTTTGCTTCATCAACTCCACCGTCACGCGGCCCATCGTGTAGCGCGGGTTTATTTCCACGACCGGCTTGAGCCGGCAATCACCCGACGGTGTGCGATAGACAAAAGCATCAATGCCCGCCGGACCGAGAAATCCGGCGCGCCGAAATTCCTCTTCGAGTAATACTAAAATATCGGCGTACAGATGCAACAGGCGGCCGGAGATGTTTGCCGGCTCCCGGAACTCCGCGACGACGCCCGCTGGCATGCGTTTGTGGTGGTGTGACTCAGCCCAGTTTCCCTGGAACTGGCCCCGGGCATCGTTGATCAAACCCGTGTAGCCGCACAGTTTCAGGCCGCCAGGTGTCATCTCCAGCTGGACGGAAAAATCCCGCACCCGGTCCAGCCACGGTTCGACGACCAGCGAGCGCCCGTTTTGCAGGGCGTTGGCCATCCAGCGACGGTGGGTTTCCAGGAGTTCCGGCTCGAACAGACGCAGCGAATTGCTGCCCGCGAGCCCCAACGCCTCCTTCACGACAATCGGGTGATGGCCGCGCCCGCGAACCACCGCGATGGCCGAGAGCGCATCGGCGAGTGAATCTACCGCCACCCCGACATCGTCCAACGCGCAAAGGCAGGGCGCGCAGCTTGCTCGCGATTCATCGGAGTCCTCTGCGCGCCGTTCCGGGCCCTGACCATAACCAGCGGCGGACAGAGGGCTGCCTGCCCGGCCAAGAATCTTTCTAAGCAGTTTCGCGCTCCAGGCCTTGGAATACAGTTGGGCGATGCCCGGGTTGAAACTCTGTTCTTTGGTGCGCTGTTCGCCGGTGAGGCTGGCGAACAGCGGTTCGAGCAGTTCCACGCTGTCCGGCCCCCATGCCCACGGGCGCAGACACCCCAGCTTGCGGTCGGCAAGGCTGAAGGCCCGGTTCAATTCCACAAACTCCGGCAGAGCGAAGCCCGCCTGTTTGATGCCACTCAGCCAGGCCACTGCCGGCCGCCGCTCCAGAAGCACGATGTCATCCTGGTGACACAAAAACTGTGGCAGGTTCGCGAGGTCGCGCGCGAGTTGCGCCTGATGTTTCGCGGGATTGAATGCCCGGCCCCGGGCAATGCGGGCCTCGGCAAACGGATTGAAAACAAAAACATTCGGCGTGCGGCCTTTGGACTGCGAATAGACGTCCAGCTCGGTGATGAAGGCGTCGTCCAGGCCCGCCGCGCGCCGGCCCTCGACGTTCAGCGTGATACCTTTGGCCCGCTGCGGCGACAGCGGGAATTTCAGCTGCCGGCAAAACGCCTCCCAGTCGCTCTCGTCCGGATTTTTCCAGCGGCGGAACCACTTCAGGCCGTAGGCGACGTGGCCAATTTCATCGCGATATATTTTTTCGAGCAGCTTTGCCGTGGTGTCATCACCCACCGTGGCGAACCCGCGGGCGAAATGCCGGGCGAAATCCAGGTTGGCCTGTTCAAACGTCAGGCACAGGCTGGCCACGTAGTCCATCGGGTTCTCCATCCCGGACACGGAACGCCAGAAGTAGCCGCTGACGGGCAGTTCACCGAAGTGGATTCCGCATTCCTGCATGCGCCGGAGATAGAGCCGGGTGTGTTCCTGCTCATCCTTGAGCGTTTGCAGCACGCCTTTGCGGAATGCGGCGGGTGCCTCGGGAAAACGCAGCAGCACCAGCGCCATCAACTCGGTGGCCAGCAGTTCGTGATTGGCAAAAAAGTGGAGCAGGCGGCCGCGCTCGCGTTCCCGCTCCAGGTGGCGCGTGCCGGGAAATTCGCCGCGCGCCGTGCCTGTCGGCTTGAAGCGCAATTCCGCCGGCCGGCCGGGCTGGTCGGGGGCGGCGAGCGGCAGACCGGGCTGGTGGTCGGTGATGCCCGGCGGGCACCGGAGTTTTTCCTCCAATGTCGTCGCGAACAAAACCCGTTCGGCAAAATCACGCAGTTCCATTCAACTGCCGGACGGCTTACCAGTTCGCGGGTCCGGAGGCGAGTCTGCGATTATTCTTTGCGGTCATCGGGCGACGGCAGGACCGGTTTTTTTATCGCGGCCACCGGTTGATGGATGAGGTGTTGTTTCAAGCCGGCGTAGAGGGACTGGGCCAGGCCGGACTTCGCAAAGCCGACCGTTTTCGCGCCCCGGATGCCAAAAAACTTTTCCAGGTCCGCCGCGGTATAATGCTGCACGACCGGATAATGAGCGAAATCCGCGAGGACTTCTGCGCGGCTGCTCGCCGCAATGTCCTCGGTGATCAGCACGAAATGCAACCGGCCCTTGCTATGCCGCAACGTGTCCCGGCCGACGATCAGGATGCGCGTTTTCAGGACGAACGGGAACAGCCGCTCAACCGGCTTGGCCGGCTCGGGAGCTGGCCGGATTGACCGCGAGACATCGGCACTCCCAGGTTCGGTGCTCATGCCACCTTCACCCGGAGTTTGCGGCCTTTGACGTTGGAACGGTTCAATTTGGCGATGATGGCGTTCGCGTGTTCGGAGGCGACGTCCACAAACAGGTGTCGTTCGCGGATGTCCACGGTGCCGACGGTTTTCCCGGGCAGGCCGGTTTCGCCGGCGATGGTGTTGACGATGTCAATCGGTACCACCCCGGACTCCTCGCCCAGGTTCATCCACAGGCGCGTCTGGTTGGCGGCCGTGGCCCGGCTGGCTTTGGGTTTGGCGAGCCAGGGCTCCTTTCGTTCCGGGCGCGGCGACCGAATCGGCTTTTCACGTGGCGGCACGGGCGCAACTTCCGGTGCGGATGCGGATGGGATGGGGTTTTGCGCGACTTCGATCTCTGCTGGCGGCGGCAGCACCGCTTTTGCCGGGGCAACCGGGGCAACGGTTGGACGGGCCGGTTTTGCCGGGATATGAACTTTGCCGGTTGCCGCCCGCTCAGCCGGCCGCGGCCGCTCGTCATAGCGCCGTGGAGTCCGCTCTGCCTGACGTGGAGCGCGCTCCTCGCGCTGTTCCGGGAAGCGCGGCCGCTCTTCCGCGTGCGGCGTCTTGGGCGTCGGAGCAGCATCACCGACCTGCAACTGATGCAGTAACGCCGAGGCGATGTCCGTGGAGGTGAAACCTTCCTCCAGCAGGATCTCGACGAGCTGGTCCTGCTTTTTGAATTCGCCGCTTTTGAGCGTGACGCGCAGTTTGTCGAGAAAAACATTCGCCCGGGCCTCGTGGACTTCGTTCACCGTGGGCACCCGCCCGCGCTGGATCCGCATGTTCGTGTAGCGCTCGATGTTGCGGATTTGAAAGACCTCGCGTCCGGACGCGAACGAGATCGCGCGGCCGTGGCGCCCCTTGCGGCCCGTGCGCCCGATGCGATGAACGTAATCCTCGCCGTCGTAGGGCAGGTCGTAGTTGAACACCACCTCCACGTCATCCACGTCGATGCCGCGGGCGGCGACGTCGGTGGCCACGAGAAATTCCAGGCCGGACTTGCGGAATTTGTTCATCACGCGGTCGCGTTGCATCTGGTTCATGTCACCGTGCAGGCGGTCGGCGGAATAACCCTGCGCGTTCAGGTGGTCCACCAGGTCGTCCACCATGCGCTTGGTATTGCAGAAAATGATGCCGAGCTTGAGGTCGTGGATGTCAATCAGCCGGGTGAGCAACTCGATTTTGTAACGGCGGTCCACCTCGTAATAAACCTGTTCGACGGTCGGTACGGTCTTCGCCGTCTGCTCGATGCGCACCTGCTGCGGGTCGCGCGCGTATTTCTCGATCAATTGCTGGATCGGGCGGGGGATGGTGGCCGAGAAAAAAACCGTCTGCCTTTCCTTGGGCGTGGCCTGGAGAATGAGCTCGATGTCGTCGCGAAAGCCCATGTTGAGCATCACGTCCACCTCGTCGAGAATGACCATCTTCACCGTTTCGAGCCGCAAGGTGCCGCGTCGCATGTGGTCCATCACGCGGCCCGGTGTGCCGATGACGATTTGCGCGCCCTGCTTGAGCCCCCAGAACTGGCGCTCGTAGGATTGGCCGCCGTAAATCGGCAACGCGG
>CAYPSF010000042.1:0-28332 GCA_964413165.1 uncultured Bifidobacteriaceae bacterium
AAAATGTTTTCCGTGTTCTGATAAACCGTCAGCATGATGATTTGTGTCGTCGGCAACGAGGGTTTCAACCGCCGCACACATTCGACGCCGTTCATGCCGGGCAGGTTGATGTCCATGAGCGCTACGTCCGGACTGATTTTGGGAATCTCCCGCAAGGCATTTTCCCCGGTGGCATGCTGGCTCACACACCGGTAACCGGGCGACCCATTGATCAACCGCGCCAGGCTGCTCCGCACTTCTGAATCGTCCTCCACGATGGAAACGGAAATGCTCATACCCGGGAATCTCCCCTCCGACCTTCGCGAAATTTAACCGGCCCGGCGGTGCACAACAAACATCTCATTGCCTCTATCATAGCCTGTCGGACAGGTTCTGACCAATCGCCATAACTGGTGATGCCGCGGGTTTGATGACCACGGTCATTTCCACCCGCGTCCCCTGGCCGGGAGCGCTATGGATTTGGCAACGGCCACCGATCGTGGCGAGGCGTTTCTGCAAATTAACCAGCCCGGAGCCGGAGGTGATCCGCTCCGCACCGGCGCCGCCCGCACCATTGCCGCCGGTCGCTGACATGCCCTGGCCATCGTCCTCGACGGTCAGGGTGAACGCACCGGGTTCAATGCGCAGCCGCAACCTGACTTCGGTGGCTTTGGCATGCTTGACAACATTGTTGAGCGTCTCCTTCAACGCGAGGAACAAATTATAGCGCAGTTCAGCGTCCACGCGCATCGCGGGCAGCTCCACGGGCAAATCCATGCGGCAGCGGATCCCCGCCATGCGCAGAAAATCCTCGGCAAAGGCGGAAACGTAATCCATCAAGCCGTTGAACGTGTCGTGCTGCGGGTCCACGGCCCAGACGATTTCGTCCATCGCGCGGGTCAGTTGCCGCGCGGAACCGGAAATGCGTTCGAGGTGCGTGTTGACCTGTTCCGGCTCGCGATGGGCCAGTTCCGTGAGCAGCGTGATTTGCGTCAAGCCCGCGCCGAGGTCGTCATGAATATCCTTGGCAATGCGGGTACGGTCGCGTTCGATCGCGTGTTGTTGCTGCAACAGCGCCAGCTTGCGGCGATATTTCCGCGTGGCGGCGCGGCGCACGGCAAAGGAAATGCCGCCGACCACCACCACCCCGGCAAACGTTTTGAACCACCACGTCTGGTAAAAGAACGGCTGCACCTCGAGCGGGATGGCCGCACCGATTTCATTCCAGACCCCTTCGCTGTTGCAGGCAATGACGCGGAAACGATAATCGCGCGGCTCCAGGTTTCGAT
The DNA here is from genome assembly GCA_964413165.1 of uncultured Bifidobacteriaceae bacterium. Taxonomy (GTDB): domain Bacteria; phylum Verrucomicrobiota; class Verrucomicrobiia; order Limisphaerales; family UBA11358; genus UBA11358. The sequence goes on from CAYPSF010000042.1 coordinate 1,269, forward strand.
ATTGCACCGTGCGCCGGGCCTCGGCGTCCACCCAGTCCCCATCCAGACCGTCCAAACGGTAACGGAACCGCGCCTTGTCGCCGGCGTCAAAACTCAAGGCGGTAAACCGGAAATCGAGCTGCTTGTGCCCGGGTGGCACGACGATTTTTCCGCCGCTCAACGCCACCGGCTCGCCGTCCACGCGCACCTCCTCGATCAGAACCGGCGGCGGCAGCGAATGGGCGGTCAATTGATCCGGGTTCACCCACACCACGCCGCGAACGGTGGTGAACCAGAGCCGGCCATCAGCCCCCCGCCAGCAGGCCGGCTGATAACCATCCGAACATTCCAGCGCCGGCAGGCCGTCATGCCGCCCGTAGATCACATAATCCAGGGTGTTGGTCCGCCCGTCCGCAACGGCATTCAACGCCGATTTGGCCACGCAATAAATGCCCTGATGGGTTCCCAGCCAAAGCCGGCCGTGCCTGTCGTCCAGAATTTGACCGATCACGTCCACCGGCAATCCTTGCTTGGCAGTGAATCGCGTGAATTGCCCCCGGCTGAACCGGAGCAGACCGCCACGGAACGTGCCGGCCCAAATGGTCCCGCTCTCATCCACCACCAGCGAATAAATCGGCTGTTCCGCCAGCGCGTCCTTGGGACGAAACGCCTGCAAATGATTGGTTCCACAGCGGTAAAGTGCGCCGTCATCGGCACCCGCCCAGACGGTGCCATCCGATGTTCGCGCCAGCGCCCGGACCGCCGGCAAGGCGCCGTTTTCGTTCGTGGCCAGCAGCCGCCGATCATTTCCTGCCCACAAGGCGATGCCGGCCTTGGTGCCCATCCATACCCGGCCGGCGAGGTCGGTCAAAATGGATTTGACCCCATGCACCTCCCACGACGTGCGCTGTACCTGGTCATCATGGAATTGATACAACACCTCCCCTTCTGCGGCACTTAACCACGCCCCGCCGTCGGCCCGCGGAAAAACGGAAAATACAAAATTTGCCGATGCACTGGGGCCGACCGGAAAGCGGGTGATTTTCCCGTAACTCCACTGGCATAATCCACCACCAGCAGTGCCGATCCAAATCGCACCGTTGGTGTCCTCACAAACGGACAGCGCCGTTCGCGCCGGCAGGCCTTCGGCGGGGCCGATCACATGAAATTGACGATCGCGCAGCCGCGCCAATCCACCATGGTCCATCCCCACCCATATGCCCCCGTCACTGCCCTGGAACCAGGCGCCCACCCGATCGCCGGGCAGGCTGTCCTGGGTCGTCAGACGCTGGTATTGCCCGTCCGGGGTGATGTGAAAAAGTCCATTGCCATAGTGATTGAACCACAGGCCGCCTTCGCGATCCTCATGCATGCCCATCGCGCGCCCGGAAGCCCAACCCAGCAGGCCGCGCCACCCGGCAACTTCGGCCACCCATGCACGCCCGGCCATTTTGCAAAACCGGTCGCCGTCCAGGACCCACAAAGCCCCCTCACTCGTCGGGAAAAGCAGTTGGGCCGAAAACGTCGCCGCCCCGTTCGTGGGTGTCAGGTCTTCAAACTTGCCGTCATGCCAGCAGGCGATTTCATTGTCGGCACCGGCCCAGACCTGGTCGCGGGCGTCGGCCACCAGGGTGTAGATGCGTTTGCCGGCCAGGCCGCCATCCTGCGGCAATTCCTTGAAACCGCTGTCGTCAAACCGAACGATGTGTCCATCACGGGACAAGAACCAAAGCCGGCCATCCTGATCGGTGCACTGAAAAATCAGCCGCGTCCCGGCCGGCGGCGCCGCCACCATCCAGGCTGCGTTGGTGTTCTTCGGGTTGCGGTACAATACTTCGCCAAATTGGGTGACGAACGTGACGCGGTTCGACGATGAAGACACGAGCGTGGTATGCAAATCGAACGTGGACTGGTCCGGCCATTCGCTGCGGAATACGCCGTCGCGATACGAAGTAAGCCCGCCCCGGAATGTGTTGATCCAAAGCGTGCCATTGGTATCGACAAAAAGCCCCTGCACCCGCGCATGGCTCAATTCGGGCGTGTTGACCGGGTCGAAAGGGACGAAACGCATCCCATCAAAACGGGCCAGCCCGTTGTACGTGCCGATCCAGAGATAACCGTCCGGGGTCTGGGTGATGGCGGTGACGGTGCTGCCGGGAAGGTTGTTTTCCGTATCCCAGGCATCCACCAGATAATTCGCCGTTGCCGCCTGCAGGGCGCCATCCGTGCGCAACACCAGCCAAACCGCCATCCCGGCAAAAACCCAGCGGCGCATCAGCAATGAAAAAATTCGGGGGCGCACCGATGAAATGATAGAATGATTCTGGAAAAAATACCACCCAAAACCACCAGCTGCTTTCCCGGGTTCAGCCGGCACCAGTGGCAAAAAATGTTCGCCAGCGACGTTCCGCGCTTGACCCGGGCGGAAAAATCAACGCCTAATGAATCCATGACTTATCGCGGCAAATCTGGCTTGATCGGCATGCTTTCCCTGCTCTCTCTCGTTGGCACCACCACGATCGTTTCGGCGGCTGATGATGCGCTGGCCTGGCCGGCCCTCACCGCGCAGACCCGGCCCTGGGTGTGGTGGTGGTGGCATGGGAGCGCCGTGGACAAGACCAACCTCACGCATGAGTTGCAGCGTTTTCACAACGCCGGCCTGGGCGGTGTCCAGTTCACTCCCATTTTCGGCGTAAAGGGCGGGGAAGCGCAGGACATCCCCTACCTCAGTCCCGCCTGGATGCAGCTGATGAATCACACGGTGACCGAAGCCCACCGGCTCGGCCTGGGCGCGGATATGACGCTCGGTACCGGCTGGTGCTTCGGCGGCCCGACTGTCAGCGATGCCGACGCCAATGGCAGTGTCGTCGTCAAAACCTTCGACGTGGTGGCCGGCGGAAGACTGGAGGATAAATTCGACCGTGCCGCGACCCAGGCATTGGTTGCCTTCTCAACCGACGGGAAGAGTTCCGAATTGACCGCGAAAATTGCCAAAGACGGTTCCGTGGACTGGACTGCCCCGGCCGGTGCCTGGCGGGTGTACGCCATTTCGCAAAAGCCATCCGGCCAGAAGGTTAAGCGCCCTGCACCCGGCGGCGAAGGCTGGATGCTGAACCCGATTTATCCGTCGGCCGTGCGCGACTGGCTACCCTGGTTTGACAAGGCGTTTGCCGGTTACACCGGCGCCAAACCCGGGGCGGTGTTCCAGGATTCCTACGAGTACCGTTCCGACTGGTCGCCGGACTTCTTCACGCAATTTGAGAAGCTCCGCGGTTACAAATTGCAGACCGAACTGCCCGCGCTTTTTGGCATGAACGAGGACGACCACGTTGCGCGCGTCAAATCCGACTATCGCGAAACCGTTTCCGACATCATGGCCACGGAATCGGAACCCATCTGGATCGATTGGGCGCACAAGAACGGTTTTACCGCGACCTATCAGGCGCACGGGACACCCGGCAATTGGCTGGACCTCTACGGGGAAGCCGATATGCCCGAAACCGAGATGTTTCACAACGATCGCAGCATTTTGATTTCAAAATTCGCGTCGTCGGCCGCGCACACCCAGGGCCGCAACCTGACGGGCGCCGAAACCGGCACCTGGGCCGCGGAACATTTCACCGAGAAGCTCGGGGAATTGAAGGTGCTCGCCGATGACATGTTCCTTGCCGGCGCCAACCACATCTTCTACCACGGCGCATGTTATTCGCCCGACAACGTACCCTGGCCGGGGTGGGTTTTTTATGCTTCAACGGAAATGAACCCGCGCAACTCCATCTGGCATGACGTGCCCGCGCTGAACGAATATGTCGCGCGTTGCCAGGCGGTTCTGCAGTCCGGCCAGCCGGATAACGATGTGCTGCTTTACTGGCCGATTTCGGATTTCTGGAACAATCCGGCCGGACGTCTGCCGATCATGACCGTCGGCATGACCAACTGGTTTGAAGGTCAACCCGTCGGCAAAATCGCACATGGCCTGTGGAACCATGGCTACGCCTTCGATTATGTCTCCGACCGGCAATTGTGGGCCGCCAGATTCGCCGGTGGAAAAATCGAAATGCCAGGTGGTAATTACAAAGTAATTGTTGTGCCGGAATGTAAACTGATGCCGCTGCCAACGCTCATAAAACTGTTCGCGCTCGCCGACGCCGGCGTAACTGTCATATTCGAAAAACAGCTTCCGACGGACGTGCCAGGCTGGGACAGCCTGGCCAAGCGGCGCGAGGAGTTCCAAAAATTGTCCAGCCAGATGCAATTTTCCCTCATCGGCGAAGTCAAGTTGGGCCAGGGACGGATTCTGGAGATGTCTCCGGAAACCGGATTGGTGGCCGCCAGGATTCCCCGGGAAACGATGACCGACTCCGGTCTCGCCTTCCTCCGGCGCTCGTTCGACGGGGGCTATCATTACTTCATCGCCAATCGCAGCAGCACTAATTTCGATGACTGGGTCCCGCTCGGTCGCAATGCAAAATCCGTCGCCGCCATGGACGCGTTGAACGGCAACGTCGGCCTGGCGGCCACCCGGCAGAGCGCCGCAAACCTGACCGAGGTACATCTGCAACTGGAAACCGGCGAATCGATAATTCTCCGCGCTTTTGCCGACAAAAAAGTTGAAGGCCCGGCGTGGAATTACTGGCAGACCAATGGCCAGCCGGTCGCAATCGCCGGCAGCTGGCAGGTAAAGTTCATCGCCGGCGGACCGGCGCTGCCGGCGCCGCTATTAACCACCAACCTGGTCTCCTGGACGGAGTTCGGCGACACCAACACCCAAAGCTTCGCCGGCACGGCGCTTTACACCCTCAACTTTGACGTCCCGAGTTCGGTGTCCAGTCCCGCCAACGGTGGGACTGCTCCGGACGCACAAAAGCGTGAATATCAAACATATTACCTCGATCTCGGCGACGTTCGCCAGAGCGCACGCGTGAAATTGAACGGCAAGGATTACGGCACGCTGATTACAGCGCCGTTTCGCGTCGTGGTGGATGATCTGAAGCCGACCGGCAACCGGCTTGAAATCGAAGTCACCAGCGTTTCGGCCAATCGCATTCGCGACCTCGACCGGCAGGGCGTGCCCTGGAAGATTTTCAAGGACATCAATGTCGTGAACGTCGATTACCGTCCGTTCAATGCCGCGGACTGGCCGCTGACCGAGTGCGGTTTGCTGGGCCCGGTGACCTTGACAATCCTGAGCCGTTGAGCAGTCGACCCGGTTCTGTCGTTGCGGGATTGCCTGGTTTGCGCGCGGGTGGCGGGGATGGACGCCGGTCTTCCGGGTCCGGATGTCAGATGTCCGGTGGCAGTGGCACCCCCAACCTTGACCCCGGACGCCACTGACCACCGGACAAATTGATTCGCACCCCGATCAGGGATAAATCATGCGGAAGAACGTCGCGCCGCTATTGGTCGTGATGGGTAAAAAGACCTGGTTGGTGGTCGCGGCGTTGGTAATTTCGAACCAGTTATTGGTGTTGTTGACGTTGTGCGTCAGGCCCGCGGCCAACGGATTGGTCTGTTCCAACAACCGCCAGCCGGTGTGATCGGTGGGCCAGGACAGGTGGAGGGTGCCGCCGCCGGCATTTCCAATTCCCGAGGTGGAGAACGTGATGTTCGTCGCGTTCGTATTTACCGTCACCAGTTGTGGCGCGACCAGGGTGATCGAACCGTTCACCGCCAGATTGTTGATCCAGGAATTGGTGCCGGTCAGTGGCGGCAGGGTCACCGAGGCGAATCCGCTGACGGCCTGGCTGAACAGCTGGAAGGTCGCGCCGCCCTCCGGCCCCAGGTTGGTCACCGTGAGCACGGCCGTTCCATCAATCACGATGCTCGGCGACAGAATCTTGCTGCAATTGGGCGAGCCGGCGGGATTGACACTCATGTTCACCGAACCCGCGAGTTCGATCTTTTTGCTGGCGGTCAACGTGCCGAGCGGCAAACCGGGACTGACGATGGAACCGACATCCGCCAGCACATTGCTGGCGAGCACGGTGCCGATACCCGCCAACAACTGGTTGGGAGCCACTTCAAACACGCCGTTGGTATAAAGAACGATATTGGTGACCGTGACATTATCGGCCGCATCAACCTCATTGCTGGCATAGCCCATGGAAGAGGCATCGAGCACCGCCGTTACCGACGCGAGTGTAATGGGGGTCGGGATATTGTTGGTGTTCATCGAGTTGGTGAGCGTTACCGGCACCACCAGCTTCAATACGCCGTTGCTGATGAGGGTGGAACCGCAATGAGAAATGTTCGTGTACGACGCGATCAGGTTGGTGATCAACGTTAACCCGCCATCGGGCGATGAAACCACAGCACCCACCCCGCCATTGAAGGTCAGTGTGCCGGTGCCGACCTTGGTGAGCGAGCTGACACCATCGTTTTGGATAAGGCCGCTGTAGGTGGAGCTGGTGTTTTTCCAGCCGATGCTCCAAGTGGGGTTGCTGGCGCTTCCGTTTCCGGCCCCGATGATCGCGTTGGTGCTTCCGATCAATTCCCCGATGTTGATTGTCGAATTCGTGGTACCCGCCCGGTCCAGGATCACGCCGTCGTTGAGGATTATCGTCGCATTGGCATAGCCAAAGGAGTTGTTAACGCGCATTTCGGAGGGTATCACGCCCGGCTTGGCGGTAACGTTGATCACGCCATTGAAACCGGACCAGTCACCGTTCAACTGGCCACGCACGTAGTTGACCACCAGGTTAAGCGTACCGCTGCCCGTCAGGCTGGAGTTCAGCCCGGAACTGCGCGAGAACATCCGCAAGGTGCCGCTCTGACCGGCTGGCACCACCAGCGGACTGCGGAAAGTGTTGTAAGTGGGAGTGGTGGAACCGCCATACCCGAACAATTGCAACGTGCCGCCGTTGAAGGTCACCGAATCGGTAACCGGCCCCAAACCATTGTTCAGACCCGAATCATTCGCCGCGTCGGAATTCAATGCAATCACCCCGTTACTGATGACCGTGCCGCCACTAAAATTGTTGGCAATGTTTAAAGCCAGGGTGCCCACCCCGGATTTGGCCAGCGAACCGGACCCGTCCAACAGACCGTTGATGGTCAAGGTGTTGGAATTGAACACGTCGATGACGGCCCCTGGCCCATTCAACAGGGCGCCACGATCCGTGGTCACATTGCCTCCGCTGTACCTCAATGTCGCGCCGCCGGCGATCGCCAGATTTGCCGGATCGCTGCTGGCAGCGCCGATGCTGCTGGAGGCGTTGCCATTGTTTAAATTCATTGCCTCGAGTATGCCGCCGCTGATGACGGTGGCCCCGGTATAGCTGTTGGTTGTGGCCAGGGTCAGCCGTCCGGAATTGGCCTTGGTCAGGCCGCTGTTTCCGCTGATGTTGCCATTGCCTGTCAGGGTGTAATCATTCGCGGCATTGACCAGTACGGTATTGGGCAAAACGGTGCCGGGGATGTTTACGGTTGGATTGGCTGCACCCGTATTGTCAAAGGTCACGCTGTCGCCGGATTGGAAGGTGAAAAATGTTGCGCCGTTCTTCCAGTCACCGGCGCTGGTCAGGTCCCAATTGTTAATCGAGCCGTCACCAACCCAGGTGAGATTGGTCGCCGGACGCGTGGGGGTGAAGATAATGACCTGAATCTGGTTCGGCGGATTGGTGAAAATGCCGGTGGCGCCGCTGAGGGCGAGATTGGTAAGTCCGCCGTTGAAACTTCCGGAATAGGCAAAGACCGTGTAGGTGCCCGGAGTCACGATGCCGCCGCCAAAATGGCTGGCAACGATTGTGTTGGTATTGTTCAAAGTAAGGTTGCCGGTAATGCTGATGAGGTCGTTGGTCCCACCGGGCGTCGAGAATTCAAACTGGTGATTAACACTGCCTGATTCCGTCAGGCCGTTCTGGAAGGTCAGCGTTCCAGCTCCGCCGGTGCCGCCGGGGTTGATCGAACCGCCCGATGCCGTTAACAAACCCGTCACCGTTCCCAATCCCGACAGGGTCTGATTCAGGGTAAACGCGGGAGCCAGGGACACGTCAAAAAAGGCACCGCTGGCCAGAGAGATCGGACCCAGGAAGGAAGCCCCCAGGCCGAGCGCCAGCGTGCCATTGGTGACGACCATTGTTCCTGACGAACTGTTCGCTCCGTAATTAGTCATGACTCCGGCTCCCTGCTTGATTATTGTTCCCGATCCGCTCAGGGCATTGGAGATGGCAAAGTTGTCCGGACGATTAAAGACAAGTGAGGCATTATTCACCACGGCACCGGTCCCGATCAGGCCCGCCCCGGCAGTGGCACCATCGCCGATTTGCAGCGTGCCCGAAGTGATGGTCGTTCCTCCGGTATAAGCATTATTTGTCCCCGTCAGTGTCCAGGTGCTGGTGCCAACTTTGGTGATTCCTGCGGTCCTGGCCGTAGTGCTGTCCATAATCGACCCCGCGAATGTCGTCGGAATATTTTTCCCGCCGACGTTATACATGTAAACGCCGTTGCCGCTGGAGCCACCTGTAAGTCGGGTGCCGGGTCCTCCCGTAACTGCTCCCAGAACGCACGGGCCTCCGGCTTGATTCCGGGTGAAGAACGTTGCAATACTGGTTCCGAGATCAAAGGTGACATTGGCGCTGCCGTTGTTGGCCGTTGTACCGCCGTCGTTGAAACGGAAGGTGCCGTTGTTGGTGCCGAATGAAATGGTGCCGCTCAGCGCCGACATATTGTTGGCCGTGCTGCCGCCGCCGCCCATGGTGAATACCCGGTTGGTCGGATCCTGATTGACAAAGTTGATGGTGGCGGTTCCGGACCAGGCGCCGATGAGTCCCTCGTTGCCGATGACATTGGCGCAGTCGATCGTGACCGTGCCGTTGAAATTGAGCGGGTTCGTCATGCTGGTGGTGGTTCGGACGCGAAGCGTGGCTCCGTTGTTGGTCACCGCGCCGGTGCCCAGGGCCGTGCCGTTGCCGGCTTGCACCACACCTCCATTGATCGTCGTGCCGCTGGAGTAGGTATTGGCCGCGCTCAAAACCACTGTTCCGTTTCCGCTTTTGGTCAATGCCCCCGCTCCGGAAACCGCTGCGCCGGCCGTCAGCGTCAGGCCACTGGCAACGTTCCAGGTCTGCGCCGCTCCCAAGACCGTCGCATTATTGAGCGTCAGGTTATTGGTTGCCAGGCTCATATCAACGCCCGATGCCCCCAGGGTCAGAATGTTCCCGTTGACGTTGGTGGTAATGACAACGGATGTGCCCGGATCCAAAATCAAAATCCCCGCCCAGCTCAGGTTCCCTCCCAGGGCGGCATTGTTATTGACCTGAACGGTGTTGTCCCACGACGCAACGTCGGAAACCGCAGGCGCAACATTATTGCTCCAGGAAGTGCTGAGGCTCAGATCGTCGGGCACATCGGCCTTAAAGATGTTTGCGGCGGGCGCGGTGGTCAGGCCTAAACAGATCGCCGCAGCACCGAGGATTGTCATTTCAAGGGTCTTCATGATTTTCATAAGCGATTGACTTTCTTACAGATTCGACCAACTGAACTGGGCACCATCAATACGGTCGCCTTCGAGCAAACCGAAAGACTTTTCCTTTGTCGAATAAGCGGGTATTGAATTTGATTACTTAACCTTTTTTTGTCCATCAGGTCTATCGGATGTTTGTCTGAGAGCGGTCGCCGGTAATGCTCTAATGTTGCATTACCCGGTCGCGAGACCGGTGACGCGGCGTCGGGCGACGGGTGAACCGGTGAAAAGGCTGGCCCGGAAAGTTCCCGGCCGCTAACCCCGTTCCACCAGTTTCATCGCCGCCTCGGTCCGGGAATGGACATGAAGTTTTTCGTAAACGGCGCTGACGTGGGTCCGGACCGTACTCATGCTGATGGCCAGATGATCGGCAATCTCCTTGTACATGTAACCCTTGGCCAGCAACCGCAGAATTTCCTGCTCCCGGACCGTGAGCGACTTCAACTCCACCGCCGGTTTCCTCACCTGATGGAAATAATTGATGACCTTGCGGGCAATCTGAAGCGACATCGGCGCACCGCCGGCCCGGACCTGCTGCACGGCTTCCACCAGCTCTTCCCGGGGCATGTTCTTGAGCAGATAACCGTTGGCGCCCGCGCGTAGGGAATCGAAAATCAGGTCGCCATCATCATAGGTGGTCAGCATCAGAATCTGCGTCCCCGGCCGCCGCTCCTTGAGCCGGGACACACACTCGATGCCGCTCATGCCCGTCAGGTTGATGTCCATCAGCACCACGTCGGGATTTTCCGTTGGGATGTCCCGCAATGCCTCCTCGGCCGTGGCATGGGTGCCGACACAACGCAAACCCGGCGCACTGCCGACCCATTCCGCCAGGCTCTCGCGCATCTCGCGCTGGTCTTCAACAATGGAAATGGTGATCGTCATCCCGGTTACTTTTCGCATAAATTCTAGGGGGAAGTCCTGCCGTTGGTAATCGGATAAAGGTATGAGCCGCCGCCCCCGCCGTGGGGCCAGGGAAATTCGATGGTGATGATGGTGCCGGCACCCACCCGGCTTTGCACCCGGCATTCGCCGCCAATCTCGGTCAGCCGCTGGCGCATATTGCCCAGGCCATCCGCCCAGGCATCGGGCGATTGCCCCTCAAAACCGCAGCCGTTGTCCTCGATGACGATGCGCAAACCCAGGGGGATGGTGCTGACCCGGAGCCAGACTTCGGTGGCGCGGGCATGTTTGACAATGTTTTGCAGCGCCTCCTTGACGGCCAGGAAAACATTATGCCGCACATTGGACGGCACTTCGCGCACCGGTGTCTGTTCCGGCACATCCAGCAGGCAGCGAATCCCGGCGTCCCGCAGATAATCGGTCGTAAACTGGCCCGTATAATCAATCAAATGGGCCAGCGTGTCGTTGCGCGGGTTCACTGCCCAAACGATTTCATCCAGTGATTTAACCGCCTGCCGCGCGGTGCTGGACATCTTCTCGATGCGCTCGACGGCCTTTTCCTTCTGGGCGAGATCCCCCAGCACCGCAATCAAAGTCAGGCTCGCGCCCAGATCATCATGGATGTCCTTGGCGATGCGGGCGCGTTCGCGTTCCACCGCCTGCTGGCGTTCCAGTTGCTCCATTTTCCGATGCAACCGTCGCGTGGCTGTGTGCCGGACTGTTCCGGCGACCACGCCCAAAACGACCAGCCCCGCCAGCACCCGGAACCACCAGGTTTCATAAACATGCGGCAGGATTTTCACCGCCAGGACGCTGCCGGCCTCGTTCCAGACCCCGTCGCTGTTGCAGGCAATCACATGAAAACGATAATCGCCGGGCGGGAGAAAGTTGTAGTGGGCAAAACGCCGGGTCCCGGCCTGGATCCAGTCGGCATCGGCCCCCTCCAACCGGTAGCGAAACTGGATTCGATCCGGTGAAACCAGGCTCAATCCGGTATAACGGAACTCGAATTGGTGTCTGCCGGGAGGAATTTTCAGCATCGCCGGCGGCAGGTTATTGAGCGGAGAATTCGTTTCCCCGGTCTTGGCCATGCTCTTGACCTGGTCATCCACCAGGGCTTCTTCAATGACCACCAGCGGCGTCATCAGGTTGGTCCGGATCTCCTCCGGCTGGATCCAAGCGGCGCCTTTGGCGGTGGTAAACCAAAGCCGGCCGTCCCGTCCACGCCAGGCGGCCGGGCGGTAGCCTCCCGAACATTCGAGCGAAGGCAGGCCATCCGACCGGCCATAGGCAACGCAGGTGATGAACCCGGTGTGACCCTGCGCCATGTCATTCAACACCGACTTGCCGACGCGAAAAATGCCCTGATGGGAGCCCAGCCAGAGATTGCCCCGGCCATCGTCCAATATCTGGCAGATGACATTGTCCGGCAACCCGTCTTTCTTGCTGTACCGGGTGAATTGGCCGTCCCGGAACCGCAATAATCCTCCACGGAAGGTGCCGACCCACACGGTGCCATCCTCGTCCGCCAGCACCGACCAGATAGCGCCCGATTCCTGGTCGTCAGTCGGGCGAAAGGATGTGACCGTGTTGCCGGCAATGCGATAAAGCTCTCCATTCCCCGTTCCCGCCCAGAGGACACCCGCCCGGTCCTCGGACAAGGCCCGCACATTGCGCCGGGTAATCTCCTTGAAGGGCTGGATTTCGTCCGGCGATTGGCGGTCGGCAAAGAACAGGCCGCTAGTGGTCCCGAACCAGACGCGGCCGGCATGGTCGGCCAGGATGGCTTTCACACCATGGACCACCGGCGTCACCCGTTTGAATTCCCCACCATCACGAACGAACAGATCTTCATCTCCCGCACTGACCCACAGCCGGCCAGCTGCATCGGGGCAGACACAAAAAACCGATCCTTGCGGGGTTCCGGCCACCACCGCCAGATTCGTGTTCGTTCCCTCGTGCCAGCAATCCAGGCCGCCGCTCAATTTCCCGATCCAGATCGTACCATCGGCATCCTGACAAACGGATTTGGCCGCCTTCGCCAGGGCCACATCGCCCGAGGTGACCGTGTGGAATTGTCGCTCGCGCAACCGGACCAATCCTTCGGCCTCCAGCCCGGCCCACCAGTTGCCCTCCCGATCCTCGAAAAAGCAATTCACCCGATCCCCGGGAAAACCATCCTTGGAGGTGAGTTGCCGGACTTCACCGGCGGCATCCACATGCAACAAACCACCCCCAAAACTATAAAACCACATGCCGCCGTGATGGTCCTCCTGAGCGCCAATCCGACCCGGATTTGCCCGGAAAATGCTCCGCGTCACATCCGGCCGGAGCAGCCAATGACGGTCGGCGACTTCGCCTACGTTCCCGTTTGCCACCATCCAAACATGACCATCCGAGGCCGGGGAAATGTACGTCACGCCCAATGGCGGTTCGGCATTGGTCGGGCTCTGGCTTTGAAAGCCAGTCCCATCCCAGGCGGCAATCTCCTGGTCCGTGGCCACCCAGAGACGGTCGTGGGGATCGGTCACCAGGCAATTGACGTCCTGTGCCTTGAACCCTGCCGCCTCCGGCACCGGTTCAAATTGACCGCCCGCCAGCCGCCATAGATGCCGGGTCGGGTCGCGGTACCAGATCGTGCCCTGGCCATCCTCACAGCACAGCGCACCCAAGCCCCGACCCGGTGAGGCCAACTCTTCCCAGCCCTGCCCCGCCAACACTGTCAACGGTTTGCAAAGGAGACTGCCCCGGCTGGTCAGAAAGATTACGCGATTGGATGAGGACGAGACCAGGGTCATCTCCGCCTCGGAGCTTCGGGTATTGCGCCGTTCGAGCGCGAAGGTTGCGTGGCGCAAGGTCGTCAGGGAGCCATCGTAAGTGTTGATCCAAAGCGTCCCCCGGCTGTCAACGAAAAGCTTGCGGATGCGGGCGTGGGTCAGCTCCGGCGTGTTCGCGGGATCAAAGGCGACAAAGCGCACCCCGTCGAAACGCACCAGGCCATTGTAAGTACCAATCCATAAATATCCATCCGGTGTCTGCGCGATGGCCGTTACCGAACTGTCGGGCAGCCCATTTTCAGATGTCCAGACATCGGTGAAGTAGTCCTCCGCTACATCGGCGACACAAGTCGGCGGAAAAGTGACCAGTCCGCATAGCGCGATAAACCCAACGAAACGAATTACTGCGTTGGGCGCTTTCACAGGCTTTTGACAGTGCAGGACGTAATGCCCTTGTTTCTATGTCATTTCCCAACCGGATTCAACAAGAGTTGACAGGGAATGCATGTCCGGACCAGGATCGCTCGCATCATCAGAACGGGTCGCTGGCACAGTCCATATTGGATTTATGATATACGGTTAAAGCGAGGTGCCTGGTTTGTAGATGGATTCATAAATCGTAAATCACAGATCGTAAATTTTGATCGTCGGGCTGGAACCTATTTGGGTGAGCAACGTGTCCTCGGACGTATATCTGATAGACCGCCTGGGGAAAATCGGGTTTAATGTCGTGTAAATAAAACATTCCCATCAAGTTATGAAGAAAGCAGGCCACTTCGTCGCGTGTTTTAGTGTCATCCTCCTGGGCATTTCTGTGACCGTCCGGGCGCAAACGCCGGCTTTTCCCGGCGCACAAGGCTTCGGCCAGTTTGCCACCGGCGGCCGCGGCGGCACGGTGTATCACGTCACCAATACCAATGACTCCGGCCCGGGCTCGTTCCGCGATGCCGTGAGCGTCTCCGGCCGCACGGTGGTTTTCGACGTGGGCGGTGTGATTAATTACCAGGCCCCGCGTTACGCGCCCAAACCGAACATCACCATCGCCGGCCAGACCGCACCGGGCGGCGGCATCACCATCTACGGCAACGGCCTCTCCTTCTCCGGCGCCAACAATGACATCTGCCGCTTTGTCCGCGTGCGCGAGGGCATCAATGGCGACAGTGGCACCGACGCCATGGGCATCGCCAACGGCCACGACATGATCTTTGATCACATCACTTCCTCCTGGGGACGGGATGAAACGTTTTCCATCAACGGCAGCATCACGAACATTTCGATCCAGTCCGCGATCATTTCACAGGGATTGCAGGGGCACTCGGCGGGCGGATTGATCCAGGCCGACGGCGGCGTCAGCATCCTGCGCTGTCTTTACATCGACAACGACACGCGCAACCCGAAGGTCAAGTTCGTCAACGAATTCGTCAACAACGTCATTTGCAACTGGGAAACCATCGGCTACAACATGGGCGGCGATTCCGCCGGCGATTCCTACGCCAACAATTTCAACAATTACTTCATCAGCGGCCAGGCCAGCGGCTCCACCGCCATCGGCGGCGGCAACCTGAATTTTCACATCTATGCCACCAATAACTGGGTCGACTCGAACAAGAACGGCGTCCTCGACGGCAGTGCCTGGCCGTTCGCCAACTATGGTTCGATGGACCTGCAAGCCACGCCCTTTGCCTATCCGATCACCAACGCCTACACGCCGCTCACCGCGCTGAAGCTCGCCATCAGCGACGCCGGCCCGTCGTTCAAACGCGACAGCGTGGATGAACTCATGATTTCGCAACTCACGTCCTGGGGCCTGCTCGGCGGCACCATCACGTCCGAACTGGTCGCGCCCATGAACGGCCCCGGCGTCGTCCGCAACGGCACGCCTTATCCGGACACCGACCAGGACGGCATGCCCGACTACTGGGAGAACGGCACCGGCTCGAACCCCAACGTCGCCAACAACAACGACCCCAGCCCGTTCAACCCGGGTTATACCCGCCTGGAAGATTATTTGAACTGGCTCGTGGAACCGCACGGGGTCGCGCTGATGAACACCAACGTCGTGATCGATCTCCGCCAGTTCACCCGCGGCTGGGTCGCGGTAAACCATGGCCCCGCCTGGTCCGCCGGCAATCCCACCAACGGCACCCTCTCGTTCATCAACAGTTATTTCGTCCAGTTCACGCCCAATGCCGGCCTCAACGGCACCGCCAGCTTTCAGTTCACCGTGAACGACAGCGACGGCGAGCCGTTCACCCGCACGATGAACCTGTTCTTCACCCCGTCCGCCCAACCCTACCAGCCCGTCTGGCACGGCGATGACCTCACGAACAACTGGAACGTGCTCGGTGACTACAACTGGCACGACGGCATTTCATTGCTGTATCAGTTCCACAACGGCGATGCCGTGACGTTCGACGACTCCGGCTCAACCAGCCCCGCAGTGAATCTCATCGGCTCCCTTCAGCCTGCGTCCATCACGGTCGCGGCCACGAAAAATTTCACCTTTGGCGGCAGCGGTTCGCTGGATGGAACGATGGCGCTGAACAAGACCAACACCGGCACGCTCACGATCGCCAATGCGAACAGCTTCACCGGCCCGACCACGGTGAGCACCGGCACGCTGCTCGTCAACGGCGCGTTGCAACAAAGCGCGGTGACGGTAAAAGCCGGCGGCGCCGCCGGCGGGAGTGGAATCCTCGGCAACGGACTCACGGCCCAGAGCGGCGCCAGCATCCTGCCCGGCAATGGCATCGGCGCCGCCGGGACGCTCACCATCACCAATACGCTCTCGGAATCCGGCGGCGTGACCAATCGCTTCGATTTCTCTGACGATCCCACCGGCACGATCAAGACAAATGATCTCATCCAGGCGGTCGGCAACCTGAATCTCAGCGGCACGAACCTCATCAAGGTCAGCCTGCTCGACAGCCTGCCCGGCAACGGCGTTTACACCCTGTTCACCTACACGGGCGCGCTGACCGGCGGTCTTTCCAACCTCATAGTCTCCGGCGTCATCGGCACGCTCACCAACCCGCCCAATGCGATTGCCATCATCGTCAGCGCCACCCGCCCGCCGGCCACGCTCGTCTGGACCGGCAACGGCGGCAATAATTTCTGGGACAATGGCACGAACGTGGCCTGGCTCGACGACGGGGTGCCGGACCGGTTTTTCTTCCTGGACGACGTCATCTTTGACGACACCGGCGCGACGAACCTTACCGCCAACCTCGCGGGCGATCTCACGCCCAATTCGGTCACGGTCGCCGCCACCGTCAACTATACCTTTGCCGGCACCGGCAAAATCACCGGCACGACCGGCCTCACCAAGACGAACTCCGGCACGCTCGCCATTTTGACCGCGAACGATTTCACCGGGCCGGTGGCCATCGATGGCGGCGGACTCTCCGTGGCGAGCCTGGCCAATTCCGGGGTGGCGAGCGCCATCGGCGCGGCGACTTCTGATCCCGCCAACCTGGTGCTCGACGGCGGCACGCTGAGCTACACCGCCGGCTCGGTCAGCAGCGATCGCGGCGCGACCTTCAACGGCGGTGGCGCCACCCTGGACGTCCCGAACGGCGGGACGACCCTGACCTGGAACGGAACCAACGTGGGCAGCGGTGCCCTCACCAAAACCGGCCCCGGCACGCTGACCTTGAGCGCGGCCAATACCTTCAGCGGCGGCACCATCGTAAGCAACGGCACGCTGGCACTGTTCGGCCCGGCCGGCGGCGCCACCACCACCGCCAATAATTATTCGCTCGGTTCCGGCAGCGTCACGCTGGACGGCGGCACGTTGAAACTTTTCGGCGGGGGATTGGGTGATGCCGCAGCCGGTTATGGCACGTTCAGCAATCCGCTCATCGTTCCCGCGGGCGCCACGGCCACGGTGTTGACGCCCGCCCGGTATACCATGAGCAGCACGCTGACCGGCAGCGGTACGCTGAACCTGGAGGTCAATTACGTCCGGGGAAGTCTGAGCGGAAACTGGTCCGGCTTCACCGGCCTCATCAATGTCACCGCGCACACAGCACCGGCGGAATTTCGCGTCGTCAGCTCCGCCGGTTACGCCGGGGCCGCAATCTTTCTCAATGATAACGTCATCCTGGACCGCAACGGCGCAGCCATCACCGTCGAGATTGGTTCGCTCAGCGGAACCAGCGGCGCCATCGTCGGCCCGGGCAACTCCAGCTCCGGCGGCAGCAGCTATCGCGTCGGCTGGAACAATGCCGACGCCACATTCGCCGGGCAGCTCCAGGCCGATGGGGTCAACTCCTTCACCAAGGTGGGCACGGGTAACTGGACGTTGACCGGCGCGAACTCCTACACCGGCGGCACGGTGGTGAACGCCGGCACATTGACCGTGAACAACACCGGCGGCAGCGGCACGGGCTCGGGAGCGGTCACGGTCAACAGCGGCGCCTCGCTGGCCGGCAACGGCACTATCGGCGGCGCCCTCACCATCGGTTCCGGCGCCACGCTCACTCCCGGCGCCGCTTCCATCGGCACGCTCACCGTCAATAACAATGCCACGCTGAGCGCGGGCAGCACGACCGTGATTGAGATCAACAAGACCACGCTGGCCCGGGACCAGCTGAACGCGCTGAACACCTTGACGTATGGCGGAACGCTGGTGGTGACCAACCTGGGCGGCACGCTCACAAACGGCGACAGCTTCAAGATTTTCAACGCCGGCAGCTACGCCGGTTCGTTCGCAACCTCCAACCTGCCGCCGCTGGCGCCGGATCTGTTGTGGAACACCGCCACATTGAATACGAGCGGCACTCTCGGCGTCGTCAGCACCAACTTTACCGGACCCCAGCCGCTGACCTGGACCGGCGACGGCGTTTCGAACCTCTGGGACACCGGGACCAGCTTGAACTGGCTTACCACCAACAGCGTGCCGCGCGCCTTCCTCAACGGGGATTCGGTGACCTTCAACGATTCCGGCGCCAATTCGCCGGCCATCAATCTCATCACCGCCGTCCTGCCCGGCTCCATGACGGTCAATGCCAGCCAGAATTACACGTTGTCCGGCCCGGGCGCCCTGACCGGCATCATGACGCTGGTGAAATCCGGCTCCGGCACTCTGACCCTCCTCAACACCGGCACCAATTCCTTCACCGGCGGCACGACCATTTCGAGCGGGACACTGCAGATCGGCGATGGGGCCTCGATCAACGGCAGCCTCAGCGGCGGCATCGTGAATAACAGCACGCTGATCTTTGCCAATCCCACCACCGTCACCAATTCATCCGCCATCAGCGGCGGCGGGACGTTGCGCAAGAACGGCCCGGGCGCGCTGGTGCTGACCGGCTCCCAGACTTATACCGGCCAGACCACCGTGAACGCCGGCTCCCTGCAGATCAATGGCGCGATTC
Source organism: uncultured Bifidobacteriaceae bacterium (assembly GCA_964413165.1). Classification (GTDB taxonomy): domain Bacteria; phylum Verrucomicrobiota; class Verrucomicrobiia; order Limisphaerales; family UBA11358; genus UBA11358. The sequence goes on from CAYPSF010000042.1 coordinate 19,769, forward strand.
CCTCCAGCGACCTGGTCAACAACGGCAACGTGACCTGGGCCCCCGCCGGTTCGCAGATTTACAGCAACACCATCAGCGGGTCCGGCAGTTTGACGGCGAGCAGTTCCGGCCTGTTGACCCTGAGCAATGCCAACACCTACACCGGTGGCACGACGAACAACGCGGGCGGCCTCATGCTCGTCAACAACAGTGCCGCCGGCAGCGGCCCGGTCGTTTACAACGGCGGCATCGTGTTCGTCGGCAACGGCGCGGTCATCACCAATGACTTCACCGTCCCCAGTGCGACAACGGATTTGATGATGGCCGGCACCAACAACAACACGGGAACGTGGGCCGGTAACATCGTCAACTTCGGCAGCGGCGCCCAATGGCGTCCGGGCAGCGATGGCGGCACCTTGATTTTCACCGGTAATGCGCTGTTGGGCGGCCGGAATTTCATCATGCCGCGCGGCACTTTCGTGATTGCCTCCAATGCCGTCATCAGCGCCGGCGGCAGCGCCTGCGCCTTGGGCCGTGACGGCAGCAACGGCAACCGGAGCGCCGTGGTCACCGTCCGGGACAATGCCATCGTCTCGCTCGGCTTTTGCAGCCTGGGCGGCAGCAACCAGGGCGGCAATATCACCATCACCCTGCAAAACAATGCTGCGCTGACGGTCAATACCAACCTGGACCTGCATAACGTCAACCGCTCCACGGCCACGACCACGGTCAATCTGAATGGCGGCACGCTCACCGTCGGCGGATTCTTCAAAACCCGCACCGGGGCCACCCAGTTCGCCACCAACAATTTCAACGGCGGCACCCTGAAAGCCAACACCAACAACAACTCGTTCTTGCCCGCGTTGACCGGCCTGACCGCCAATGTAAGGGCCGGTGGCGCCATCATCGACGATGGCGGTTTTGTCATTGCCGTAGCCGCACCGCTGATTCACGATCCGGCGCTCGGCGCGACCGCGGATGGCGGATTGACGAAACTCGGCGCCGGCTCGGTGGTCCTTTTCGGCGCGGAAACCTTCACCGGCCCCACGACCATTCTCGGCGGGCAGCTCTCCCTGTTTCCCCCCGGCTCGATCGGGAGTTCCACCGGCATTTACATCGCGCCGGCCGCAACACTCAACGTCAACCAGATCGGCGGCATGACGCTCGGCAGCGGACGCACGTTATCCGGCGGCGGCGCGGTCATTGGCAGCTTCACCATCGGTTCCGGAGCGACGCTTGCTCCCGGTAGCAATTCCATCGGCACCCTGACGTTCAACAACAACCTCACGCTCGCTTCCGGCAGCACAAATATTTTTGAAATCAGCCACTTGCCGTTGACGAATGATCTGGCCATCATTTCCGGCGCCCTCACCAACGGCGGCACGCTCATCATCACCAACTCCGGCGGTTCCGCCCTGACGGCCGGCGATAGTTTCAAACTGTTCAACGCCGGCAGTTACAGCGGCGCCTTTGCCAATGTGGTTTTGCCGCCGCTCAATTCCGGGCTGGCGTGGAACACCAACGCGCTGAACACCAGCGGCGTGATTACCGTCGTGTCCACGCCGCCGCTGTTCGGAAACCTCACCGTGACCGGTGGCAATGTGACACTGAACGGTTCGGGCGGAATGGCTACCAGCAACTTCTATGTGCTCTCGGCCACCAACCTGGCCCTGCCCTGGAGCAACTGGACCCGGCTGTTGACCAACCAATTTGATAACAACGGCAATTTCAACGTCACCAACGCGCTCGACCCGGATTCATTGCAGAGCTTTTACCGGCTGCAACTGCCCTGACCCGCTTGCGCCCTTAATTTGCCGGATTTGAATCAACCACTCTTACGCCCCATGCATGGCGCCGCCAGTTGCCGGACCTGGCGGCTGGGCATCAGCTTCGCCTTGCTGCTCGGTTGGCCGGCGGTCCCGGGCCTGGCCCAAATCCCGGCCTTCCCCGGCGCCCAGGGCTTTGGCCAATACGCCGCCGGCGGGCGCGGCGGCACGGTGTATCACGTCACCAATACCAATGATACCGGCGCGGGTTCATTCCGCACCGGCGTCGCGTCTCCCAATCGCACGGTGGTCTTTGATGTTGGCGGCGTCATCCGCATCAGCAACGCCGTGAGCGTGGCGAGCAATGTGACCATCGCCGGCCAGACCGCGCCCGGCGGCGGCATTACGATCTACGGCCACCGGCTCTCGTATTCCGGCGCCAACAATTCCATCACACGTTTCATCCGCGCGCGCATGGGTATCAATGGCGACGGCAATGACTCCATCACCATCTCCAGCGGACATGACATGATTTTTGATCATCTCTCCGTTTCCTGGGGACAGGACGAGACTTTTTCCATCAGCGGCAGCAACCCGACAAACATCACGATCCAAAACACGATTGTTTCGCAGGGGTTGCAGACCCATTCGGCCGGCGGGTTGATCCAGACCGACGGCGGCGTCAGCATCCTGCACAGTCTTTACATCGACAACAACACCCGCAACCCCAAGGTCAAGGGCGTGAATGAATACGTCAACAATGTGATCTATAACTGGGGCACGGACGCTTACATCCTGGGTGGCGATTCCAGCGGCGATACCTACGCGAACGTCATTGGGAATTATTTCATCAACGGCCCGGCCAGCGCGTCCACGGCATTTGACCGGGGCAATCTGAACTTCCATCTCTATGGCACCAACAACTGGCAGGACGCCAACCTCAACGGCGTACTCGACGGGGCCGTGCTGGCGCAAACCAATTACGATGTGAACGACTGGCAGACCGCGCCGTTTCCCTATCCCACCACCAACGCGCTCCCGCCGTTGACCGCACTCAAACTCGCCGTCAGCGACGTGGGCGATTCGTGGAAACGCGATTCGGTGGATGAACGGATGCTGACCGAGCTGACGTCGTGGGGAACGCTGGGGGAAACGATCAACAGTGAATTCCAGCCGCCAATGAACGGGCCGGGCATCGTCAACAACGGCACGCCCTACCTGGATGCCGATGGAGACGGGATGCCGGATTTTTGGGAATCGGGCACGGGTTCAAACCCGTCCGTCGCCAACAACAACGACCCGAGCCCCACCGGTTCCGGTTACACGCGGTTGGAGGATTACCTCAACTGGCTCGCCGACCCGCACGGCGTCGCGCTGACGAATACGACGGTGAATGTGGACCTGCGCCAGCTCGCGCGCGGCTTCTTGAATTCCAGCCCGGTTTATTCCGTGGCCGGCGCCACCAACGGTGCGGTGACCTTGCTGGACGGCCATGTCGCGCAGTTTGTCCCGACGGCGGGCTACATCGGTCCGGCCGGTTTTCAATGGACGGTGTCGGACGCCGACGGCAGCACGCTGACCCGGCCGATGAACCTGTTTTTTTCGCCGTCCGCCCAGTTTTTCAATCCCATCTGGCATGGTGACGATATCACCAACAACTGGGAGCTGCTCGGCGATAACAACTGGTTCGATGGCCAGTCGCTTTTGTATCCGTTTCCGCCCAGCGGCAGCGCCACGTTTGACGATTCGGGTTCAACCAATCCGGCCGTCAACCTGGTCAACTCGCTCCAGCCCGCGTCCGTGACGGTCAACGCGTCAAAAAATTATAACTTCAGCGGCAGCGGCTCCCTCAATGGCGCCATGAGCTTGAACAAGACCGGCAGTGGAACGCTTACGCTCAATACCACGAACAATTTCACCGGCCCCACGACCGTCAGCAATGGCGCCTTGATCGTCCAGGGCAGCTTGAGCCAAAGTACCGTGACCGTCCTCAGCGGCGGCACCCTGGGCGGCAGTGGCAGCCTGGGCGCCTCGCCGGTGCTGAATGCCGGCGCGAACCTTTCCCCCGGCAACGACGTCGGCGGTGCCGGAACGCTGACCATCATCGGCCCGCTCACCGAATCCGGCGGCGTCATCAACCGCTTTGACCTGAGCAACGATCCCATCGGCCTGGTCAAAACCAACGATCAAATCAAGGTCATCACCACGCTGACGGTCAGCGGCATCAACCCCATCCGCGTCAATCTGCTCGACGGCCCGCTCCTCAACGGCACTTACCGGCTGTTCCAATGCTCCAGCCTGGTCGGCAGCATCACCAATTTCACGCTCATCAATGCCAACGGCGTCCTGACCAATCCGCCCGGCGAGATTGACATCCTGGTCAACAACATCCGCACGCCGGGAAATCTTCAATGGACCGGCGATGGCGTGAACAACACCTGGGACACCGGCACCACCACCAACTGGCTCAACGGAGCCAGTCCGGATGTGTTTTACTTCTTCGACTCGCCAATTTTCGATGACACCGGTTCCACCAATCCGGCGATCAACCTGGTCGGCACCAACACGCCCGCGTCCGTGACCTTCAATGCGACGAAGAATTACACTTTGAGCGGCAGCGGCCGGATCAGCGGCTTTGGCACTTTGACGAAAACCAATTCCGGCACGCTGACCATCCTGGCCACGAATGATTTCGCCGGCCCGACGGTGATTGCCGGCGGCACCGTGAGCATTCCCAGCGTGGCGAACGGCACCGTCCCCAGCCCGCTCGGCGCGGCGGACAACGGCCCCGGCAACCTGGTTTTAAACGGCGGCACCTTGCGCTATACCGGCGTCACCGCCGGCACGGACCACGGTGTGACGTTGAATCCGAACGGCGGAACGATTGAGGTGAGTACCAACGCCACGACCCTGGCACTGAACAACATCCTGGTGGGGGCGGGAGGCCTGACCAAAACCGGCCCGGGCAGACTGGAATTGAGCGGGGCCAACACGTTCAACGGCGGGGTGAACGTGACGCGAGGAACGGTGGTGCTGGGCAATGACGCCGGATTTGGCACCGGGGTGGTCACGCTCAACGGCGACACCAACGGCGCCACGCTGCAATTCGGCATCAACGGCGGCACCCTCAACAACATACTCAACGTCGTCGGCACGAATAATTTCATCGCCAACAACGTCAACAACTCCGTGGCGAACATGATCGGCAACGGCACTTTGACCTTGAACACCGGCACCACGTTCTCTTTCACGGCCGACATGACGACCTTCAGCGGCACCATTGCGGTGGCCAACGTCACCAATCCGCGATTCAATCCCTCGCTGGGCAATCCGAACCCCAATTTCGGCACCGGCAGCTCCAACGCCTTGTTTGATCTGGGAAACACTTCGGCGCTGTTGAACAATCGCAATGGCGGGCTGATCATCCAGTTGGGCGCGCTGCGCGGCGGCCCGAACACCATTCTGCAAGGCGCTTCGTCGGCGAGCAATCCCACCACCTACGTCATCGGCGGAAAAAACCTGGACACCACCTTTGCCGGAAAGATCACGGAGGTCATCCCGGCACGCACCGCCAATATCACCAAGGTTGGCACCGGCACGTTCACGCTGTCTGGCGCGAACACCTATACCGGCACCACCACGGTGAATGGCGGTACCTTGCTCGTCAACAATACCACCGGCTCCGGTACGGGCACCGGCAACACCGTCGTCGTGAACAATGGCGGCACCCTGGGCGGCACGGGGTTCATCACCAGCACGGTGACGGTGAATTCGGGCGGGACGCTCGCACCGGGCAGCAATGGGGTGGGCACGCTGACGTTACGCAGCAACCTGACCATGAACTCGGGGGTGTTCCTCAATTTTGAAGCCGGCGCCGTTGCGGCGAACGACAAAATTGTCGTCGGCAACAACCTGGTCCTCGGTGGAACATTGAACGTGACCAACATCGCCGGTTTCGGCGCTGGCACTTACACGTTAATCACCTATGCCGGCGCGTTGAGCGGCAAACTGCCGGTGATCGGCAGCAAACCCGCCGGCTACAGCCTCCTGCTCGACACCAATACCGCCGGCCAGGTCCGGCTGATCGTCCAGGCGCAAACGGCGCCCGTGTTCCAGAGTATTGCCCTCCTGAATGGCGGCGTGGTGGCCAGCGGTTCCGGCGGACCGACCAATGTGACGTACTATTTGCTCTCCGCCACCAACCTGGCGTTGCCATCGAGCAACTGGCTGCGCCTGTTGACCAATCAATTCGACAGCGGCGGCAATTTCAACGTCACCAACGCCCTCAGCCCGGATTCACCGCAGAACTTTTACCGGCTGCAACTGCCCTAGTTCCCCAACGGCTTCACGTCGGACTGGTGCGGGCTGACGGCCATCTGGAATCCGGCCACGGGGTCGGGATGCGCCGGGTCAAAACCTTTGAAGTCATCCACCATGAATTTCGCCAGCGGCAGTTTGTCCTGCTGGATGCCGGCGACGATGCACTTGGCCAGTTCATAGCTGCCGTAATTGTTGTGGTGGGTGGGATCCTGGAACGCCTGGTCAAGGTTCGTGCCCAGCGCCTCGTAAAAGGTAATGCTCATCGCGTTCAGGTCGATCAGCGCGCATTTTTCCTCCTTCGCCACTTCGCGCACGGCGTTGGGATAGCCCGCGAGCGTATCTTGCGTGATGCCGTTCTTCCGTTCCATCGAGGTCACCAGCACCGGCGTCCCGCCCCGGGCGCGCGTTTCGGCAATCACCCGTTTGAAATCCTCCGTGTATCGCTCCAGCGCGTTGGTCGCGCGGCTTTTCATGTCGTTGTGACCGAATTGCAGGAACACCCAGTCGCCGGGTTTCATCAGGCTGAACACTTTATCGAACCGGTGCGCGCTCAGGGAACCGCCGATCGTTTCGCCCGATTCGGCGTGGTTGGCAATGGCGATCTCCGGCTTGAAAAAGCGAGGCAGCATCTGGCCCCAGCTGTTCCACGGTTCGGCCGACTGGTCACACACGGTCGAATCCCCCAGCAGAAAAACCGTCGGCACGGCGGCCGGCGCCATTTCGAGCGCCTGCACGGCCGGATGCCGGCCGTTGAATTCCAACGTCAGCTTTTCGTCCCAGGCCCACCATTCATTCGTTTTCTCCCGGGGCTTCAAATGCACGGCGTCGGTGGCGGAGATTTTCGGTGTGCGCACATTCACGATGAAGGACCGGGTCACGGGTATTCCGGCTGCGACCGGCACCTGTTCGAGCATGAGCCGGCGCAATTCTGCCTTCACGGTGATCGTGGATTCGCCGGCCGGATCGCCGAGGATGGCTGTGACCCGGTAATTGCCCTCCGGCAGCCGGGCTGAAAAGTAAAAGGGATTCGTGCTGGTGATGCCGGCTGCGCCAGCGGTCACGTCCGCGCCCGGCTCGAAACCGTAACCCGCCGCGGCGGAATAGACATTCGTCGGGGAAACCCGGATCCAACCGGCTTTCAATTTTCCATTGCCGAAGGCAAATTTAAGCGGAGTTGGTTCCTGAGCGCCGGCGTTCGTTGCAGCCAGTGTCGCCAGGCAGAGAAAAAACAACGGGAGGCGTTTGGTTGGTTTCATTTGGGAATAGGGTCCGACATCAGTTGCCTGCCGTCGGCCGTTCCGGGCGGGTGTACTTGTCAAAAACGCCGAGGACCGGCAAAGCGTTTCCGTTCTCGTCAAAAAATCCGCGGTTGCCCAGGCCATGGCTGGTCACGGCCGGTTCCCACCAAAAGACGCCCAGGCCCCGCCCATCCGGCACGCCCATGACCACGCGGGTGACCTCATCCAGAAAATCACGCTGGCCTTCCGGGCTTTCCGGAAAAGGGCCGGGCAATTCGCGGAAGTACCGGCTCGGCTTCCAGTAATAGGCCGTTTCGACCACATAGACGTCCTTGTCGTAGCGCTTCGCGGCAAACGCCAGTTTCTCCCGCAGGTCGGCCACGCTGCCATGCCACCAGGGATAATAGGAAAACCCGATGACGTCATATTCAATTTTGAATTCCTTCAGCCGGTCGAAAAAGTATTTTATTTTGGAAAGGCTGGCGTCCTGGCCGAAGTGGATCATGATTTTCGAACGCGGCCCTTTGCCGCCGGCGGCGTCCACCCCTTTGATCCCGGCGCGGAGGTAATCCGCAAAGTTATCCCAGTGGTCCGGCAGCTTCCCGTCTGGCCAGAGCATGCCCGCCTGGATTTCATTGCCGATTTGAACCATGTCCGGCGACACGCCGGCATCGCGGAATTTCATCAGGATGTCGCGCGTGTATTCAAACACCGCCTGGACGCGCTGAGAGTGCGTCCGATCCCGCCACTGGTCCGGGGTCGGTTGTTTCCCCGGGTCAGCCCACGAATTGGCGTAGTGCAGGTCGAGCAGGAATTTATAGCCGAGTTTCTTCGCATCCCGGGCCAGCGCCAGCGTATAAGCGAAGTCGTTGGGCAACTGTTCGCCGACCGGCTCGACAAACAAGCGCAGGCGAACCCAGTTGTAGCCGTGATGACGGAATAACTGCAAACCGGGCGCGGCGTTGGTGCCATCCTTGAAGATGGTGCCCTGGTCTTCCGCCTGTTTTAAAAACGACAGGTCGGCGCCAAAGGCGAATTCCGACGCCCGCGCGGCAGGTTCCATCCCGGGAAACACCGGCAAGGCCAGCAACCCCAGCAAGCCCAGTACGCCAGGAATCTTTTTCATAGGTTCCGGTTATCGGTTCTCTTCAAACCATGCTTTGACTTCAGCGTCGAGCTGTTTCAAGTCTGGCCGTGTGTTCGCAACGGCCACCGCCTCGGCCCATTCCTGGTTCAGATCACCCAGGTCAACCTTCGCTCC
>CAYPSF010000043.1:0-27674 GCA_964413165.1 uncultured Bifidobacteriaceae bacterium
GCATGTTGTTGAAATCGTGCGCGACGCCGGCGGCGAGCTGGCCGACGGATTCCATTTTCTGCGACTGGCGCAACTGGGCCTCCAGGCTTAACCGATCAGTGATGTCCTCGATGTAGCAGTGCACCACGCTGCCGAACAGGACGGGATGAAACGACCAGGAAAACGTGCGTCCCTCGATCTGGAGTTCCAGGCGCACTTTGCTTTGGCGGCTGTTGAGACAATCGCTGATGATATCGTGAATCTCCGGCGGCAATATTTCATTCGGATGATTGCGTTGCACGGAGACGGCGAGCTGCTGGGCGGCCTCGTTGAAATAAGTGATGGTGCCGTTGGCATTCAATTCCAGCGCCGCGTCGGGATTCAACTGGACGAAAGCGGCGAGTTTTTGCAGCTCAGCCTCGGCGTGTTTACGCTCAACGGCAAGGCCGATGGCGGTGGCGGCGGCCTGAAGAAATTGAACTTCATCCGAATCGAATTTCCGCGGGTGGGTGCTATAGACGCCCAGCATGCCAAAAGGCTGGTCGCGCGTGGGGATGGCCACGGTGACGCCGCTGATCACGCCATGTTCCGCCAGGAAGGGCGACGCGGAGATACGCGATTCAGCCTTCAAATCGACGGTGACCACGGGTTCACCGGAATTCATGGCCACGGCAATCGGTGAATTTTCGTTTCCCGGGAGGGCAGTCTGGCGGTCATAGGCCGGTTTCCAGCCCGTGCCGGCCTGCAGGCGCAGCTGGCCGCCGGGCAAGCGCTCGAACACGGCGGAGTATTCCATGCCCAGGGTTTGCGCCACCAGCATGGAGGCCTGGCTCAGCAAGGTATCCAGGTCGCTGTTGGTCAGCGCAAATTGTCCCAGCGCGGCGACGACGGTCTGCTGGAAGGTGCGGTTCAGCAGGTTTTTCTCCGCGCTTTCGAGGTTCTTGACCTGCTGCTCCAACGATTCGGCCATCTGGTCGAACAGTTTCGTGAGCTGGCCGAGTTCGTTCTCCGTGGTTTTGAGCCCGGTGCGGGCGGTCAAATCACCATCGGCAATTTTTTTGGCGGTGGCGGACAGCGCGCGCACCTGGTGCATGATGAAGTGTTCGCCGCCGAACCACGCCGCCGCCAGGGCCAGCAACCCCACCACAAACCCGCTGAACTCCAGGTGGAAAATATACATCGCCAACCCGGCCGGGGTGATGAGCAGAAACACGCTCCCGACCAATTGCATCCGCAACGTGGAGAATTTGAAGATCTTTTTTATCATTTCAGCCGATGCTGAAGTCGCGCAGAAATCGTGCCATTAAACCCTTGATTCGCAAAGCCATTTTATTCATTTCAGGGCCGGAAACTTCCGGAATCCCGGGGTGAATCCGGTGGACTGGGCGGGAAGAATCGGGGATATTGGACGAAGCTGAAAGCGGTTTGATTGAGCGGCCGGTGCGGTCCCCGGCCACGAAACATCATCCGCGTAAACCAGATTTATGAACCGCCTGCGATTGCACGTCATTGCCTGTCCCGTCTTCCAACGGGAACTGGAACTGCTCGGCGCCGACGCGAAGACCGCGGTCACCTTCCGACACCTGGAGATGGGGTTACACGAAGGGGCCGGCAAAGAACTCCGCGCCGCGTTGCAGGATGCGATTGACGCCGCGGCGGGCGGGCCGTGCGACGCGATTGCCATCGCTTACGGGCTGTGCAATCGCGGAGTGATCGGGTTGCAGGCGCGCGCGTTGCCGGTCGTGATTCCGCGGGCGCATGACTGCATCGGGATGCTGCTGGGCAGCAGCCGGTGTTACCTGGCCCAGCTGGAGGCGCAACCGGGCACCTATTTTCAAAGCGCAGGCTGGCTGGAAAATTCACCGGTCAACGGCGAAATTCGCCGGCAGGATTTCGCCTTTGGTCCCAATTCCAACGTGACTCGCGAGCAACTGGTCGAAAAATACGGCGAGGATAACGCCGATTACCTGCTCGAACAGTTCAAAAACTTCACCCAACACTATGGGCGGCTCGCTTACATCGCCACGCCCGTGCCTGGGGCGGCGCGCTGGGAGGCGGCGGCGAAGGAACTTGCCCATGCGCGTGGCTGGAAATTCGAGCGGTTGCCCGGCGACCTCGGCTGGCTGCGGCGGTTGTTGAATGCGGAATGGGATGAGCGCGAATTCCTGACTTTGAAACCGGGCGAGCACGTCGGCCTGCGCTCCGACGCAGGGCTCATTGGCGCGGAGCCGGCCTGATCTTCAATGCCAGGTGGAAGGCATCCAGGTTGGCCAGCGGAGCGGTCGCTGGCACATCACAGCCCGAGGACAGCACAAAGTTGCGGTGGGCGGAGGTCGCTTCCATCAATTTCATCGCCTGGGTGGTGATTTCCGCCGGCGATGACTGCACCAAAACCCCGGTGGGATCAAGATTGCCACACAACACCACGTCGGCCGGGACCTGTGTCAGCGCGGCTGCGAGGTTCATCGGCGCGCCAAAATGGAAGCTGGCCAATCCGGATTCCAGCACCGCTGGCAGATGCAGCAACTTCGCTGCACAATTGTGCAGGATGAGCGCGAAGCGGCCGTCGGCCATCGCCGTATGGATGGATTTGACGTACTTTGACGAAAGTTGGGACAAACTGCGGGGGGACAACAGGCCCGCTGCCGGTTCAGCCATGATGACCCCGTCAGCGCCGGCTTCCCGGAAGGCGCGGACATACGCGGCGAGGAAGGCCGCGCATTTTTCCAGTAAGACGTGCATCAGATCCGGCTCGGTAATGGTCATTTCCATCGCTTCGCTCACACCCACCAGCCGGGCAGCCAGCGAAAACGGGCCGATGCAACCCCCGAAGACGAGCGGCCGGTCGGGCAACCGGCGCAGGCGACGCACGGTCTCGAGATACACGGCCGTGCGCCGGTCGCCCGGTTGCGGCACGGAAAGTTTTTGCGCCTGCTCCAGGTTCGTTACCAGCCGTCCCATCACGGAAGGAATTTCGTTTTCGGAAGTCTGGAGGGTGCAACCAAAAGCCTCGGCTTCGGCGCTCAGGTCCATGGCCGACAGAACGAACGGGGTATGATACCGTTCATGAAGGGCCAGTTGGGCTTCGAATTGCGCCTGGGGATTGGTGACGATGTCGCAGACCTTTGCGCCGGTGAGGGCGAGGCCGGGATAGATCGCAATGGGCATGGCCACCCGGCGGGTGGAAGCGAGGACGAACCGATTGAAACAATTGGCGGTCATTCAAAGCTGGTAATCCGCGACTACAAATTTCGTGGTGTCCACCTGTCCCATCATTTCGTTGATAAAATCGGATTCGTTTGTCGGGATGGATTCGACGGATTCCTGGATGCGGTCGAGCCAGGGCAGTTCCCGCGGATGAATCTTGAGACGGCCTTCACGATGCGCCTCACGCAGGAGCCTGACGGCTGTGAGTGCGGCGGCCCGGCCGGCAGCGAGGGGCGTGGGTGCTTGAACGATCGCCTGCGCGATGGCCAGGGAACTTTCGGGCGTGAGCACATACGCCTGCGGATCGAGAGGGGCATCGGAATTAACCATCCATTTGCGATAGAGCAGCGCGGCGTCGCGGCCATCGGCCAACGCCAGGTTCATCAGGCGGCAATCGTAGATCAGCTGCTCGACATACACGGTCGGTGCCATGCCGCCGAGCAATTTGATGTTCTGGACGGATTCGTTGCTCCAGGTATCGCATGCGGCAGCGGCGATGTTGCCGAGCGGGCTGAGATGCGCACACGCGGCGGTTTTGCCTTCCATCGCCATGGGGAAACCGGTGATGGCCTTCAAGATCGGGTTTTCGTAACCGCAATCCTTGCCCGGCCCGACGGCGCCGCATTCATAACCGACCAGCGTGCGCACGGCGGAAACGGCGCGAACGACGGCGGCGAACACGCGGGGAATCATTTTTTGCTCGGCCAACACCATCGCGGTGTTGCCAAAGCCGCATGCGGTATCGCCGGCGCAATGGACCCCGTGCTTGCGGGCGATCTGGTTGAGTTCCGTCCAGAGGAACCGCATGTCACGCACGCCCAGGATACAAAGAGCAAACACCACGCTGCGGATGTCGCACATCATCAATGCTTCATCGTGGATTTCCTTGCCGCCGACCGATTCAATGCTCAACAGTTCCGCCCCGGCTGCCGCGCAACCGTCGAATGTTTGGAGCATGGCTTCATAAAACCGGCCGCTCCGCATGCGGGGCGGGCGATCCATTTCCCGCGTGTCGTTGGGGGTAATGCGCAGGACGCTCTTCAGGCCGTGTTTCGCATGTGCCGCTTCCATGGCGTCGAGCAGGATGCGGGTCAATTCGATGCCCCAGGCCGGGTTTTCGGTCATGGGCGGGAGGGTTTCAAACTCGACCACCAGGCCGGGAGCTTCCAGTTCCACGGCGCGCCGCACGGCGCCGGTGATGATTTGTTGGTATTGACCACGGACCTCGGGCATGGTGTTTTCATCCACGAACATCGGCGGCAGGGTGAAGTTGATCTCGGGATAGACCATGCCTCCGCCGATCGTGAGGCCGTGGCGGGTAGTCAGGGGCTTGGGCGACACGCCAAAGCGCAGATCGTCGGGGTGATTGATGGCCAGGCTGGTGAAGCGGCTCATGAGATGCGCCAAAATACTGGTGGTCTCCGGATGTAAATCTCAGCCCAAAGCTTTTTTGGCGGCGCTTACCGCGCCCGCTGCGCTTTCGCTGAAACCGTCGGCGCCGATCTCGTCGGCGTATTTCTGGGTGATGGGTGCGCCTCCTACCAGCACCTTCACTTGCTGGCGCACGCCGGCCGATTGCAGCGCGTCCATGGTCGTCTTCATCGCCGGCATGGTGGTGGTCAGCAACGCGGACAGGGCCAGGATCTGGGCGCCCTTTTCCTTGACGGCGGCCACAAATTGTTCCGGGGTCACATTTACCCCCAGATCAATGACCTCGTAACCGCCGCCTTCGAGCATGGCGGCCACCAGGTTTTTGCCAATGTCGTGCAAATCGCCCTTGACGGTGCCGACGGCGACCCGGGCGGTGGGCTTCGCGCCGCTGGCGGTCAGCCGGGGCCGGATGAGTTCGAGTGCGCCCTTCATGGCGCGGCCGGCGAGCAGCAATTCGGGCACGAAATATTCATTACATTCAAAGCGCCGGCCCACTTCGGCCATCGCGGGCATCATGTGGTCCTGCACCAGGATGATCGGTTCGATCCCGTCGGCCAGGGCTTTTTCGGTGATGGCTTTCGCGGTTTTGGCATCTCCCGTGAGGATCGCGTTATGTAATGGTTTCAAGTCTTGCATGGTTATGGGTGTTTTGGTTAAAGCCGTTCGTTGAATTCCCCCAACTCGATCGGATAATTCCCGAAATCACGCACCAGTTTCACGATGTAATCGTAGGTGCGGCCGGACACGGCGCTGCTGACGGAATGGTCGGACTGGAAAATATAACCGCCGCCCCTCGCGGCGTTGAGTTTGCGCAGGACTTCGCGCCGGATCGCCTCATGGTCGCCGGTCTCCCAGACCTGGATGTCGCTGTTGCCGCAGAAGCCGATGCCATGGCCGAATTGCCGCCGCAATTCAATCACGTCCATGCCCGCCTTGGCTTCCAACGGGTTGTAGGCATCCACCCGCATGTCGATATAGTCCTGAAAAATGGCCTTTACGTTGCCGCATCCGTGGTAAATCACCGGCAGCCCGTTGGCGTGCGCGTGGTCGGTGATCTTCGCGACCCAGGGTTTGAAATACTCACGCCAGTATTTCGGCGACATGAATGTGCTTTTCTTGTAGGCCACGTCGCCCCAGATCACGAAACCATCCAGCAAACCCTTGCCGGCCACCATCTCGGCCTTCGCCGTCTCAAAGTAAAACTGGCCGATGCGGTTGATGATCGCGCCCATGCGTTCCGGTTCCTCGGCCATCCAGAGCATGGCGTTTTGCTGGCCGATGAGGCGCGTGAGGCATTCGCTCACCTCGATGATGCTGCCATAGACGGGAAAATCCGGCCGCAGGGATTTGACCGTTTCAATCCATGGCGGCGTGTTGCGCTGGAAGCCGTCGCCCACACCGGCAATCTGGTTGTCGCCTCCGGCAAAAAAACGCCGCGAGTCCGCCGGGTCATCGAATTTCGCGCGTTCCAGTTTTTCGAACGAGTCGGTTTCCCAGCCGCGCATTTCCGGCATGGGAAACTCGAAGTGCTTGTGCAGGATGGAACCAAAACCGGTTTTGACCACGACCTCCTCGGGGGTTTCCTTGACCGTTTCGAACGGGCGGATCCAGGGGTCCATGTTCGGCACCGTGACAATCCAGTCGAGGTCGTAGTGGTAATAAGGATTGGCATCGGGCGGCAGTCCCAATTCCTGCTGCCAGCGTCGGGTGAACCCGCCCCAGAAAAAATCACTGATGGGCACCCGGTCCGGCTCCTGGTGGCTGAGCGCCCGGTTCAGACGCTCCAGTTTCTTCAGGGTATTGGGCTTCCGGCCGTTTTGCCCGCCGGCCTGACCCTTTGTGTCAAACATGCTCATGTGACTGGATTTGCGTAAAACTTCCGTGGCCCGAAGTACGGCCGCAGAATGTTTAGCCACAGTTATTTAGCACAGAACTACAAAAGTGCAAGGCTAATCGTCCGCCAGCGCTCTGGCGCGGCCTTTGGGCAGGCGTTCCAGATGAAAAATGAGAAAACCGTGGAGGAATTGCCTTAATTCGTCGGTCTGTGCTTTTGTCAGCTTGAGACGCAGAATGGCCGGCCAGCCGCCCTGGATCAGGGCGCGGACGATTTGTCTGGCGCCAGGGGTCAGTTTGATTTTGTCCAGGTCCGGCTGGAGGCCGAGTTGGGCCAGGAACTTGAGTTCAAAGGCAAAAACCAGTTGCGGCGCCGACGGGTGATGGCAGAGGCAATCGAGAAAACCGGTCATCAATTCAAAAATGCCGGGCAGGGGAGTCTCGGTTTCGGTGGCCTGCTCGATGAACGCGGCGGCGTAGGCAGCCTGGCGCAACCGGTGCAGGTCCTGGCGCAATGCGCTCTGGGTGCCGCGCAGGCCGACTTCCCGCAGCGCATGTAAATCGGAACGACGGCTCCGGCTGAAGGAAAAATCCGCGAGGTAGAACAGGTCGAGCTTGCCCTGGAACGGTGATTTGGCGCGCCGCGCGCCCCGGGCCACGGTGGCGATGCGCCCCAGGTGCGGCGTAAGCCAGTGGACGATAAGGCTGGTCTCCGTGAGCGGACGGGTGCGGAGGATCAGGCCGGTGGCGGACTCGCTCATGGGAAAATTTTAACCACGGATGGACACGGATGGACACGGATAAAACTGAATTGTGGAATACACAGGATAGGCGAAGCCAATGTTTTTTTGGAGGATTGTCGGGCCGGTGTTTTTAAAAATCCGTGTTTATCCGTGTTCATCCGTGGTGAAGAGATTTGGAGTTGCCGGGGGGCGGCGTGTATTCCTGCGAAATCGCGCCCAGGCTGACAATATATTTGATGGCATCGGTGACGGACATGTCGAGCCGGGTGAGTTTTTCCTCCGGTACCAGAATCAGAAAGCCGGAAGTGGGGTTGGGCGTGGTGGGGACAAAGACGCTGACGAAATTCCTGCCGGTCTTTTGCTGGATTTCGCCCTGTTGTTCACTGGTGATGAAGCCGACGGAATAATTTCCCGGCCCTGGAAATTCCACCAGGACGACGGTCTTGAACGAATGTTTGCTCCCGGCGAACGCATCGTTGACCTGTTTGATGGCGCCATAAAACTTGTTCAACAGCGGGACCTGCATCAACACCCGGTCGGTCCAATCAATCACCTTTTTGCCGATGTAATAGCGCGCCAGCACGCCGGCCGCGGAAATCAGGATCACGGCCAGCACCAGCGCGACCAGGCTCCAATACCAGAACATCGGACCCCTGCCGTCGTTGTCATTCACCAGGCTTTCATGCGTGAGGGTGCGGGGCAGGAAAAAAAGCAGCAGGTCCGTCACGCTGGAAATCGTGCCAATCAGCCACTTGACCGCCGCCAGGGTGAGCAGGGCGGGGAAGGTGACCGCCAGCCCCGTCAAAAAGCTGGAGCGCCACCTGGCCAGAAAGGATTTCCTCATGCGGAAATCTTAGCCGGACGGGAAAGTTGCGCGAGTGTAAATCGCCGGGAAAGCGCGCCCAGCCGGCGGTCCTCCTCGAGTTTCATCCGGCGCCGGGCGGGTGCGCTCGAATCGTCGAAACCCTGCAAATGCAAAATTCCGTGGACGATGTAGCGGACAACTTCCGACTGCCAGGTTGCGCCGAACCGGCGCGCTTGCGAAACCGCTTCGTCCACACAGACAAAAATTTCGCCATGGATGGTTTGGTGTCCCGGCTTCAGCCGGTTTTTTTGAGCCGGCGCCACGTTTTGGCGGGAACCGCCTGAAGGCGGGACACCAAACGTGTAATCAAACGTGATGACATCCGTGGAACCGGCGTGGCGGAGAAAGTTCTCATTGAGCCGGGTCATTTCCGGTGTGGCCACCAGGTTGATCCCGAGTTCGGCCTTTTCCAGCTTCAACTCTGCGACCAACGCGGCGGTGATTTGTTTCAGCAATGGCAAGTTGATTTTTCGCGTGCGCTGACGGTCGGCAATCGTCAAATCATGCAATCGTTGAGCCGCTGAGCCGGCGGGTTTAGCGGACGATTTGACGGTTGCACGGTTCAACAATTTAACACTCATTCCTTTTTTGCCTGGCCGCGATGTTCCTCATAGGCGGTGATGATGCGCTGGACGAGCGGGTGGCGGACGACGTCGCGCTTGCCGAATTCGATGATGGCGATGCCTTCCGTATCTTTGAGGGCATGGTGCGCCTCGAGCAGGCCGGAGTTCTTGTGAGGCGGCAGGTCGACCTGCGTTTCATCGCCGGTGATGACGGCCTTCGAACCATGGCCGAGCCGGGTCAGGAACATCAGCATCTGCTCAGCGGTGGAGTTTTGGGCCTCGTCCAGGATGATGAAGGCGTTGTTCAATGTGCGGCCGCGCATGTAAGCCAGCGGCGCGATCTCGATGGTGCCGCGCTCGGTGTGTTTCTGGATTTCCTCGGCGGGCAGCATGTCGTGCAACGCGTCGTGCAAGGGGCGCAGGTACGGCGTGATTTTTTCGTACAGGTCGCCGGGCAAAAAACCGAGCGCTTCACCGGCTTCGACCGCCGGCCGGGTCAGGATGATCCGGGAAACCTTCCCGTCGCGCAGCGCCGCCAGCGCCATGGCCACGGCCAGGTAGGTCTTGCCCGTGCCCGCCGGGCCGACGCCGAAAGTGATGTCATGCCGGCGGATGGCGTCGAGGTATTTTTTCTGGCCGACGGTTTTGGCGGTGACGCCGGGTTTACGGTCGTGGGTCATGACCCGGTCATCCATCAGGTCTTTGAGGGCCGAAGCGCCTTCGTTTTTGATGACGTTCAACGCATGGGTGAACTCGCGGTTGCGCACCGGCGCGCCGGCCTTGAGCAGGCTTTCCAGCGACAGGAAAAGCTGTTTGGAGCGTTCGACGGCATCCGCGGCGCCTTCGAGCTTGATCCAGCCGTCGCGCGCGGTGGCCTTGACGCCGAGCTCGGATTCGAGCGACGACAGGTTGCGCGGCTCATGATTGAACAGCTGCTGGGCGACGCGCGCATTTTCGAAATGGAGGGTTTCGGTGGCCACAATCAGATATTATTTCGCCGTGACCCGGAGTCCATTTTAAAGCGTGCGGACGGTGTTATTTTTTGATGAATAGACAAGCATTTTATTGCCCAGCCAGATATATACGAAGTATTCATCGCCATCCTTGCCATGGGCGGTTTGGTAGTCAAAGACACCGTGCAAATCCCGGGGTTTCCACCAGGCCAGAAAGTCCTTCCGGGTCGGGAGCGTCGCGTGGGCCGATTTGAACTGGCCGACGTAGTTGGTGGTTTGATTCAGGCTGTTTTGGGTGTCGGGAGGCAAAGTGACCTTGCCGCAGGAGATCAAAAGCAGGCAACCGAAAGATAACAGCCATATTTTCATTTTTCGAGTTCGGCGCGCAATCGGGCGGCGACCTCGTCCAGCGCCTGCGGCAGAACGCTGGTATTGGCCAGCACCGGCATGAAATTCGTGTCGCCGTTCCAGCGCGGCACCACGTGGATGTGCAGGTGCTCGGCGATGCCCGCGCCGGCGACGCGGCCGATATTGATGCCCACGTTGAAGCCGTCCGCCTTCATGGTTTGCGTCAGGGCATTGATGCAGCGGCGCGTGAGCTTCCACAAATCCGCCAGTTCCTCCTCGGTCAGGCCGTTCAGGTCGGGGACCTGTTTGTACGGCACAATCATCAGATGCCCGCCGTTGTACGGGTAGGTATTGAGCAGGGCGAAACAAGTGCGGTCACGCGCGATGATGCGGTGGGCGACATCGTCGCTGGATTGGGCGATGCGGGTGAACAGGCTGGTGTCCAGCTGGGGTTTGGGCGAAAGGATGTATTCGATACGCCATGGCGCGTGCAGCGATTCCATGGGGGCAGGGTAATGATGGAAGCCGGGAAAGTCAAAACTCCGAAAGCGGTCTCGGTTGGGGGACGTTTCCGCGAGCCGTTTGTGGTTGTATCGTCGCGGCCTGCGATCCGAAAATCAACGCCGGCGATGAAGCAGATAACGCACAAATGAAACCAGGCCGGAAAATTTGAATTCGGGGTCCACGTAGTGCTCGATGACGTAAAATGCGAAGTAATAGAACCGGCAGAAACACCAGACGGCCAGCAGGAGGAGCAGAACGGTTTTCCACGTCAGGTTATCCAGAATCAACAAGGTCGATGCGGCGGTTCCCGCCACCAAAAACAGCACGCCTTTCACCTTGATCCAGCCCGGGTTGGTTAAATCTTGCATATCAAAATCCTCCTCGTCCTTCGTCCTAGTCCTCGCAATCGAGAACAGAAATCGAAGGCAAGGAGGAGGATAGAATCATTGGAATAAACTCAAAACGGCCGTTGCCGCGCGCTGGTTGGCGCCGGGTTCGCCGAGGGCTGAGACAATCGCCGCGAGCCATATTTTGATCCGGGTCCGGCGCGGTTCGTCCTGCAGCAATTCCAACGCGGCCCCGGCGATGTTTTCGGGGGTGGCGGCGCCCTGGACGAATTCGGGAAAAATCATTTCGTTGGCCAGGAGGTTCGGCATCGTGAGTGATTTTACCGTGACGATGCGTTTGGCAATCTGGTAGGTGAGCCAGGACGTCTTATAAAGCGTCACCGTCGGTACCCCGAAAAACGCGCACTCCATGGTCACCGTACCGGTCGAGGCGATGGCCAGGTCCGCCGCGGCGAGCGCCTGTGGCAGGTTGCCAATTTGAATTTCAACTGTTTGGCGGGCCAGCAATCCGCCGGCCAGCCGTTTTAAGGCTTCATTGGGCAAAACCATCCGGGCCGGCGCCTCCGGCAATTTTGCTTGAATGAGTTTCAAGGCTTCGAACATGACGGGAAGATGCTGTTTCAATTCGCCTTCCCGGCTGCCCGGCAACAAAAGGATTCTATTTTCGGATTTGGCGATTCGGGGAGCCCGCTCCTCCGAATTGAACCGGTCCATCATGGGATGGCCGACGAACTCCACCCGCAACTTCGGCACCCGCTTGGCATACCAGTCCTTTTCAAACGGGAAAATGCTCAGGAGCAGGTCGTAATCCGCCGCCAACCGGTTGGCCCGGCCCGGGCGCGATGCCCAGACCTGCGGGGAAACGAACTGGATGATTTTCGGATTCCAGTCACCCCGATTACGGCGAACGTATTGTTTGATGGCATGACCGAAGCGCAGATTGAACCCGCCGTAATCCACGCCGATGACGGCATCCGGCCTTTGTTTGATCGCCAGGGCCAACAGCTCATGGAACAGCCGGCGATACTTGGAAATATTTTTAAGCACGTCGGAGATGCCGATAACCGAGTGTTGGGTCAGGTCAAAGGCCAGATGGGTCCCGGCGGCTTTCATTTTCGGCCCGCCGGCGCCGATGAATTTGGCGTCCGGCACCTGGCTGCGCAGCGCGACGACCAGTTCCGCCGCGAGCAGGTCGCCGCTCGCCTCACCGGCGATGAGCATGAAGGTCTTTGAGGTCATTGAATCAATATTGTGGAATTCAACCATTGTGCCCGGGCAAATTCCGGAACAAATCCAGCAAGAGCGCGGTCGTTGGCCCACTCAAAGAATTCGGGCTGCCGGGCTGCGTCGGTGCAAAGAAGGTCCTTGTATGGTTTCATTCCAACACGTCCCAAATCAAGCCGGTCCGCATCCCAGCAAGTCATTGCCGTTATATCACCATGGGTCAAGCCTTCCGTGTGAAGACGACAAGCAACTTTCAATGCAGTGAAATCATCATCATTCAAATTAAAATATCTTCCCCGGAACAAAAAGGCCAGATCTGCTCCGCGGCTGCCATGACCTTCGTCCCAGTCATCGTTTATACGGCAGGCGTCATGAAACACCGCAAAGAACTCGACCACTTCTATTTTGGCCCCCGTTTGCCCGGCGAGCTTCAAGCCGTTTTCCAACACTCTAGCCCAGTGGCCTGGCCCATGAATTCCATTCCAAGACAAACGGTATTGGTCGCGAATTGCCTGGATGAGAGCCGTAGAAATCATGGTATCATTTGCTCTGCTGCACCTGCCTGGTGATTTCGAAGGCCAGGTCCAGGGCCAGCTTGGCGGACTCGCCGCTCACCATCGGCGTCTGCTTTTCCCGGATGCATTCGATGAAATGCTGCAGTTCGAGCTTGAGCGGCTCGTCCTTCGCGATCGGCACCGGTTCGCGCACGATTTTCTTCCCGCCAAATTCACTGACGATGGCGGAATCCTTGCCCAGGCCGAGTTTGGCGGCCAGGACCTTTTTCAACAACGAACTTTCCGGTTCGTTGTCGCGGGCGACGCGATAGATGAATCCTTCCTGCACGCGGTAGTCGAGCGAGATGTAACACGGATCTTTCGGGCCGCTGAACACGCGGATTTTCCGCATCCGTTCGGGGCTGATGCGGCTGGCGGTGAGGTTGGCGACGCAACCATTGGCAAATCGCAGCCGCACATTGGCGATGTCCTCGGACTTGCTCAAGACGGGAATGCCCACGGCATCCACGCTCGCCACCGGCGATTTCACGAATGCGAGCACGACGTCGAGGTCGTGGATCATCAGGTCGAGCACGACGCCGATGTCGGTGGAGCGGGCCGGGTAGGGCGAGAGCCGATGGACTTCGATGAAGCGCGGCTGGGTGGCGACCGACTCGAGATATTTGAACACGGGATTGAACCTTTCGACGTGGCCGACCTGCAAAACGCAATTTTTCTGGCGGGCGAGCTGGACGAGTTCGCCGGCCTGGGCGGTGTCGTCGGTCATGGGTTTTTCGACGAGGACGTGTTTGCCCTGGGTGAGGAGGGTTTTCGCGAGTTCAAAATGCGTGGTGGTGGGGGTGACGATATTGAGCGCGTCACTGGCGGCGGCGGCTTCGGCGGCGGAATTGAAAATGCGTGCGTTGTGTTTGGTGGCGATTTTGCGCGCCGTGTCGGCATTGGTGTCGAAGAGGCCGGTGAACTCCACCTGGCCGGCGGCGGCGAGTTCGGTGTAGATGCGAACGTGATTCTGACCCAGTGAGCCGGCGCCGAGGACGGCGACTTTAACCTTAGATGCCATGGCACAGCTTAAATTTTATGGACAGGGAGGCAAAGTCGAAAGTGCACGCTCTGAATTCCGAAGCTCGAAATCCGAATGCCGAATGAAGCCCGAAATCCGAACCGGGAACCAGACCGCCAATGACCAATTCGGGTTTCGGCCCCCGGATTTCGGATTTAACTTTGCACTCCCGTTTTTCATTCCCGTTCCCTAAACTCCCGGCGTGCTCGGTTCCCTCATTATCGTCGTGGCGGCATATTTCCTGGGCTCGATTCCCACGGGTTACCTCGTGGCCCGGGCGAAGGGCATCGATATTCGATCCACCGGCAGCGGCAACATCGGCGCGACGAACGCCATGCGCGTCCTCGGCAAGCCGGCGGGCATTTTTGTGTTGCTCGTGGATGCGCTCAAAGGTTATGCCGCGGTTGCCTGGCTGTGCCCTTCCCTGATGAAGCCATTCAACCTCCCGGTCGCCGACGCTGAAACGCTTCGGATCGTTGCGGGCATGGCGGCGGTGCTCGGCCACAATTTCACATGCTGGCTGAAATTCAAGGGCGGCAAGGGCATCGCCACCAGCGGCGGGGCTTATCTGGCGCTCGCGCCGCTGGCCGTGGGTATTGCCGTGGCGGCCTTCCTGCTGGCGGTTCTGTTGACCCGTTATGTTTCCATTGGGTCCATCGCGTCGGCGATTGCCCTGCCGGCGGCGGTGTGGTGCCTGCCGGCCCATAACTTATTCCTCGGCATCGTGACCACCGCGCTGGGGGCCATGGCCATTTACAAACACAAATCGAACATCAAACGTCTTATGACGGGAACTGAAAGCCGGCTGGGCCAAAAGCCCGAAAGCCAGGAGGCAACCAAATGAAAGTCACCGTACTCGGTGCCGGGGCCTGGGGCACGGCGCTGGCCAAAACGCTCCACGAAAATGGCAACGCCGTGACGTTGTGGGACATCGACGCCGAAACGCTGGAAGAATTGCGCCACGGGCGCAGTGAACGATACCTGCCGGGCGTGGAATTGCCGAAAAACTGGAAGGTGCAGGTGGATTTTCCCGAAGCGGTGGGCGGGGCTGAATGCCTTGTGCTGGCGATTCCCTCGCAGTTTTTCCGATCGGTCGCGGCGAAATTGAAGGGACATCCAGCCCTTTTGGTGAGCGTGACCAAGGGCATTGAGTTTGAGACGGGGGACACCATGAGCCGTATTTTGTGTGAACATGCCCCGGCCAGCCGGGTGGTGGCGCTGTCCGGCCCCAGCTTCGCCCGCGAAGTTGCCCTGGGCATTCCCACCACCGTGGTATGCGCCTGCGAGAACGATGGCACGGCGCGCACCGTGCAGGGACTTTTTCATCGTCCGGAATTCCGCATCTACCGCAGCACGGACATCCTGGGGGTGGAATACGGCGGCGCGTTGAAGAACATCATCGCCATCGCCGCCGGCGTGAGTGACGGCCTGGGCTATGGCGACAACACCAAGGCGGGGCTGGTCACGCGGGCGCTGTCCGAGATGCGCCGGCTGGGTGTGGCTTGTGGTGCCCAGGCGGAGACATTTGCCGGCCTGAGCGGGCTGGGCGATCTCATGTTGACCTGTTTCTCGAAACAAAGCCGCAATCGCGATCTCGGTGAGCGTCTCGGACGGGGTGAAACGATGAAAGACATCCAGGCGTCACATCCCAAGCTGGCCGAAGGCCACCCGACCGCACGTTCCGCGCATCGGCTGGCCCAGGAGAAGGAAGTGGCCACGCCGATCATGGACGAGGTTTACAAACTGCTATACGACGGCAAGGGACCGAAGCAAGCGGTGCGCGATTTGATTTCCAGAACGTTCAAAGCCGAGGATTGATTCAGCCACAGATGAAACACAGATTGAACACAGATAAAAACCGAGCCTTGTTCTTCCTGTCTGTGTTTCATCTGTGGCAATCTGTGGCTCAGCTCATGGCTTGTCTGATTAATTTCATCAAATCCGCGTAGGCTTCCACGGCGGAGAACTGCGGGAATTGCTGTTTCACATTGTCCGGGGCGCGGAACAGGATACCCACGTTGGCCTCGGCGAGCATGGCGGTGTCGTTGAATGAATCGCCGCCGGAGATGACGTGATAATTCATCCGCTTGAAGGCGGCCACGGCCTCGCGCTTTTGTTCCCGGAGGCGCAACTGGTAATTCACGATGCGGTCGTTCTCGACCACCAGCCGGTGGCAGAGGAGGGTCGGCTGGCCGAGTTGGCGGAGCAGAGGAGCGGCGAATTGTTCGAACGTGTCGGATAAAATGATGACCGGCACCAGGGAACGCAGTTCATCGAGAAATTCCCTGCCGCCGGGCAGCGGGAGCAAGGTGCCGATGACCTTCTGGATGTCGGACAGTTTCAATCCGTGTTGATCGAGGATGGCGAGGCGCCCGCGCATGAGTTTGTCATAATCGGGCTCATCGCGCGTGGTGCGGCGCAACTCCGGGATGCCGGTCTTTTCGGCCACGGCGATCCAGATTTCCGGCGTCAACACGCCTTCCATGTCCAGGGTGACAATCGATTGCTTCACGCGGCGCGGAGTTTTGCAGAAGGGCGCGGGCAAGTCCAGCGGATGCACGGACAGCTATGGACGGGCGAAGTCACTGCTTTTAGGCTTGTAATGCAATGGGTACAGGAGTATAAGCAAACAACAACACGGCAGGACGATGCTTTCGCGGGTTCTGCCGGCAACCATTAACCCTGAAGCTGCCCTCAGAAGTGGCCAAAGGTAATTCGTTATGAAGTTAGCAACCCGAAGACTGCTTATTTTGGGATTTGTCGAGTTCACCTTCTTCCTGTTCGCTGGCATAGGAGCTCGTGCCGATCTGCTCTTTTCCCGCAGCTTCACAGAAGGAGCGGGCTTCGACATCAGCGCATCGGGGGTTTACATCACGGTCAACTATGCAATGGGATTCTCGGGATTATTTCCGCTCTTCGACAGCGCATCCTGGGGGGTCGGTGACGTGGGAACCACCCGCACCCTGACCCAAGCGACTGATCCTGATTTCAGTAATTTCGTCGAAAGGCTGACCGATGGTGACCTCGAACAAATTGTTTTTTGGCTGGGAGCGACGCCGCGCGGCACCTCCGGGTATGGAATGTTGGAGCCGGACTTCATTTACGGGAACCCCGCAGATCCACGCGTCGACTTACATGGGTATCGTATCGACAGCATCAGTCTATTTATGAATTCGCTTACAATCGATAGCCCCGGCGGAGACCCAAACGGAGATGGGCAGTGGACCGATGTCAATAGCACCTTCACGCTCAGTATGAACGGGGAGCCGGTTCCTGAACCGTCGCCGATCATTCTGGCGATTCTCGGCGCCGGAGCATTGTCGACAACCCGGCGCCATCTGGCTCACCGTTCGTAAGATGGTCCGATACCGGCGAGCTGCGTCTTGCCGGGCCGAACCCGCATGTTGGTGCATTGTTTCCCTTGCGCGAGGTTTCAAAGAAGCGCACCACACCTGGCTACCGCATTCAACGCAGGTCCGGATGGGCAGCGAGGATTTCCTCCAGCTCCCTTTTCGCCTCGGGGAACTCCGGCATCAGGCGCAAGGCCTCGCGGTAATGATGGATGGCGTCGCCCCATTGATTCTGCTGTTGCAAGGCCTGGGCGAGCCGGTAATGGCCCCTGGTTTCATTCGGGCTGAGCCGGAGCTCCTCCGCAAATTCCACGGCGGCTTCAGCCGGTTGACGGTTGTCGAGCAGGGCGAGCCCGAGATTGAAATGCGCCCCGGCATCGTCGGGCTGCAAACGGACCGCCCGGGAAAAATGGAAGATGGCTTCCATGGTCTTGCCCTGTTTGATCAAGGCCAGGGCCAGCTGGCTGTGGGCCCTGGCCAGGCCGGGGTCGAGCCGGACGGCTTCAGTAAACTGCTCGGTAGCTTCATTTAATCTGCCGTCGTTCAGCAGGGCCATCCCCAGGTAATAGCGGGCGCCGGCATCGTCCGGCACCAGCTTGACCGCGGCGGCCAGATGTTCGCCGGCTGCCTCCGGTTTACCCTGGTACAACCAGGCCCGGCCCAGATTGAACTGGGCCTCGGGATAATGTGGTTCAATCCGCACGGATTCTTCGTACCAGGGCAGGGATTCATCAGTTTTGCCGGTGTCATCCAGGGCCCGGCCCAGAAAATTGCAGGCGATGTAATTGTCCGTGGTGACGCTGACGGCATGGCGCAGCAGGGTGAGGCTGTTTTGCCAGAAGCTCAATTGGATCCGGGTGCAGACGAGGCAACCGGCGAGCGCCGCCATGGCCAGCAAAACCACCGCCGGCCGCCAGCCCGGACGAAGATTTGCCAGATGCGCCAATACCCAAACCGTCAGGATGAACAAGCCAATGCCCGGAAGATACAGGTAACGGTCCGCCATGGATTGCGGGCCGACTTGGATGATGCCGGTGACCGGGACCAGCGTCCCCAGGAACCATAACCAGCCGATGATCAGAAAGGGATTTTGCCGGGCGCGCCACAGAAAAAATCCCGTCCAGAAGGCCAGCCCCAGGATTGCGCCCAGCACCAGGGTGGTGGGCCAATAATGCGGATAGGGATAAACGACCGCGAGGTCCGCCGGCCAAAAGGTTTTGGAGATGTAACGCATGTATGACACGAGCGCATTGGCGATGCGGGCCGGAAGCGGAAGACCCGACGACCATACCGCTCCGCCACCTTTTTGGGCCAGAAACGTCACGACACAGCCCGCCCCCGCCAGGGCAAAGAAGGGGAGTTTTTCGTAAATCAGTCCGAAGACTGATTTGGTTGAGAGTTGAGGGTTGAGCGTTGAGGATTGTTCCGGACCAGAAACTTGAGGCCTGAAACATGAGCACCTGGCCAAAGGCCAATAATCCAGCAGCAACAGGACGAAGGGCAGGGTCACGACCATCGGTTTGGACATCAATCCGCAGGCAAAGAAAAACAAGGCCAGCAAATAATCGAGAGTCGCCCCTGGTTTCTCGCCATTCGACCGTTTGTGCGCATAGCGCGTGTACGCGATGAGGGTGAGCAGCCAGAAAAAGGCGCTTAACACATCCTTGCGTTCGGCCACCCAGGCGACGGATTCCACGTGCACGGGATGCCAGGCGAACAAGGCGGCCACCAGGGCGCTGCGCCACACGGTGCCCGTAAGCCGGCTCAGCCAAAGGAACAGCAACAGCGAGTTGGCGATGTGAAAGAGCAGATTGGTGAGATGGTGGCCGGCCGGGTTGACGCCATATAACTGGCAGTCCAGCATGTGCGAAATCCACGTGAGCGGATGCCAGTTGGCCGCATAACCAGTCCGGAACGCCCAAGTGATCCCGGGACCAGTCAGGCCGGCGGTGACCTGCGGATTATCCGTGATATAGGACTCGTCATCCAGATTCACGAACTCATGGTGCGTCATGGGCCAGTACAAAGCCGCCGTCACCAGGGCCAGGGAAAGACAGATCACCATCCGGAGTTGGTTTCGGGTCAGGTTGGCCAGGGACATGGTTTGGAAAGAGCGTATCAGCGGGTTCAATGTTTTTCCCGGTAAGGCTTACCTGCCCGATACAGCCGGAGCAATTCTTCGTTCTGGACGGCGAGATTTTTTTGTCCGGCGGTTGCGGCGAGGTCGCGGGCTGTTTGCGCCGCGTTGATGGCGTCCGGAAACCGGCCGGCTTCGGCGCAGGCGGCGGAAAGCGTCATGAGCAGGGCGGCTTGTTGGTTGTGGGTCAAATCACAAGCGCGTCGGGCATGCCGGACGGCTTCCGCGCCGGAACGCAGTTTCGGGTCCGAATCGGTGGCCAGGATCCACGCCAGATCGTTGAGAGCTGCGGGAAAATCCGGCTTGTCCCGAATGGCCGTCTGGAAACGGGCCAGGGCATCCTCCGGCCGGCCCTGTTGCCGCAGGAAGATCCCAAAATCATACTGCACGTCCGGATTGTGCGGCATCAGTTGGGCGGCAATGGCCAGGTGATTCGACGCTTCCGCCGGCTGCCCGTTGGCGAGCAACGACATTCCCAGGTTGAACTGGCCCAGCGGGAAGTCCGGCTGCACCAGCACCGATTGGGTATAAAACCACCGGGCCTTGTCCTTCAGGCCGGCCTGCTCCAGCACATCGCCCAGGCAATTGTAAGCGGCATAATTGTCCGTGGTGACTTCCACCGTGTGCGAAAAGAGGGTCAGGCTGCTCTGCCAGAAGCCCAATTGGATCCGGGCCTGGACCAGGCAACCGGCCAGTGCCGTCGTGGCGAGCAGGACCACCACCGGCTGCCAGCGTGGCCGGAAAGCAACCAGTTCGTTCAGACCCCAAGCGACCAGGATAAACAACCCAATGGCGGGGAGGTACAGGTAATGGTCGGCCATGGACTGCACACCCACCTGCACCAGGCCGATGGTGGGCACCAGCGTTCCCAGGAACCAAAACCAGCCGGTGAAAAGATATGGGTTCGGTCGGGCACGCCAGAGGAACAATACCGACCATATTACCAACACCAGAGCCGCGCCCAGCACGAGGCCTGCCGGCCAACGATGCGGATAGGGATAAATCAGGGCCAGGTCCGACGGCCAGAAGGTCTTCGAAATGTAACGGACATAGGCCATCAACGCATTGTCCGCACGCAGATTAAAAGGCAGGGCATTCGATGACCAAAAGGCCCCGCCGGATTTCTGGGCGAAATAAGTCACGACACAGCCCGCCCCCGCCAGGGCAAAGAAGGGGAGTTTTTCGTAAATCAGTCCGAAGACTGATTTGGTTGAGAGTTGAGGGTTGAGCGTTGAGGATTGTTCCGGACCAGAAACTTGAGGCCTGAAACATGAGCACCTGGCCAAAGGCCAATAATCCAGCAGCAACAGGACGAAGGGCAGGGTCACGACCATCGGTTTGGACATCAATCCGCAGGCAAAGAAAAACAAGGCCAGCAAATAATCGAGAGTCGCCCCTGGTTTCTCGCCATTCGACCGTTTGTGCGCATAGCGCGTGTACGCGATGAGGGTGAGCAGCCAGAAAAAGGCGCTTAACACATCCTTGCGTTCGGCCACCCAGGCGACGGATTCCACGTGCACGGGATGCCAGGCGAACAAGGCGGCCACCAGGGCGCTGCGCCACACGGTGCCCGTAAGCCGGCTCAGCCAAAGGAACAGCAACAGCGAGTTGGCGATGTGAAAGAGCAGATTGGTGAGATGGTGGCCGGCCGGGTTGACGCCATATAACTGGCAGTCCAGCATGTGCGAAATCCACGTGAGCGGATGCCAGTTGGCCGCATAACCAGTCCGGAACGCCCAAGTGATCCCGGGACCAGTCAGGCCGGCGGTGACCTGCGGATTATCCGTGATGTAGACATTATCATCGTAATAAACAATGAACCCGTGATGCAGCGTCGGCCAATACAAGGCTGCTGTCACCAGGGCCAGCCCAAGGCAAATGAAGGCGAAAATCCGGGTCCCGGTCATTTTGGCCGTGGGCATAGGGTGAAAGTTTTGGAATTACAGGGCAACCAGGTCGCGTTTTCGCCGGATGAACCGGCAGGATTCCTTAAAGCCGACGTCGTGTGCGAGCCGGATGGCTTCGGCAAAATTCATTCCCACCTCCCCCGGCGCATGGGCGTCCGAACCAAACGTGATGGGCACACCGGCCTGGAACGCCAGCTCCAAGATTTGACGGCTGGGATAGATTTCCCGGCAATCCTTCCGCAAGCCGGCGGTGTTGAGTTCGATGGCGCAATGGTGCTTTTTCGCCGCCGCCAGGAATTTTTCGTACCGTGCCGCGCTGTCCGGCGGCGGACGATGGCCGAATTTCTTGGGCAGGTCCACGTGGCCGATGATTTCAAAAAGACCGCTTTCGGCGGCCATCGTCAGCCGGTCAGAATAGGCGGCCCAGACTTCATCGGCCTGGCGATGCTTCCACTCGGACAGTTTTTGCGGGTCGTCAACGGCCCAGGAATCGGAGACGTAATGCACTGACCCGATAAAATAATCCCAGGGATGCCGTGCGGAAAGGTCGCGGATCCAATCCTCGCCCCCGGGCAGATAATCCACTTCGAGCGCGAGGCGGATGATGAGTTGCGGAAAATCTTTTTGCGCCTGGCGGACTTTGGCCACGTATTCGTCAAGTTGCCGGGCCTGCATCCGCCAGTTGTCGAAGTCGTCGCGCGGCATCGGCGAATGGTCGGAAAAACCGATTTCCGTGAGTCCAGCGGCCAGTGCGTGCTTCGCATATTCGCCCGGTTCGCCAGTCGCGTGCCGGCAAAGCGGCGTGTGCATATGATAATCAGCGGGCCATTGCATGGCGTTGAGTGTTGAGAGTTGACGGTTGAGTGTCGAATAAAAAACAGATGATGGCGTCCTGGCAACGCCGGCGCTCGCACGGAATGCAATCAGTCTTGAACGCCAACGGCCCGGGTAACAGATTGCAGAGAATGGAAGATGATGGTCCACCAGAGAAACTGCGATTGTTCGTGGCTATGGCCCTCCCGGCGCCGGTCCGGGATGAAATTGTCCGGGTCCAGGAGGAGCTGCAACTGCTGATTCCACGGGGCCTGGTCCGCGGGATCCGACCGGATCAATTCCATCTCACGCTCCGGTTCCTTGGCGATGTTCCGATGGAACGCGTCGAAAACCTGAAGCAATCGGTCGGCGCCGTTTGCCGTGGCGCCCGGCCTCTGTTCCTGCGTGCCCGGGGAATCGGTTTTTTTCCAAACAGCCGTTCACCCCGGGTCATCTGGGTCGGGATCAACGACCGAGAGGGGCGGCTGGCCGGGTTGCAGAAACAGATTGAAGCCGCCGTCGGCCCGTTCAGCCCGGAACCGGGGGAGAAGAATTTCACAGGCCATGTTACGTTGGGCCGCCTGAAAAATCCAAAGCCGTCCGACATCCGGAACCTGGCCGCGCGGGCGCATTCGCTCTCGGAGCGGGTATTCGGCGACTGGATGGCGGGCGAAATTGAAATCATCCGGAGCGAGTTATCCTCCCCCGGTGCGCGTCACAGCCGGCTGGTGGCAGTTCGGCTGGGCTTTAACGCAGAGGAGCGGAGTTCTTAACCACGGATGGACACACGGCGCTCCGATTGCTGACGGGGTGGGTTTTGCAGAGGTCTCTAAAGCGTGTACACCAAAACGGTTGAGGAAAGGTTCTTCCTTCTAAAAGCCCGATCTATTGGCCATTGTGTGCGCGCATGCAATCGCTGGAACCACCGGACAGCCATCATCTCTCCGCCGCCACTGGCTGGCTGGAGTTGGGCAATGCTGTGGAGGCCGGCACGGAACTCGAAAAGGTCGCACCGCAATTCCAATCCCATCCGGACGTGCTCGCCGTTCGTTACGACCTGCATGCCGCCGCGGGGCGATGGGAAGCCGCGGCGGAAATTGCCGGGACGCTGACCCGGCTGGCGCCGGACCAACCGGGGGTCTGGATTTCGCTGGCGTATGCCACCCGGCGAAAGAGCGGTGGCGGAATAACCCGGGCGCGGGCAATTCTGATTCAAGCCTGGCAGACATTTCCGGAGGAAAAGATCATTGCCTATAACCTGGCCTGCTACGACTGCCAGTCGGGTGATTTGAATGCGGCGAGGTCGTGGCTGAAAAAAGCGTGCCAGCTGGGCGATGCGCGCCAGGTCAAGAACATGGCCTTGCAAGACCCGGACCTGGAAGCTCTGTGGGCAGAGCTGCGCGAGTGAAAAGAAATCGGGAGGCCGGTCTGCACGGTTTGGTGTCCACCCTCTTCCCTTGGCGTAGCTTCCGGCGAAAACTGGTCAGGGGGTGTTCTCGCACGCTAAAGCGTGTACACCGAACGTTTGTGTTCCCCGCCGGCCTCACTTCTGGATATCGAGCAATTCCACTTCGAAGATCAATACGCTATTGGGAGGAATCGTCGGGCTGGGGCTCTGGTCGCCATAGGCCAGTTTGGCCGGGATGAACAACTGCCATTTGTCGCCGACCTTCATCAGTTGCAACGCCTCGACCCAGCCCGGGATCACGCCGCCGACCGGAAAGGAGACGGGCTGGCCGCGCTGCACGGAACTGTCAAAGACGGTCCCGTCAATCAACGTGCCGTGGTAATGAACCTTGACTGTGTCGGACAATTTGGGGGACTCGCCGTTGCCGGATTTGATGACCTTGTATTGCAGTCCGCTGGCCGTGGTGAGGACGCCTTCCTTTTTGGCGTTCGCGGCCAGAAAGGCTTCACCGGTGCCAGGTTGCGAGGCGGCGTTCATGCTGGGCAGCGTGGCGGTTGACGACTCAGATTTCGCCGTCGGCTCGGTCTTGTTTTCCTTGGCCGAACAGCCCGCGAGCAGGCCGAGTGCGAGCGTCAGGATGGAAAGTGAAAATGGTTTCATATGGCTGTTTGAATCGCATTGGTTGAATTTTGGTGACCGGAGCATCGCCAAAGCCGGGTACGAGGTCAAGCCGCGAACCGCGTCCGAAGCCTGTTCGATTTTGAGATAATTTGGGCCACGAACGCTCTTGCCAAGGGAGCGGGCGGGCTGTATGATTATTGGCGAGAAGTCAATTTGTAACTTTATGATTTCAAACGAACGTCCTTCGCCTTACAACCAGCGACCCTTTCATACTCCCTACGTTACCCCCAGACCGCAGGTGGTCGAAGACACCCTCAAGTCCGGACAGGTCCAGATTGAGCGCAAAACGCTGGTCCTGACCCTCAAGGAAAATCCGCGCGGCCGGTTCCTGCGCATTACCGAAGAGGCCCGGGGCCATCGCAACGCCATCATCATCCCGGCACCCGGACTGGAAGAGTTCAAAAAGCTTCTGGATGAAATGGTTAAGGCGTCGAACGAAATCCCGATGAAGACGCAAAATCCGCCGGAGGCATAGGCGCGGAGGCAAACTGCGGGCGTGGTGTTTTCCGTATTCAGTTTTCAACCTTGCAACTGGTCGTCCTGGTCTATGAACGAACCGCCACAAAAAAATCCCGCCGGGCCGGAGTCAGTTCCAGGTCAGGATGCAGCCGGTTCGAGCCCGCCGTCGGATGGCAAAAAGCTGACGGCAGAAGAGCAGATGGCGCTTTACGAGGAGCATCTCAAGGAAACCGACTGGGGTCATCAGCCATGCTGAGAGCAAAAGCCGGCGGCCGGTAATATCAAGCGGCCTTGGGCGGGGCGGTGCTTTTACGTTCGATGAGTTCGGCGGACAAGCGCTTTGTCTCCACGCGCTGGCCCTTCAGCAGATGCATCATCGCGTCCACCGCCGCCATCCCGAGACGGAATTTAGGCTGGCGGACCGTCGTCAGCGGCACGCGAAAATATTGCGCTGCCATGATGTTGCCGAAGCCCACCAGCGACAGATCGTCCGGGATTTTCAATCCCTGCGTAAATAGCGCCTCGGCGCAGCCGATGGCCACCAGGTCGCTGACGGCCTGGATGGCAGTGGCATGGCACGATTCATTGAGCAACTGCAGGCCGGCCTTGGTGCCGTCCTCGATCGTATTGCCGGCGGCAAAAACCAGCTTGTCATCCATCTCAATCCCGGCCTCGCGCAGGGCACGGCGGTAGCCTTCAAACCGTTCATGGGCCCACGGCGCCACCGGCGGGCCGGTGAGATAAGCGATGCGTTTATGGCCGAGCTTCAACAGATGTTGCGTCGCATTGTAGCTGGCGATCGGTTCGTCGGTTTCCACACTGGCGAACGATTTGCAGAAGGGGGCGGGCGGACCGATGAGGACCGTTGGGACCTGGCGGGCCAGCACCTCCCGGTAAATCCGGGCTTCCGCTTCAAAACGATACACCGGCGAGATGAACAACCCGTCCACGCGACGCGACAGCAGCCGCCGGATGCAGGCTTCCTCGCGGTCCGGCATGTTCTGGGTGTGCGCCAGCAAAATATCATAGCCCAGTTCAGAGGCGCGCTCCTCGATGGCAAAAACGATGCGTGAGAAAATCGGGTTCATGCTTGACGGGATGACCAGGCCGAACAGCTTGGTCGTCCGGGTGCGCAACCCCTGGGCGGACGAATCGGGGACGTAACCCATTTGCTGGGCGAGCGCCTTGATGCGCGCCTTGGTAGCGACCGACACATCGGGTTCGTTGCGCAACGCCTTCGACACCGTCATCACGGAGACGGCGGCATGCCGGGCAATGTCTTTAAGTCGGACCATGATTATCCGTTGAATCGTTGAATCGCCAAACCGTTGAATCGAGCAGTGCTCGCCCGGCGGTTTGACGGTTTAACGATTAAACGGTGTAACGATTTAGCGTTCATTTTACAAATTGGCTCCGCGCCAATGCAGTTTGCGGCGCAAGGCCGCAAAGAATGAACTGTCCGCCAGATGCATCAGTCGGACGGCACCCCGGCTGCGGCGAATCGTCACCTCATTGCCGGCGTCGAGTTCGGCGACGAACTGACCGTCGACGCTCAGGCTGGTGGCCGGCGCCGTGCTGACGGCCTGGACGCGAATGGTTGACGTCAGGGGCAGAATCAGCGGCCGATTCGACAACGTATGCGGGCAAATGGGGGTGAGGGCAAAGACCTCGGCGGTGGGCATAACGACGGCGCCGCCGGCTGCCAGCGAATACGCCGTCGAGCCGGTTGGCGAACTGATGATCAGTCCGTCACCGTGGTAGCGGGTGACCAGTTCGCCGTCGACATTCACATCCAGTTTGATGAGTCGGGAGATGGCGCCGCGGCTGATGACGATGTCATTGAGCGCGGATTCCCGGATGGGCTTTCCCTGGCAACGCCCGCTGACCTCGATCAGGGCGCGGGATTCATATTTGAATTCACCGCGCCAGACGTGGGCCAGGGCGCGGGTCATTTCATCCGAAGGTACGGCGGTAAGGAAACCCAGGCCGCCGATATTGATGCCCAACAGCGGCGTGGTGGAACCGGCAATATCGCGGGCGACGCGCAGCATGGTTCCGTCCCCGCCAAAAACCAGCAGCAAATCCACCTCGTCCGTCAGCGCGGCGGCATCGGCGCACACGTGCTCCTTCAATCCGGCCAGCCGGGCGGTTTCGGCATCACAATACACCTGGCGGCCGGCGCGTTGGATGAGCCGCGCGGCCCGGCGCACGCTGCCGGCGCCGGCGGCCTTTTCCGAATTGCCGACCAGTCCGACGCGTTTGATTTTGTCAGCCAGTTTTTTCAATCAACGCCAAAAATTCCTTGTTGCCCGCCGGTCCAAGCAACGGTGATTCGACCACGTCTCGCCAGCGCAAACCGGGCCGGGCGCCGACAAACTTCCGCAGTTCATCGAGCACACGCTCGTGCACCGACGGGTCACTGATGACGCCGCGGCCCTTGTCGGCCTCGGTTTTGCCGGCCTCAAACTGCGGTTTAATCAGCGCGACGATTCTGCCATCCGGCTGCAATAAAGCAATGGCAGCAGGCAGGATGTTTCGCAACGAAATAAACGAACAGTCAATCACCGCCAGGCCGGCGGGGACAAAGGATGGCGGCATTTGCGCGACGGTCAAATGGCGGGCGTTGGTTTTTTCCATGACGACGACGCGAGGATCATGGCGAAGTTTCCAGGCCAGCTGGCCGCGGCCGACATCCACGGCAAAGACCCGGGCCGCACCGTGCTGGAGCAGGCAATCGGTAAACCCGCCCGTGGAGGCGCCGAGATCAAGGGCGGTGAGGCCGGCGACGTCCAGTTGAAAGTGATGCAGTGCGCGTTCGAGTTTATGGCCGCCGCGGCTGACGTATTTTTCGGGGGCGTCGAGGGTCAGCTGGTCATCGGGCTTGACGGAATCGCTGGGTTTATGGGCGGACTGGGCATTGATGCGGACCTGGCCGGCGAGGATGGCGCGTTTGGCGCGTTCACGGCTTTCGCAGAGGCCGCGTTCCACCAGGGCCTGATCGAGGCGAATCATTGGACGCGCCGAACTTAGCAAACTCCGCGGGGATTACAAGCGATTGCCGCTGGTATAGACGCGGTTCTGGACTTCGCGGAAGCTGTGAAGGAACAGGTCGTTGTCGGCCACGGCTTTTTCAACCAGTTGCTTGAGCAGGAACATTTCGGAACTGTTGATGACGGCATGGACGCTGTGCCGGAAGGCCTCCATGGGCGTGAACGTCTGGAACGAATCGCCGAGCAGGATGATGGTGGCGTGGCGGCGCTGGTTGACGAGCATGGTTTGCAGCGCCTTGAGCGTGAGGTTTTCGTCGATGGTGTTGGCGCCGAAGAGTTCCTCGACGACGACCACCT
>CAYPSF010000044.1:0-27401 GCA_964413165.1 uncultured Bifidobacteriaceae bacterium
CGCTCTACCTCGGCGTCGCCGCAGCCATGAGCAGCACGGTCATCATCGTCAAAATCCTCTACGACAAACGGGAGATCGAAACCCTTCCCGGCCGCATCACGCTCGGTGTGCTGGTCCTGCAGGACGTGTTTATCATCCTGTTCCTCGCGCTCCAGCCCAACCTGAAAAATCCCGCCCTCGGCCCGCTGACTCACGCCTTCGGCAATGTGATTCTTCTCCTGTCGGCCGCATTTCTCACGAGCCGATATGTTTTGCCGCCGGTATTCCGGGCCGTGGCCCGCCTGCCGGAACTGGTCCTGGTCGGCGCCCTCGCCTGGTGCCTGGCCCTGGCTGGGTTCGCCGGCTGGCTCGGACTCTCCACCGCCATGGGCGCGCTCATCGCCGGCGTGATGGTTTCCACGTATCCCTACACGCTCGATGTCGTCGCCAAAATCACCAGCATCCGCGATTTTTTTGTGACCCTGTTCTTCGTCGGTCTGGGCATGGAAATTCCCATGCCAACGGTGGCGTACATTTTGTGGACGGCTTTCTTTTGCCTCTTCCTGGTCGGCAGCCGGCTGGCCACGGTTTTCACGCCACTCTATTTCATGCGCCAGGGTTATCGCGTCAGCCTGTTCTCCGCCGTCAACCTCAGCCAGATGAGCGAGCTTTCCCTGGTCCTCCTCGCGCTGGGCCGGATCGGCGGCGATGTGTCGGAAAATTCCGTCGGCATCGCGGCGTTCGCCTTTGCCTTCCTGGCCGTCGGCTCGACCTATGCCATCTTGAAAAACGACCGGTTGCTCCACCGGGTTACGCCCGGGCTGAACAAATTGGGTCTGCGCGATCTCCACCTGGGCGCGCCGGTGGACGGGCCGGGCGGGAAACCTGCCCGCATCTGTCTCCTGGGATTTTCGTGGACGGCCAGTTCATTGCTCGAAGACATCAGCCGTGAACGTTCGGACCTGTTGTCGGACGTCGTGGTGGTGGATTTCAACCCGAACGTCCATGAAAAGCTCCATCGCCGCGGCGTGCGTGCCGTTTACGGCGACATCACCCAGCGCGACGTGCTGCATCACGCCGGCGTGGCGGCCTGCGAAATCATCATCTGCTCGCTGCCCAACATGGTGCTCAAGGGGGCGGACAACCTGAAAATGCTGCGGCAGCTTCGGGAACTGAATCCCGAGGCAAAAATCATTGTCCATGCCGAATTGCTTTCCAACATCCCGATCTTGTACGCCGCCGGGGCGGGTTTCGTGACCGTGCCGCGCCTGCTGGAAGCCGCCGATTTGCTGCGCGTCATCGAGGCCGCCGAGAAGAACCTGCTCGACCAGAAACGCGGCGAACAATTGAAACAACTCGAAGGACGCAGCGAAGTGATTCCGTGACGGATCGCGCCGGAAACTGTCCATTCAATGATTCCATTTGCTTTTGGAATCGGGAACGATGTCAATCACCCGCGTGCAAACGTTGTTTTCATTCCTGCTGCTTCTGTTCCTGCCGCTGTCGGCGTTGGCCGACGGCAGGGTCATTCCCCCCACAGCCTTGCCGGTCAAAATCACGATTCCCGACCAGCGGGCGCTGATTTGTTACAGCAACGGGACCGAGCGGCTCGTCATTGAGACCCGCTTCACCGGCCCGGGAACCAATTTCGCCTGGGTCGTCCCCCTGCCCGGCCCGCCGGCCATCGAGGAAGCAACCACCGGGCTGTTGCCGACGCTGCAATACCTTTTCCGGCCGGAAATCATTCATAACGTCCCCCGTTATTACTTGGGAATACTGCTCACCATTGGACTGATTTATCTTTTCCGGCTGCTGGCCAAATACAATTCAATCGGTTTCGCAGTTTTCATCTTTTTTCTTTTACTGTTTCTCGCCGGCCTCCTGCTTCCCGCGCTCGCCACGGCCAAACGAGGAGGAATGGAATCTATCTCCTCGCCGGAAGGCGTTTCCATCATCGACCGCCAGCTGGTCGGCATTTTTGAAACTACCACCATCGCCTCGCCGGATGCCAAAGCATTGCAAGCCTGGCTCACGGAGAATGGATATGCCTTGCCCACCAATGCCGAACCAGTGATTGCCACGTATGTCAAGGAAGGCTGGGTCTTTGTGGCCATGAAAATCCGGCGCGACCAGCCGGACGACAAAACCAGCACATTGCATCCGCTGTCGTTCGCCTTCAAGACCGACCAACCGGTCTATCCCATGCGCCTGACCGGCGTGGACAATGGGCCGTTGAGCGTTGAACTTTATGTATTCGGCCCGGCGCGGGGAGAAGCATCACACTTCAAAGTCGAAAGTTGCACGCGACCAAGCTTCGCTCACCCATTACTCCACCAATGGGCGGCGGATTCGGCCGTGGCCACCAAACTCACCGCGACCTTGTCGCCCGCCGATATGCGGAAGGATGTCTGGGTCCATTTCAGCCAATTGCCATTTTTGGAGAAAAAGAACCGGTTATTCAGCCGGCATGGAGCTCTGACCATAGCGCTGAATTGGGGAACGGGATTGTTTGCCGCCGGCTGGCTCGTGGCCTGCTTTTCGGCGTTTGCCAGCGAAACGCCCCGAATCAAATATCTGCAGCGGATTGGATTCATCACCCTCACCGGCATCGTTTTGGTCGGCCTGGTTTATCTTTCTTTGCCGAAAATCGAGGTGAAATTGGTGAAGGGCTATCGTCTCCGGCAATGGCAGATGGAACAATTGGCTCTTCAATTTTGGTTAGCGGATGGCGATTGGCACACCGCCGCCGATGCTCGCGCCGGTCTTAAGGATCTCATCACGAATCCAACCAACGCCGCGATCTATGACTTGAAGAGCTGGGACAACGATCTGGTTGGCGGACAGTTTCGGGAAGAGGATTCCCCAGGAAATTATGCGCTGCGTGAAACCAACAGCCAATTGCAGTTTATCATTTACTATCCCGACGGCGCGGAAAAAGTCGAAAGCGCCTGGGATTTGCCCCACAAGCCGTGAAGTTCCTGCGTCGCCGTTTCCAAAACATCTCGACCGGAAGCTGGTTTGCTGGCATCAACTCTCGGGTGAATTTAATTGCCGCCCAAAAAGCCGCCGTCAAAGCCGCGCGCGCCGCCGGCCAGCTCATGCTCGCCAACTGGCACGTGGCCAAACGCGTGGACTTCACCGATGCCCACGACATCAAGCTCGCCCTCGACGTCCGCTGCCAGAAACTCATCGAAAAGACCCTGCGCGCCGCGTTCGCAAAAATCCCGCTGCTCGGCGAGGAAGGCGATTCCGGGAACGTGGATGCCGATTACCGCTGGGTGGTGGATCCCATCGACGGTACGGTCAATTACGCCTTCGGCATCCCGCATGCCGCGGTGTCCATTGCACTGCAAAAACGTGACGAGTGTCGGGTGACGGGTGACGGGAAATCCAGTCGTAGTCGCTCGCAGTTCCCCGTCACTCGCCACCCGCCACACGTCACTCTTCTCGGCGTAATTTACGGACCGTTCACGGACGAACTCTGGACGGCCACGCGCGGCGGGCCAA
This sequence comes from uncultured Bifidobacteriaceae bacterium, assembly GCA_964413165.1. Classification (GTDB taxonomy): domain Bacteria; phylum Verrucomicrobiota; class Verrucomicrobiia; order Limisphaerales; family UBA11358; genus UBA11358. The sequence continues at coordinate 3,487 of CAYPSF010000044.1, forward strand.
CGCGGCTTAACGGACGCATCGTCCGCGTCAGCCAACGCGCGAAAGTCGGCGAAGCCATCATCGCGATGGGATTTTCCAAGAGCCAGACCAACCTGGAGAAGAGCCTGCCGCATTTGAACCGCCTTACCCGCCGCGCCTTGAAGGTCCGGCTCATGGGCTCGGCGGCGCTCGAACTCGCCTACGTCGCGTCCGGCCGGTTGGACGCCTATATCGAACGCACCATCAATCTGTGGGACATCGCGGCGGGCGCATTGATGGTGGAATGTTCCGGCGGTGAATGTTTTACCCGGCCCGCACCGCGCGGAAAACTCCGCATGGTGGCCGACAATGGCCGCCTGCGCCGGAAATTGCAATTGGGCAGTTTGTTTGAATAGACGTCAGGGCCTGATTTTGGCAGGGCGCGGCTGAGCGCGTGCCGTATCAAATCAAAAATGCGAGGGGCAAATGATGGCAATTGCCATAGCGGTAGTGTTAACCGTCATTTTAATTTGGGCGTTAGTCTGGAAAGTGCCCAAATGAAATTCAAATCAGGGCGCTACCGAATAAACGTGCCATTTGCGCAAAATTGCGGGGCGTGATATACTTTTCGCCTCAGTATGAAGGGCCGATGTATTTCCAGTGCCATTTTGTTTTCGGGTGTTCTCGCCTTTTCGGCCGTTGCCGCGCCCGTCATTGATCCCATTCCGGCCGCCAGCATCCCTGCCGGCAAAACGCTGATCCTGCCGGTCACAGCGACGTCACCCAACGGCCGGCCATTGACGTTCACCGCCACCAGCAGCGCCGGCGGCATCACCATCGAAGTCCATACCAACAACCCGTTCTGGAAAATGTCCGTGGTGCAGGCAGCCGCGGGGAATCCGCCCGGTTCATTTCCCACCCTGTATCGCGGCGGCCTGGTGACCGTGACCAACCTCGGCGACCTGACCTTCATGTTGTTCCACGACATTGCCCCGCACACGGTGGACGTGATCCAAGGGCTGACCGCCGGCGGTTTGTACACCAGCAACACCATTTTTCACCGCGTCGTGCCCGGCTTTGTCATCCAGGGCGGCGACCCGAACACGAACGGTTCGGGCGGGCCGGTGTTCCGGTTTGAGGATGAATTTCATCCCCGGGCGATTTTCAGCGGCAACGGCCAGCTGGCGATGGCCAACTCCGGCAAGGACACCGACGGATCACAATTTTTCGTCACGGTCGGCCAGCAACGATTTCTCGATTTTGGCTACACGCTGTTCGGCCAACTGGTGCGCGGCTTCAACGTGGTGACCAATGTCATCAATACGCCGGCCGACGCCAACAGCCGCCCGCTCGCCGATGTGATCATCACCCGGACGTCAATCGTGCCCGATTACTTTGACACGGTCCTCACCCTCACCGGCACCAACTCCGTCGGGGTCGCAGGAACCATCAGTGTCATCGCCGATGACGGCGCGGGCGGGCGCGCGACCAATTCCTTCACGGCCACTGTTGTCACTGACACGCAGAACGAGCCGCCGTTCTTATATCCGGTGACCGTCACCAACCTCGTCGGGGCGGTGAACGGGCGGCTGACCAACATCGTCACCGCCCTCGACCTGGAAACCAATGCGCTTTTTTGGGCGGTCGGAGCTCTGGATCTAAACGCCACCAACTCCAGCTTCAGCCTGGTCAACGGTCAGATCCAGGCGATCATTGTCCCCAATACCAACTACGTCGGACCGACCAGTTTTGGCTTTCGCGTAGGACCCAACTCGTTATTAACCACGTTCGACAGACAGGTTTACACCTTTGCTTTCGGCGACACGGCGATTTCCGCTGTCCCCACCAATTTCACCGCTACGGCGTCCATATCGTTCACCAACCGGTTGCTGGCCACGTTCACCAACGGCGTGCTGAACAGTCCCACCAACAATTTCGCCGCATCCATCAACTGGGGTGATAACAGCATCAGCAGCGGGGTGGTCATAACCAATCTCGCCGGGCGGAAGGAGGTGCGCGGATCGCATGCCTACACCAACGCTGGGAATTATCCGGTTTATCTCACGCTTCAGAGTGCGTTCGGTGCGAGTGCGACCGTGGTGTCCACCGCCAGCGTCCCGCCGGTCGTGAGCCTGGTGCGGACGGGCACCAACAACGTGGTGCGCTGGCCGGCCTGGGCAACCGATTACCAGCTCCAATCCGCCACCAATATCGGCGCGCCGAACTGGCCGGCGGTCACCAATTTCCCCGCGCTGGCCGGCTATGACAGCGTGACCACCAATAGCCCGACGGATGGCGCCGTCTTCTTCCGGCTCAAAAAATAAAGACGGGCGGGCTGATTATTTTCGATTTACGATATCCGATTTACGCGGTGTGCCAGGATTGGTCGAGCGACTCGTATAACGCATATCGTATATCGTGAATTCAGTTAGAGACTGTCGAAGCTGGCTTTGGGTTTCGGCTCTTTGGATTTAAAATAATCCTTCAATTTCTCCAGGGCCTTGGCGCGGTGGCTCAATTTGTTTTTTGCCTTCTCACCCAGCTCGGCAAACGTTTCTTCCAGCCCCACCGGCAGGAACAGCGGGTCGTAACCAAAGCCCTTTTTCCCCCGCGGTTCAAAACCGATCCGCCCTTCGCAGGTGCCGTCAAAGGTCTGCACCTCGAACTCGTCCGCGTAACAAACCGGCGACGCGCTGGTGGTCTTAGGCTCCGGCACCAGGACCAGGGCCATGACGCATTGAAACCGCGCCCGTCGCTTGTCGAGCGGAACGTCCTTGAGCAGCTGCAATAATTTGGCGTTATTCTCGGCGTCGGGCATGTTGCCGGACCGGGCGGATTCCGGCGCGGAAAAACGCGCCGAACGCACGCCCGGCGCGCCCCCCAATGCGTCCACCTCCAGGCCCGAATCATCGGCCAGCACAAACAGCGGCGAGGAGTGGCGGGTGGGAGGAAACGCAACATAAAGCCAGCGCGCCAGCTCCACGGCCTTCTTTGTCGCGTTGCCGACGAATGTATTGGCATCCTCCACCACGCCGGGCGCCTCGGGAAACTCGTCGAGCGAGAGCAATTGGAACCCGTCCAGGATGGCGCGGATTTCGTCCACCTTGTGCGAGTTGTGAGTGGCAATGACGATCGTTTTCACCAGTCGGTTGGTCGATAGTCCTTCAAAAATTTTCCCCAAATATGTTCGCCCGTGTTGAACCCGGACAGAATCGGGTCCACGATGCGGGCCGCGCCGTCCACGATGTCCAGCGGCGGATGGAAGCGATGATCGCGCGTCTTGCGCGCCGCGACCTGGACCGGGTCCTCGTCCGTCACCCAGCCGGTGTCGACGGCGTTCATGTGGATGCCGTCGGCGTGGTAATCCGCCGCCGCCGTGCGCGTCATCATGTTGAGCGCGGCCTTGGCCATGTTCGTGTGCGGATGGCGTGTGGTCTTGAATTTGCGGTAGAACTGGCCTTCGACGGCGGAGACGTTGACGATGTGCTTGTCGTGCGACGGCACGCGGAGCAGCAGGGGTTTCAGCCGCGCATTCAGGATGAACGGTGCAACGGCATTGACCAGGTGGACCTCCAGCAGCTCGACCGCCGGAACCTCCGCCAGGGTGAGCCGCCAGGAATTGCTTTCGCGCAAATCCACCTGCTGCAGGTCCTGGTCGAGCCGCCCTTCGGGAAACAGGCCCTGCTGCGCGGCCAGTTCCTCCGGCAGCAAGGGCACCTGCGACAAGGCCGCCGCATGCGTCAACCCCGCCACCTCCGAAATGCCCGGCGTCAAAACGGTGGGGCGAGCGTCCCCGCGAGCCGCCGTGCCTTCCGGCAGGATGTGGTAGCCGCGCAGGCCTTCATAAGCCCCGACCAGGCGGCGGATTTTTTCCGGCAGGTCCGCCAGCGCCGCGTTTTCCCGCGCCATCATGTGCTGATAAAAGTCCGGCGGCCGCCGCACGGTCTGGCAGGCGTTGTTGATGATGAAATCCAGGCGGTCGCGGCTCTGCAGCAGGTGCCGGCAAAATGCCTCCACGCTCGGCGTATGCCGCAGGTCGAGCCCGAAGATTTCCAGCCGGTGGCCCCAATCGGCGAAGTCCGGTTCCTGCGCGTAGCGGGCCGCCGAATCACGCGGAAACCGCGTCGTCACGATCAATCCCGCCCCGGCGCGGAGCAGCTTGAGGCCGGCCTGGTACCCGATTTTGACCCGGCCGCCGGTGAGCAGGGCCGTGCGCCCGCGCAAATCCGCCAGCTCGGTGCGCTTGCGGAAGTTCAACTCCGCGCAGGCCGGGCAAAGCTGGTCGTAAAAATGGTGGATGCTTGAATAATCGCGTTTGCAGATGTAGCAATTCTGCGGCTCGACGACCTCGCGAAAATCGGGGTCCCCCATGATTTCCCGTTGCTCGAAGCCGGCCGGCGGAAAAACATTCGGCGAAGCGAACACTTTTTTGCCGCGCAACTTCCGGATGCCCGTGTCCGCCAGGACCTGCTCGGCGTGCTGCACCCGGTCTGCCTTGCGCTGGCGTGATGTGGACTTCACCAGCCGCCGCCGTGCGCGCACGTCCGGACAATAAACATCGCCGGCCGCCCGGAGCAGGCGCTTGCGGTCTTCGAGCGACAACGCCGCCAGCAACGCGCGGTTGCCCGCGACCGTCTCCAGCAATTCCGCTGCCGCCCGCAGTTGGCCGGCCGACACAACGGCTTTTACCTTCCCGTTGGCGACAGCGACCGGGGCGGAATCAACCGGCATGGGTTTTAGCACTGATGATTGCACGTCAGAATGATAACAGGCGCCGGTCGGTTTGGCGAGCTTGACCCGTTCGCGTTTCCATTCATCATGGCCGCGTGAATCCACGGTTATTTTCCACGCTGTTTCTGCTCATGGCGCTGGCGCTGCGCGCCAACGATTTGCCGGCCAACCCAGGCCCGATCCTCACGCCGCCGGCGCCCGCCACCCCGCGCATCAACGGCCCGAACCTGTTCGGGGCGCGGCCCGGTTCACCGTTTCTCTATGCCATCCCGGCGACCGGCGACCGGCCGATGACCTTCCGCGTGGAAAACCTGCCGCCGGGGTTGTCGGTTGATCCCGCGACCGGTCGGATCACGGGAGCGGTCAAACAGAAGGGCGACTACGCGGTGGTGTTGCACGCGCAGAATGCCCGGGGCGAGGACCAAAAAACATTCCGCGTGGTGATCGGCGAAAAAATCGCGCTCACGCCGCCGATGGGCTGGAACAGCTGGAATTGTTTTGCCGGCGCGGTTTCGGAGGAAAAGGTCAAGCGCGCGGCGGAAGCAATGGTCCGGAGCGGCCTCATCAACCACGGCTGGACTTACATCAACGTGGATGACTACTGGCAAAACCATCGCGATTCGCAAGACCCGGCGTTGCAGGGACCGTTCCGCGATCCGCAGGGGAATATCCTGCCCAACTCGCGTTTTCCCGACATGAAAGGCCTGGCGGATTACATTCATTCTCTCGGTTTGAAGGCCGGACTTTATTCCTCGCCCGGTCCCTGGACGTGCGGCGGTTGTGCCGGGAGCTGGCAGCACGAGGAACAGGATGCCCGGACTTACGCCCGCTGGGGTTTTGATTACTTGAAATACGACTGGTGCAGCTACGGTGGGATCGCCTCGGGCAAAATGACCAACATGGCCACCGTGCGGCTCTATGGCCAAACCGCGACCAATGCCGAGGCGGCGATTTACCCGTATCGCCTGATGGGCAAATTTTTGCGCGAACAAAACCGCGACATCGTTTACAGCCTCTGCCAGTATGGCATGGCCCGGGTATGGACCTGGGGCGCGTCGGTGAACGGCAATTGTTGGCGCACCACCGACGACATCACCGACACCTGGCAAAGCATGAGCAAAATCGGCTTCCACCAGGACCAGGCCGCGCCGGATGCCGGGCCGGGCAACTGGAACGACCCCGACATGCTCGTCGTCGGCCAGGTCGGCTGGGGACACCTACATCCGACCCGACTGACGCCGGACGAGCAATACACGCACATCAGCCTCTGGTGCCTGCTGTCCGCGCCGCTGCTCATCGGCTGCGACATGACCCGGTTGGATGATTTCACGCTGAATCTTTTGGGCAATGACGAAGTCCTCGCGCTCGATCAAGATGCGCTGGGCAAGGAAGCAACCTGTGTCATCAGTGACGGCGACTTGCGCGTTTATGAAAAGGAACTGGAAGACGGCGGACGCGCCATCGGGTTTTTCAATCCTGGACCTGCCCCGCTCAAATTGGATTTTAAAGATTTCACCCGGCTTGGTTTGAACGGCCGCCAGCACATGCGCGACCTCTGGCGGCAACAAGACCTGCCCGACGTCGGGGACCCGATGAAAGACGCGCTGACGATGACGATTCCCGCCCATGGGGTGCAGCTCTACAAATTGACCGCGGCAAAATGAAAGGCCGGGCCCGACCTTCAATTTTTGGCGGCGGAATTCGTGGACGGTTCGGGGATCAGCGGCCGGATGATTTCGTCCAGCAGGTCCGGCCGGTTGGGGTCGCGTTCCAGGCACGGATATTTCTCGCCGCCGTGATAATCCAGACGGTAAGTCTTGAAGTAATCGCCATTCTCGATGAGCAACTCTATGGGCGCATCGTTGGTTGCGGCGGATTTGACCGCGGTCCGCAGGTTATCGGCCGTCCAGGCGCGGCCGTTCACCGCCACCAGTTTCATGGCCGGACCAATGCCCGCCCGGTCCGCCGGCGTCCCGGGCAGGACGTCGTTGATGCCGCCGTCTGCGGCGAGGTTCAGGCCGAGGGAAAAGCTCAGGTCGGTGTATTTGCGCTGGCCTTCACGGATTTTGAGCAGGGCCGGCACCTCGTTGGTGTAGGCCAGATGCCAGCCGCCGTTTTCGATGCCGCCGAGCGGCGCGCGCGGGTTGATGGCATTGACACGTTGCTGGAAAAATCCGTGCCAGTCGTACGGAGCGATTTCGTTCAACGCCTTCACCACATCGTCGTAGGTGTAGGGAACAACCTTCGGCGGACCGCTCTCGCCGCCGTAAAATTTCCGGCAGAAATCGTCGAGCGACCGCTTGCCTTTGGATTGCTGGCGGATGAGGGTGTCCGCCTCCAGCCAGATCAGGTCGCCCTCGGGATAAAAATCGACGCTCCGCCGCCAGGCGGTGCCGGTGGATGGAGCGAGGTAGAGGATTTGGGCGGCGACCGCGGTGTCGGCCAGTGACCGCCACGAACGGCCGGACCGGTGATCCAAAGTGGCCGCGATCAGGGCAAAGATTTCATGAAAATCCTCGTTGGTCTGGAGGCCGCTGCGCGCGGCGAGGACCTTGCCGAGATAATCGGTCAGGCCTTCGTAATCCCAGAGCAGTTCGTCCCGCATCGGCTGCTGGTAATCCGGCGTGGCGAGGCCCGCCGGGCGGCGGTATTTGCCGTTCCAGGAATGGACCATCTCATGCGGCAGCAAATCGGGGAACGCGCGCCGCGCGCTTCCATCCGTCAAATAATTTTCGCCCTCGCGATTGTCGCTGGATTCATGGTGTTCGAGGCCGAAATGCGACACCCGATCGCTCAGGGTGAGCAGGAAATGATAGTCGCGATAATGATGCGCGCCGAACAGCGCGTTCGCCTCCGTCACCAGGTGCGAAAAACGGCGCCGGTCCTCGGGCGTCAGCTCCAAGGCGGCGGCGCTGTCGGCCACGAGCTGGAGGACCTGCGGCGGCGATTCGCCCGGCGCCAGGTCAATCGTCCGGAAATATTCACCGGCGATGACCGGCGAATCGACCAGGGTCTCCAGCGGGGCGGGCGAAAATTCAATGCGAGTGCCGGACGAATCCGCGACCGGCAGGGCCGTCCCGAATTTCCAGCCTTCGGGCAGGCGTAGAATGGCAACGTATGGCAGCTTCAACGGCTCGGCGGTCTGCGGATAAAGCAGGACCTCGTTCCAGTTCAAATCCAGCAGCTTGGCCGTCGAGGAAACGCCGACCGAAAATGAGCCGCCGCCCGGCGCCAGCAGAAAATCCAGCGACACATCCACGGCTTCCGCCCCGGCCGGCACATCGAGATGAAACGCGTACATGTTGTCCGGGTCGCGCTGCCAGGTCACGGGTTTGCCCTGCACGCTCATCTGCAGGCCGGTCAGGTCGTTGATGGGACCGTCCGGCATGTGTTCGCCGGGGAGCCATTTGGGATAATATAACGTGAGCGGACCGGGCGCGGCGGGAATATGCAGTCGCGCATGCAGGAGACAGCGCATGGCGTCCGTGGCATCCACATCCAACTGGATGGGTGCGGTTCCGCCCAGGGCTGAAGCGGGCCACAGGAGGCTGAACGCGGCGAGCCATTGGAACAATTCACGCTTGGTTTCCACGGCGATAAAATGGAAAAAAAACACGCTGAAGGGAATGAGAATTACGGAGATTTTGAGGCTTCCTGATATTCCCGGAAATTTGAGTTTACGCCCGCCCTCTCCCCCGGGAGAGGGAGAATCGTTCACTGTATCTTAGCGAAACCGGCATCCTGAATTGTGGTACGTCTTACTGCCAATGGAACAGAATCGGTGGCGACAACAAAGAGCGAGAAATTTTCCAACGACAGGATGGGGCACTCCCTTTCCTCGGGGGAGAGGGCCGGGGTGAGGGCGGATGGCAGCACTAACTTTGCTTTAATCAGGTCTCCGGCTGCGCCGATTCCGGGGCCGATTGTTTGCGCAGCCATTCGGCCTGCGTCTTCTCCCGGCATTCCGGGCAAATGCCGTGGGTAAAATCAGCGCCCGTGGATTTGTGGAAGTAAGCCTCCACCTGGTCCCAGTAACCCTCGTCGTCGCGGATCCGCTTGCACCAGGCGCAGATGGGGAGCAAACCCTGCAACTTTTTGACATGATCGAGCGCTTCCGCCAGATGGGTGGAGACCCGTCTCAATTCCAGCAGCGCCATCACTTGCCGCGACAAGGCCTCCAACGCCTTTTGCTGCGCGGCCGAAAGCCGGCGCGGTTGATGGTCAATCACACAGAGGGTTCCCAGGGCCAGCCCCTGCGGGTTGACCAGGGGAATGCCTGCGTAAAACCGGATATGCGGTTCGCCTGTGACCAGCGCGCTGTCGGCCAATCGCCGATCTTTCGTTGCGTCCTGGACGATGAACGGTCCGTTCTGGAGAATCGCATGGGCGCAGAACGCGACTTCGCGGGGCGTCTGCTGCTGCCCTACGCCCACTCTCGATTTGAACCACTGCCGGACCTCGTCCACCAGGGAAATCATGGCGATGGGAACCTTGCATATATGAGCCGCCAGAACGGTGATATCGTCGTAGGACTGCTCAGTCCCGGTATCGAGAACGTGATACTCCTTCAGAGCCGTGAGCCGTTCGGTTTCATTGCTGGGCAAGGGAGCTTTCATGTTTTGGTGGCGGTTGAACCGCGACTGCCCGCCAGGGTTGGAAGGGCATCCCAAGTCGGGATCATGGCTGACCAGTCGCGCTGAGTCATAAGATAAATCTAATTATCTTCCAGCGCACATTATCACAGATTCCCGGAAATCCAAAAATATATTTGCCGCGTTCGATGTCCCGCCTTCAGGCGGCCCCCTACACCGCATTCCATCAGCTGCCGCGTGAAGGCGGGACACCAAACGGATTCAGCCGGTGGTGTGCCCATCAAAGCCCGATCAGGGCGCCGACGACGCCTTGCGGGAATGGAAGGTCAACGGCGTCGTTCCGGCCAGCTTAAATTCAGCTTGCGCGTTCGGACGGCTGGTTTCACTCTTCGGCTCATGAACTTTGCGCCTTTCTGGGCCCGGGGAGAGTGCAAAGGCCAGATTTCCTGGCGCTGGTCTTTCCGCAGTCTCGCCGAAGCGCAAACGCTGGCCGTCCAGGCGGCGCAACAAATGGCCGAGCGCTTCCGGCAAGGCGATATTCCCCAACAACGGCGCGGCTATTATCCCAATCGTCCTTTTCGCGAGCCGGTGTTGCAGGAAATTAGAAACGCCGCCGGCGAAATCGCAGCCGTCGTGACGCGCAATTCTTACGGCTGCCTGGTGCTGAATACGGCGCGGGTGATGTTTGTGGACGTGGACCTGCCGGAACCGAAACGGCCGGGACTGTTCCAGCGGCTGTTCCGCAAGCCCGCTCCCGCGCCACCGGGCAACCCGATGGACAACGTTGTCGCCAAAGCCGAACAATGGGCGCGGCGCCATGACGGTTGGGGCTGGCGGATCTATCGCACCCGGGCCGGCCTCCGCCTGCTGGCCACGCATGCCCTGTTCGAGCCGGAAACGGCGGTGTCCGATGGTGTGTTTGAGGCGCTCGGCGCCGACCCGCTATACCGCCAGCTGTGCAAGGCCCAGAAATGTTTCCGCGCGCGCCTGACGCCCAAGCCGTGGCGATGCTATGCCGACGTTCCCCCGTGCCGGTGGCCGTGGGCCAGCGAGAAAGAAGAAGCCCGGTTCAAGCAATGGGAAGTTGAATATCAATCCGTGGCCGATGACTATGCGACCTGCGAGCTGATCCGGAAGGTGGGGAATTCCGACGTGCATGCGGACGTGCAACTCATCCTCGGCCTTCACGATGAAACCACGCGGGCCGAATCGAAACTGGAACTGGCATAACTTCTTCAACCGTGAACCGATGAATGACGCTGCTGAAACAAACGCAAAGGCGCTCCCGCACCAACTCGCCCGTGTGGCCTGGGTGGCTGGAATCATTGCCGCTGGACTTGTCATGTTCACAAGTCGTACTCCGGCCAGACTGGTCGGAGAAATTGCGGCTCTCCTCCTCGTCTGCGTGGGATTTTTGTCGGGCGTGGTCGCGCTGGCGACCATTCCCAAATACGGTTCCAGAAATATTTTTTGGCCCGCTCTGGTTGGAATTGTGATTAACGGACTCTTGCTCGCCATTGCAATTCCAAATTTTCTTCACGCCCGCAAACTGGCCCTGGAAGGGCGAAAACCCGACTGGATACATTGCCAGCTTGCCGGCCTGGAATTTCTTTCTCCGATGGCATTGACGAATGACAACAACCTGGCCGCTCTTCGCCGCGGCGAGAAGTATCTGCAATTGACCGAGGAGCAAAAATCTAATGCCGAGGAAAACATGAAGCGGCTTGAATCTTATCACGGCCAACTCGCCGATGTCAGTATCGGGGTGAGTCGCACAACGCTGCTTCCTGACCAAAATCAATCAATCGACGGCATCGTCACTCAAATCAGGCAGGCAATGCAGCAACAATTTTCACGAGGTTTTCAGTCCGTTAATCATGATGTGATGATTGGCGGAAGTCCCGCAAAACGGATGACGTTGCAATTTGAAGTGGGAGGCCGATCGGCAAAGGTGGAATATTTGTTCATTTTGAAACATCCGTATTTCTGGCAGTTTCAAATGTTCGGGCCAGCAGACCGGTCATCATACGACGAAACCGTGGAAAAGATTTTGGCCTCAATAAAAATTTCACCCAACTGATTTCAAATCGGCATCGTCGTATTGCAAGGGTAGGATTCTGAATTGCCGCCAAGCGGCTGGTGTTTTTCCCTTCAAGCCGCGACTTTTCCCGTTCCTCGTGCCCTTGCCGAAACTGCCAACACGGAAAATATTTGAAATAGCTACATCAGCAATTGTGCGGTTCATTCGCATGAGGATCAAACTTTGCTTTTGAGCGTGACCGCATGCGGACTATTCGGCCGGGTTTCGGTTTGGCTATCAAACGCCGATCAGAGCCGCGCCGACGACGCCGGCGGAATCGCCGAGCTGATGTTTAACGATGGGAGTCTCGAAGCTGTCGCTGAACACATATTTCGCCACCTGCGCCACGCCCTCGGTGTAGAGCGCGTCGAAGTTGGAGACGCCGCCGCCCAGCACGATTGCGTCCGGGTCCAGCACGTCGATGAGATTGGCCAGCGCCCGGCCGAAGTGATGGAAGAACTCCTGCACGAACTCTGCCGCCCGGGCATCGCCGACGCGATAATCCTGTACGATTTCCTTGAACGACCGTTTGGCCCCGAACTGCCTGGCGTAGCGCGCTTCCAGGCCGCCCCCGCTGATGTAGGTCTCCACGCAACCGCGCTGGCCGCAGTAGCAGAGCGGGCCGTCCGGGTTGATGGACATATGGCCCCATTCGCCGGCGATCGCCTGCGGGCCGGTGATGACCTCGCCCCGGTGCACGATCCCGCCGCCGCAACCCGTGCCCATGATGACACCGAAGACGAGTTTCTTCCCTTTGCCTGCGCCGTACAACGCCTCGGCCATGGCAAAACAATTGGCATCGTTCTGGATCTCGATTTTCCGGCCGAGCAACCGTTCCAGGTCCGCCTTCACCGGTTTGCCGTTCATGCAGACGGTGTTGGAATTTTTCAGCAGGCCGGTGCGCGGCGAAATCGCGCCGGGCGTGCCGATGCCGAACGCATACGGCTGCTGTTGGATGCTCGCCGCCAGTTCATCATGCAGACCTTTGATGCGGTCGAGGATAGGGACGTAGCCCTTCTCCTGTTGGGTATCCAAGCGCTTGCGAACGAGTTCCTGGCCGCACGCATCCAGCACGATGCCTTCAATCTTCGTGCCGCCAAGGTCGATGCCGATGCGAAACATTCCTCAAATCTTCCGCCAGGGCGGCAAGGGATTCAAGTGCGCAACGTGGGCAAATGTCGGTTTTTATGTAGTCGCGGAGCGACTGAGGATGGTAGCCGTGGCTTTCAAGCCACGGTCGCCAAACCGGTCGCGTCCGCGAGGTTCCGGAAGTTCTCAAAATTTGAGGTGCATCCGTGCAACGGTAGCCAGACTCCCCCACCACCGGATCCGTTCCCGTGGCAGCGAGAAATGATATGTTCCGGCAACCAGCGGGAGCCGGGTGACGCGATCGTCCGATGCCGGAAGTGACCGGCCCGATTGCAGGACCTTCGATGGTGGAACCGGCAGCATGAGTGTGGCGGTGGTGTTTGGAGGAATGGTCACGTCGTAAAGCAACCGGTCGCCCTTGATCTTCCAGTGGGAAACAATGAGGCCGTAGGGCGAATCGAGCGACGCTTTGACGTACGCGAGCCGGGAGGTGAACTGCGGGTTCAGGAAAAAGTGTTTGTAACCCGGGTTCGACTCATCCGGCTGAATGCCGGCGGCACCGGAATAAAACCAGGCACCGACGGAACCCAGGGAGTAATGATTGAAGGAATTCATAGAGGAATCCTGAAAACCATGTTCCGGGGTCCAGCCGTCCCAACGTTCCCAGATGGTGGTGGCGCCGTTCTTCACGGAAAACAGCCACGAAGGATAGGTGTTGGTCAACACCAGTTGCCAGGCCAGGTCGGACCGGCCGATTTGCGTCAACGTCGGGCAAATGAGGCCCACGCCGACGAACCCGGTGGTCAGATGGCCGTTCCGTTCGACGTCTTCGGCCAGGCGCTGCGCGGCGGCCGCCCGGATCCCGCCATCGCGGGAGGGAAGCAGATCGAACTGGAGCGCGAGGAGGTAAGCCGTCTGGGTATCGCCCTTGATGTTGCCGTTGGTGGCAACGAAAGACTGGTTGAAGACAGCAGCGATGTCGTGGAACAGCTTGTCATATTTGACCGCATCGTTCGTTTTGCCGAGCAACGCCGCCGCCCGGGCAACCAGGCGCGCGGAATTCGCAAAGTAGGCGGTGTCCACCACGTCGGTGGGCGTGCGCTGCGGCGCCAGGTGATCACCCACGCCGCCGCTCAGAATCAGGTTGGTGGAGCGGCCAATATTGAATTCAAGCCAGCGCACCATGAACGGATAGTTGTCCGCCAGAAACGCCCGGTCACCGTAGGCAGTGTACATGACCCAGGGAATGATGACGCCGGCGTCGCCCCAGACCGGCATCGCCGGCCGGGGCCGGTCAACGCGCGGGCAGACGTCCGAGTAGTCGCCGTTCGTGGTCTGGCTGTCATCCACATCCAGCAGCCATTTGGCAAAGAAGGCCGCCACATCGGCGTTGCGCACGGCCGTGGGCGCGAACACCTGTGCGTCGCCCATCCAGCCCATGCGTTCGTCGCGCTGCGGGCAATCGGTGGGCACGCTTAAAAAATTGCCGCGCTGGCCCCAGACGATGTTTTGATAAAGACGGTTGAGATCGGGGTTGGAAGACTCGAAGGTCCCCGTTGTCGGTGTGTCGGAACCGACAACGATACCACGAAGATCAAACGCCGCCAGGCGGCTGGGGCAACCCGAGATTTCAACGTAACGGAAACCGTGGAAAGTGGATTGCGGCTCAAAAGTTTCCCAACCGGGCGCGCCCCGGAGGACAAAGGTATCGGTGGCCAGCGCGGGCCGGAGGTTCTCGGTGTAGAGAGAGCCATCGGTATCGAGCATTTCGGCGTGACGTAACGTGATCACGGTACCGGCGGGTCCGCGGGCCGTCAGGCGGACATAACCGACAAAGTTTTGGCCAAAATCAGCAATCCAAGCGCCGTCTCGATGGATGATTTTTTTGGGCGGCAGTTCCTGCAACCGACGCACCGGCGGGCCCAGTTGCGGAACGAGCGCAAGGTCATGCGTTTCGACGACGGCATTCGTCCACGACGAATTCTTGAACGCCGGCTGGTTCCAGTCAGAGACGGTCTTGCGGGCGTCGATGACTTCACCCCATTGCAGGTCTGAGCCGACAATTTCACCCGGGCCCGCCTGCCAGGAATTGTCCGTGGCGACGATGTCCCGAGTACCATCGGCGTAGGTAATTTCGAGCTGGGCATTGAAGCCCGGGCGGGTGCCGTATTGCGCCAGCCCCATCCAACCCAACCGGCCAGCATACCAGCCGTCGCCCAGCATGGCCCCGATGGTATTTGTCCCGGCCGCGAGCAGTGCGGTGATGTCATAAGTCTGGACCATCACGCGTTTGTGGTAATCCGTCCAGCCGGGGTCCAGCGCCGAGTCTCGATTGACACGTTTACCGTTGATGAAGGCTTCATAAACCCCAAGCGCGGTTGCATAAAGCCGGGCCCGGGCGACCGGCCCTTTCACCGCAAAATTCTTCCGCAGGTAACGGCCAGGCCCGACGGTGTTGTCGGAATATTTCGAGGGCGCCGCCGCATATGGCCCGAGATTGGTCGCGGCCGGCCAGGCGGAATCATCAAAAGCTGGAGCAAACCAATCGTTACCGGGAGCCACCGCTGCTTTCCAGGAACCATCCGTGTTGAACTCGATTCGCCGGCCGTCTTCCAGTTCGATGATGCCACGGGCAGCTATGGCGTTCCGACCGGCCTCGCCGCGGTCATGGCGAATGGCATCCCGCACCGCGGCGGAGCCGATGGCGATGATGTTTTTGCCCGGCGTCAGTTGGGTACGGACGTCTGCATGCAACGGCGCGGTACGGCTGCTGGCACCCTGGCGGCTGGGCCGGCCGTTGACGTAAGCGGTGATCAGGCCGTCCGCCACCACATCGATGACGGCACTGCGAATAGCGGTGGCGGCCGGAAGATTGAGGACCAGGCGGACGCCGGCGGGCTGATTGGCAGCGGAACCGGCATTGATCCAGGACGCCTTCGCGAGCGCGGATTGTTCAATGTCATACCGCGGCAGGTCGGCGGTGATCCATTGGCCCTTCCATTCGGCGGCGGGCGCCAGCAATCCCAGCTCAAACGAAGCGATCTCGCTCCAGGGAGAAGGCTGGCCGTTCTTGTCCCAGATGCGGACCTGCCAAAAAACCAGGGAGCGCGAGTCCAGCGGGTTGCCCGCCCACGGAACGAGGACGGACTGGTCGGAGACGATTTTCCCGGAGTCCCAAAGTTCCGGCGGATGGGTGTCGAGGCCCGAGCGGGAGGAAGCGGCGCGGATTTGCCAGGCGGTCTGGACCTCACCGTTGCGGTCGGAACGGAGCTTCCACGACAGGCGCGGCGATTGGTTGCCAATGCCAACAGGATTCTGGAGGTGCTCGCAGGTGAGATCGTAAAGGCGGACCCGGGAAAGGTTCTCCGCGGACAGCGGGCCCGCCAGGAGGCAGGCTGCCAGAAAGGAAAATAAACGGCAGGTCATCAGGCTTTAATTTCCATCGGGTTTATTTTGAGTGTTCAGGGCGTCCGCAACTGCAACACGAACTCCTCCCATTGTTGCTTGAACGCCTCCATGTCCTTCACGCGCAGGGCGCGCTGGAGCGTTTGGTAACCCGTCGGGTCCGGTTTCACGTTGGCGACGAACTCGTGATAGAACGTTTTCAGGAGGCCTTTTTCCTGGAGATAGTAACACAGGTAGCGGGACTGGGCATAGTACGAGTTGTAGTTGGTGCGATCCCGGCCGCCGTAAAACTCGGCCTCCGACATCGACGTGAGCCGCTGGAACGAAACGGTTTTTCCTTCCCGGATGGATTGTTCCAGTCCCTTGATGCGCCAGTTGATCAGGCCGCGGATGTGCCCGTCCTTTTCCGCCGCCGCCTCGTAGAGTGAAGCCAGCCCTTCGTTGAACCACGGCGGACAGGCGGGGAAGTTCGCGTGCAGGTAGGCATGGACGATTTCATGCACCAGGGTGCCGCTCCCGGTGGAAATGTTCATGATCAGCGCCCCGTGCTCCGCCGAATAATAACCGAATGGCGACGCGGGCGCATCGTTGAACAGGCGGAGGGCGTTGTTCGTGTAGCTGGCCCGGTCACGGAACAGCCAGATGTCGATGATCTCCGCCGGGTCGCGCGGGAAGTACTCCTGCTTGAGCCGGTCCACGGCCCATTTCACGGTCTTCGTCGCGCGCATTCGCACGTTGTCGGGCGGTTCATCCCCGATCACCACAAAAGGCGGCTGGACCACCACCGTAAAACCGTCGGGGACGCCCGGCTTCAACCGGGCGACGTGTTCTGCAAAGGCAGCGTCGGCCGGGGTTTCACCCGCCCGCGCAGAGGAACGGCTTCCGCCAATTGCCAGCACGATGGCCAGCAGCGTAGAAACAGGCAGGATGCCGATGCGAAACATGGTTCCAAATCTTCTGCCAAGGCGGCAAGCGGTACAAGCGCGTAACGATTATTGGCCCTTTCTCGGATGAATTGTGACTTATTCACCGTCGGGAACTTTTGGGTGGAGGTCTTTCTCTTACTTGGCCTGAATGTGGGCTTTTTTACAAAAATCATAACAAAATGAAGGAAAACGCCATGAAAATCAGATCGAATTCGACTCCCCGGAAACTATTTTTGACCTTCCTGGCCATGCTGGGAACGGCGACTGCCGCCTTTGCGCAAACCGAGTCAGCCAGCGGCACAGTGAGCGGTGTGCCAAACGGCGGTGTGTATAATTATATTATAACGCTTAACAACACCTCCGGTTCCGTTCCCATTGGCAGTTTCTGGTATTCCTGGACCCCTAACATAGCGCCGTTTTTTTATCTCCCTGGAGTCCCCAGCAGTGCCGGGGCCCCAACGGGCTGGAATGCCAGCGTCGCCGCGAATTCAATCCAGTTTTCCGCATCCTCATCCGCAAACGCGTTGGCGCCGGGCCAGTCCATGCAGTTCACTTACACCGCCTCCTTTGCGCCGGCGTCATTGACCGGACAGGCCGGGTTTTCTTATGTGTATAGCGGAGGGATCGAAGCAGACCCCGGCGCCTTCGTGAATATACAAACCGTCGCCGCGCCTGAACCCTCCTCGTTGGGTCTCTTGACGGCCGGTTTTCTCGGCCTGGCATTCGCCGGCCGGCGTAAATTGCGAAAATCTAACGGTGCCCTTTAAACTGGATCCGGCACCTTGATTGAAAGGCGGCGAACGGAATTACCGTTCGCCGCTTTTGCTTTTCCGGTGTCCGGCTCGGATTATCATCCGCTGCCGGCCGGACTCAGGGATATTTCAAACGATAATATTTCCGGACGGTCGAAGGCGAAACGGTGACCTGGTCTTCGCCGCCCACCAGGACCGCTGCGTTCGTCACATCCACCCAGCTTGCGGTGCCCAGGCTTGAACTTTGTTGCAACGTGAAGCTCGCCGAATTGGTGGGCCAGGCCAGCACCGCGGTGCTCAGGGCCGTCAGAAAGATGCGTAACGGCGGCACGTTGACAGGCGGCGCCGCCTTGAAGGCCGCCAGTTGCATCAGCCACTCCACGGAATTCAACGTGGCCGTCGCGTTGTAGCTGCCGGGCGTGGCCGCCACCTGGTCTTCCACCAGGTCCGAATCGGGGCTGGTAATCACCCGCAACGAGAATCCGCCGCCCGCACCCGAGAAAGTGCCGGCGGTCATGCCCGCGCCGAAGAGCAGTTCGTTGGTCCCATTCACGGTCAACGGACCGCTGCTCGCGCCGGTGCCAATGCCGGTTCCGGATGTGCCCGCATCAAAGGCATTGGTCGGCAGCAACCCGGAATATTCCGTCACCCGGAGATCCACGAAAGTGGCCGGCTCATTGAAGGTGACGGTAACGGTGTTCGTCCCCGGTTTGATGTTGCCGGCGCAATAAATCGCCTGGCTCATGCCGTTGCCGCGAAAGGTCGCCAGTGCGACGTGATAAACGTTTCCGGCGGAATCGCCAACCGTGGTGATGTTCGCATTGGTATCGTTCCAGCCGATGGCGAGGAGGTTGGCGTTGCCGCCCGTTTGCGCGTTGGTGTAAGCGACAGAAACCTGGGTCTGCGGGGTCTGCGGCGTCGCGAAATTCTGTTGCCCGAACTTCGATTGGGGCGGCGGTGGCGGCGGGACGGGCGGCGGATTGGTTTCCAGCACCAGCACCCAGCCACCGTCGCCGTCGGCGTTGTTGGCCGGCGGCGTGAAATTGAGCGTGCCATTGTTGGTGAGCGGCGAGCCGGTGAGGGGGTAATAAATTCCGGCCGCCGGATCGAACCAATGCGCCGCGGCCGGCCCGGCCAGTTGGGACAGGTCCACCGTGAACTGCCGGAGGATGGGCGTGTAGATGACCACCAGGCTGCCGTCGGGCGTGCGCGCATCGGTGAGGTAATCGTTATCGGCCACATGGCTGCTGTCGGAATACGTGCCAAAACCGGCGGTGACCACGACGTGGTTGGTGTCCGGAATCAGATTGTACCAGGCGCGCGCCTCGAAAAACGCCTTGAGGTAACCCATCTGGATGGCGCCCGGCGTGTCGAGCTGGCCCTGCCAGCCGCTCAGAAACGGCCAGGTGTAACCGTTGCCGTACATCTGGCCGCAAGCGCCGCTCGTCATGGTCCAATACTCCTGTTTGCGGAGAATCGGCGCCGTGGTGACCGGTCCCTGCAGGCTTTCGAACTCGTAATTGGCCTCGACCATGAAATTGGGCAGGAAATTCGTGCGATTGTAATCCTGCTGCAGCCGGGCGTAGGTGGGAAAATACGTGTACGTCGCATTAAGGGTGAAAATGGAATTCCAGTTCGTATCGTCCAGTGAACTGCTCTGCAGATAATCCAGCTCGGCCGTTTGCAGATGGTTCGGGTCGGTGTCCTGGATGCCCAGCGCCACGGCGCGCACCACCGCGTCATCGCCCGGCGTGCGCCAGCTTTGAAAATCGTTGCCGCTCATCCAGATGATATTGGGAAAATTCTTGTAACGATTGCCGAGGTATTGACCGTAGGTGCGGCACCGGTTGGTGCCGTTGGCGAGCATCACCGACAGGAAACTGCCGGTCTCGGCCGGGTCGAGCAGCACCTGGATGCCCTGCTGCGCGGCCAGGCGGATCATCTGGTCCACCCGGGCGAAAAACGCCTCGTTGGGCTTCGTCAGGTCGTAGGTGCTGGTGACCGGGACATTGGCCGTGAACGGAAGGATCCCGTCAATCGTGCTGGCATCGGCCCGGCCGCCGGTGTACGTGGCGCAGAGCAGATTGACCCAGGCAGTGTTGAAGCCGTGATTGCTGCGGTTCATGAAAAACAGGGCGGCCTCATTGGTGGTGAGATTCACCGTGAGTGCCTGGGGCGATTCGCCGATGAGCAGGCACGGCGCATTGCTCTGGTCCACGAGATAACGCCGGTTCGGACTTTGTTTCAGCGGATAAACCGGCGGCGCGGCAGACGCCCGCCAGGGTCCAAACAGAAAACCGGCCAGGATCGCTCCCACCCACCATCGCTCCCTTGCATTCATAAAATCGATGGCAATGTCGCAGCGCGGACCGAAATCGCAAATGACGTTTTCACTCCTTGTCAGAGGAAAAGCGCCGACGGATGTTCCGTTCGCGTTTTGGCCTTGCCAGCCGGTGTCTTGGTGCTGCCCAGGTCCTGGGCATGGACGGGACAACCCCAAAAACAATTCATCGCGATCGGGTTCGGGCGGGTTGGAGTTCACGACACCCCGTGGAGGCGGATAACGAGGTGCATCCCAATTTTTGAGCGCGTGTTCTGTTCCGAAGGAACAATCGACAACAGCCCGGCATTTCAATGCCGGGATAGATTGGCAAGGCGTCGAGTCCCACGGGGACGATTGAACAAAACGCTTCTCAGCCGTCCCTACGGGACTGATTCCAACACCATCAAACCCCGGCGTTTAAACGCCGGGCTATTTTCAAAATGGCCTGTCGGGACATGGCCTTTTCGGTTGCTTAAAAAATTGAGATGCACCCCGACAGCAATTTTTTACCGGGCGCGACTTGACCCGGGTCATGAAATCAGCTTGTTTGGATGGACGTTTTTATGAGTGTCTCCAAACCTCCGCTCGATGGGTTGCGAATCGAGCGCAGCGCCGGGCGGGAACCCGAATCCAAAACGGGGCGGACGGTCGTTGTGGCTGTGGTCGTCGTTGTGGTTCTGGCGCTGATGGCGTTTTTCTGGCACTCGCGTTCCAGCGCCGTGGAAGTGCACACAGCTTTGGCCCGGGAAACCGGCGGCGGCGGTAGCGGAGACCACACGGTCTTGAACGCCTCCGGTTATGTCACCGCCCGGCGTGCCGCCACGGTCTCCTCCAAGGTCACCGGCAAGGTCGTCGAGATCCTCATCGAGGAAGGCATGAAGGTGAAGGAAGGCCAAATAGTGGCGCGGCTGGACGATACCAACATCAAAACCAGCCTGGAGGTGGCCCGGGCCCAGTTGGAATCGGCGAAAACCGCCGTGGATGAAACCCGCGCCCAACTCAAGCAGGCGGAAGCCGAATTCCAGCGCACCACCAACCTGGTCAAACAAAACATCGCGTCGCAATCCGACCTGGACAAGGCGGAGTCGGACGCGAAATCGCTGGCCGCCCGCCTGGCCCGGCAGGAACGCGACATCACGGTGGCGGAACGCACCGTGGACTCGTGGCGGCAACAGATGGATGACATGATCATCCGCGCGCCGTTTGCGGGCATCGTCACCACCAAGGACGCCCAGCCGGGCGAAATGATTTCACCGGTATCGGCCGGCGGCGGGTTTACCCGCACCGGCATCGGGACGATCGTGGACATGGATTCGCTGGAAATTGAAATCGACGTCAACGAAAGCTACATCAACCGGGTCCAGCCCGGCCAGCCGGTCGCCGCCACGCTGGACGCGTATCCGGACTGGAAAATTCCCTGTAAAGTCATCGCCATCATCCCCACGGCCGACCGGCAAAAGTCCACGGTCAAGGTGCGCATCGGCTTCGACCAGCTCGACCCGCGCATCCTGCCGGAAATGGCGGTGAAAGTGGCCTTTCATGAAACCGGTGGCGGAACCGCTACAGCGCCCCGCACGGTGCTGGTCCCGAAAAACGCGGTGCAAAGCCGGGATGGACGGGATATCGTATTTGTCGTCCAGAGTGGCCGCGCCGAACGCCGCGCCGTCACGGTGATCGAGACCCAGGGCGACGATTCGGTGTTAAATGCAGGCGTCTCCGCCGGCGAAAGCGTGATCACGGATCCACCCGCCGAACTGACCGACGGCATGACCGTCAGGGCAAGGAAACTATGAGCGAAAATCAATCAAACAATGGCGCGCTGGTGCGCGTCGAGAAGGTGGAAAAAATCTTCCACCGCGGCTCGGAGGACATCCATGTGCTGGCGGACCTGAATTTGCAGGTCCCGGCCGGCGAATTTCTCGCGTTGATGGGACCGTCCGGCTCGGGCAAGAGCACTCTGTTGAATTTGATTGGCGGCCTGGACCGGCCGACCGGGGGCCTCGTCACCGTTGCGGGCGAACGTCTCGACCAGTTGTCCGACCACCGGCTGGCCGCATGGCGCGCGCGTCACGTCGGTTTCGTGTTCCAACTTTACAACCTGATGCCCGTGCTTACAGCGGAACGAAACGTGGAACTGCCTTTGTTGCTCACCCACCTTTCCAAGGCTGAACGCCAGAAGCACGTGGAAACAGCGCTGGCAGTGGTCGGCTTGTCGCATCGCGCGAAACATTATCCGCGCACGCTGTCCGGCGGTGAGCAACAGCGCGTGGGCATCGCCCGCGGCATTGTCACCGACCCGACATTGCTGCTCTGCGACGAACCGACCGGCGACCTCGACCGCAAGGCCGGCAATGAAATCCTGGATTTGCTCCAGGCGCTGAACCGGGAGCACAGCAAGACCGTCATTATGGTCACGCACGACCCGCACGCCTCGGCGCGCGCATCGCGGACGGTGTACCTGGACAAAGGCCAGCTCAGCAACGAACCGGTGAAATGAAATTTTTCCATCTCATCTGGTGTAATTTGAAGCGGAAGAAGCTGCGGACGTCGCTGACGCTGCTGTCCGTCGTCGTGGCCTTCATTCTGTTCGGATTTCTGATGGCGATCAAACAGGCGCTGGCGGGCGGGGTCAGCATGGCCCAACAGAACCGCCTGGTGGTGCGGCACAAGGTCTCCATCATCCAGTTGTTGCCGGAAAGCTACCAGGCGCGGATGAACCGCATTCCCGGCGTGGATTTTGCGACGCACCAGACGTGGTTTGGGGGCATCTACCAGGATCGGAAGAATTTCTTCATGCAAAATCCCGTCGTGCCGGAAGAATTTTTAAAGATGCATCCGGAAATCGTCCTGCCGCCGGACCAGTTGCAGGCGTGGCTGAAAACCCGGACCGGGGCGATCGTCGGGCGGAAAACGGCGGAACGGTTTCACTGGAAGATCGGCGACAAGGTGCCGATTCAATCCACGATCTGGTCGACGGCCGGCGGAAGCCGAACCTGGGAATTCGATCTGGTGGGGATTTATGACGGCACAAAGAAAGAGACCGACACCACGCCACTGTTTTTCCGCTACGATTACTTCGACGAAGAGCGCCAGCCGAACCGGGGCCGGGGCCTGGTGGGCTGGTACACCATCCGGGTGAAAGACCCGACCCAAGCGGCGGAAGTCGCCAGACGGGTGGACCAGGAGTTTGAGAATTCGGCGGCGGAAACCAAGACGGAGCCGGAAGGTGCTTTTGTTCAAGCGTGGGCGAGTCAAATCGGCAATATCGTCCTGATTGTCGCGGCGATTCTGGCCACGGTGTTCTTCACGATTCTGCTGGTAACGGGCAACACCATGGCCCAGGCGGTGCGGGAACGGACCGGGGAACTGGGCGTGCTCAAGGCCATCGGCTTCACCAATGCGCAGATCATGTCGCTCGTGCTCGCCGAGTCGTGCCTGTTGACCACGTTGGGCGGAATGCTCGGTCTGGGGTTGGCGTGGCTGGTGATTTCCCGCGGTGACCCCACCAGCGGCCTGCTGCCGTTGTTCAGCTTTCCCACCCGCGATCTTCTGGTCGGGCTGGCCATCAGTATTGTCCTGGGTTTGCTCACTGGAATTTTTCCCGCGTTGCAGGCCATGCGCCTGCGCGTCGCCGACGCCTTGAGGAGAATGTGAAATGAAAAATCCCAAGCACCAATTCCCAAATCCCAGAGAAGTCCCAGCCACCAAGCCCCCAACCACTGCACCCGGACGGCTGAGGTTTGAAAATCGGGGCTTCCCTGGCGCTTGGTGTTTGAGTTTTGAGGATTAATCTTATGGCCGGCCCCATCAACTGGATTTCCCAAATCGGCTCGATCACGAAATTCGGGTTGTTGAGCATCCCGCAACGGCGCGGCACGGTCGCGGCCACGGTCTTTGGCATCGCCGGCGTCGTGGCGGTACTCGTCGGGGTGCTCTCCATCGCGGCGGGTTTCCAGCAGGCGATGGCGGTTTCCGGCGCGCCCGACGCGGCGGTCGTCCTGCGTAGCGGCGCGGACAGCGAAATGGTCAGCGGTCTCGGCCGCGACCAGACCAAAGTGA